>NZ_PZKO01000032.1:0-234601 GCF_014926485.1 Pseudarthrobacter sp. AB1
CCGACTCCGCCACCACGGCCTCATCGAACGCATCCCACACTCCCACCGCTACCGGGTCACCGACACCGGCCTTTCCACCGCCATGTTCATCAGCGCCGTTCACGACCGACTGCTCCCCACCGGCCTGGCCGACCTACAAACCCCGGTACCAACGAGGCTGCGGGCCGCCACTCGCGCCTACCAAACCGCGATCGACAACCTCACCCACGCCACGGGACTGGCCGCCTAAAACACGAATCTGACCCAGCCACCCAAAACACGACCCAAAAATCACGGCTTCGCCGACTTAGCCTTCTAGGCGGGCGCTCGGTTTCCGCGCGCGAGAACCTGCCCTTTGAAGAATTCGGGCCGCAGCCGGGACATCACCAGCATGAGCATCACGCCCAGCAGGATGACACCCATGCCCAGGATGAACACCATCCCCACACCGCCCACCGATGATCCGGAGCCGTACCCGGGGTCCATGGAATCGAACGCGGTTTTGAAGAACATCACCAGCAGGATGACACCGCCCAGCAGCGGCGACAGGAACTTGAAGAAGAAGGCGCGGCCGTTGCTGACTGCCTGCGCCCGGAAGAACCAGACGCATGCCAGGGCTGTGATGCCGTAGTAGAAGCAGATCATCATGCCCAATGCCGTGATGGTGTCCCAGAGTGCGTTTTCCGAGGTGGTCCGCGTGATGACGTAGAAGGCTGCGGCGGCAACGCCCGCGGCGATCGTGGCGTAGCTCGGGGATTTGAAGCGCGGACTGACCTTGCCGAAGGTGGCCGGGAGTGCCTTGTAGTGGCCCATCGACAGCATGGTCCGAGCCGGCGACACAAACGTGGACTGCAGCGACGCGGCCGAACTGCTCAGGATGGCCAACGACATCAGGATGGCGAACGGTCCCATGACCGGCCCGGAGAGGACGGCGAAGATGCTCGACTGGTTGTCCGGATTCCCGGCGCCCAGGCCCGTTTCGCCCACTCCCGCAAAGGACAGGGTTGCCAGCGCAACGGTCATGTAAATCGCCACAATCACCACCACGGTGACAGTTGCCGCCCGCCCCGGAGTCTTCTCCGGATTCCTGGTTTCCTCGTTCATGGTCAGGGTGACGTCCCAGCCCCAGTAGATGAAGATGGAGAGCGAAACGCCGGCGGCAAAGGCTGAGAATGATCCTACTGCGAACGGGTTAAACCAGTCCGGTGTAATGGCGATCGCGTCAAAGGCTGTTCCGTTGGCCACGTGACTGAAGGCAGCCACGGCAAACCAGCCCAACACCAGCAGCTGGAACGCCACCAGTACATACTGCACGCCCTTGGTGGCTTCCATGCCCCGATAGGAAATCCAGCAAGCCAGAGCGATGAACACCAATGTGGTGGCGATGTTCAGCGGCAGGTTCTTGCTCAGCTCGCCCAGTTCCGGGTTCCCGAACAGTTGGGCCAGCATGAGATAGAAGAAGTCGACGGCGACAGCCGCCAGATTGGACAGCACAATGATGGTGGCCGCAATCAGCCCCCAGCCCCCCATCCAACCGATCCACGGACCAAAGGCGCGCGATGCCCACGTGAACGAGGTCCCGGCGTCGGGCATGGCATTGTTCAGTTCCCGGTAGCCGAACGCCACCAGAATCATGGGGATAAAGCCCACCAGGAAGATCGCCGGCAGCTGAACCCCCACCTCCGATACCGTTGGCCCCAGCGCCGCGGTCAGCGTGTATGCAGGCGCGATACAGGAAACCCCGATCACGACGGCGCCCACCAGCCCCACCGCTCCGGCCTTCAGGCCCTTCCCGCTCAGGCCCTTTTCAGCCAGGCTATTGTCCACTCCGCTGGCTGTCTGTACTGTCACTTCTTTGGGAATCACGGCCTTGCCTCTCGTAGTTCATTCGACGCTGAATGGATTGGAGCTGGTGCTGCTATCAGTCGACGGCGGCCATATGTTCCGCACCGGATGCGCCCGCATTGGCTGCAACACCCGCCGCAGCAGCGATGCGCGCCGCCGTGCGCCGGCCCATGCGGACGGCCCCGTCAACATGCTGGTAGCCCTCCGCAGCCAGGTCTGAGGAGCACCAGTAGATCGGGCCCACGGGGGTGTGCTGGTCCTTGCCGTAACGGTGCAGGCCGCCCAGATCGTAGCTGGCTGCGTACGCGCCCCGGGTCCATTCTTCGGAGCCCCAGTCGGATTCGTAGTAGACCTCTGGTGCCAGGGCCTTATCCCCCAGGAAGCCGGCAATGGACTCCAGCACCACGCGCTTCCGTTCGGCGGCACTCAACTCGAAGACGGCGTCGGCCTTTTCGTCCGAGATGAAGCCCACCAGGGTTCCGCGCGAATCAGCGTGGTTCGTGTTGTCGTAGACCTCCTGGACCAGCGACCCGGCACCGAAGCCAGTGCCGGAGAGTCCGTCTTCACGCCAGAACGGCGTGCTGTAGACGGCGTGGACCTTGATGACCAGGCCCAGTGACTGGTGCTGGTGCATCTGGTGCTGCCGCCGCGGAAGCGGCGGGTCAAAAGAGACGCGCGAGTAGAGGTTCGGCGGCACGGCCATGATCACAAAGCGCGCATTCACGGTGGCACGCTCCGAAACGACACTGACGCGATGCCCGTCTTCACCGTCATCCCCCCAGTGGACGGTGCGCACCGGACTGTTAAGTACGACGTCGGCACCCAGTTCCGCTGCCTGCAGCAGGGACACCTGCTGCATCCCGCCGATGACCCGCTTGTCCAGGATGAAGTCCTCGTCCGTGAGGTGACTGAAGGACCCGGCGGAGGCTGCCATCAGGACCGCCTGCAGCGCCGAGAAGGCGTGTGCGGGCTTGGTGAGCATGCCGCCGGCGATGAAAAGGCCAATGTTGTTGCACGCCTCCTCGTCGGCCGAATTGGCGCGCAGCCAGTGGTGGAAGGAAATGGTGTCCAGTTCACGGGCCTTGGGGTGCGCCCAGGGTTCGGTGGCGCCGATTTCCGCGGCGAGGCCGTCCAGAATGCCGATCAGCTTGTCCATTTCCGCCCCGGTGTCTCCGCTGACAGGGAAGGAATCGCCGGTGTAGCGGGTCTTCGTGCCGTCGGCGCCGACATAGACGGATTCACCCTCACGGTAGCGGGAGTATGTCTTCAGGCCGAGCTCGTCCAGAAGCTCCAGCAGTGCAGTCTGGTCCGGGGAGACCCACTGGCCACCGATTTCCAACATGGCCCCGTCAATAGTGTCGGTCCAGGTCCGGCCGCCCACGCGGTCCCGTGCTTCCAGCACTGCCACGCTGAGGCCGGCCCTCTTCAGCTCGCGGGCAGCGGTGAGCCCGGACGGTCCAGCGCCGACGATTACAACGTCGCGGTCAAGATTCAGCATGATGTCCTCTCTGTGGCCACGTAAGTGATGCAAACCACTAAATGAATGCCATTCATTTAGTAGAACTATAGCTGTTGCGCGGCCCGCGAGGAAGAGACCGGTGGAATAATGCTGGGGATACTGCCCGCAGAAAGGCCAGCAATGCCGGCATCACCAGCCGATTCACTCAGCATCAAGGAGCACGACCCCGCACCGAAAACCGGTGCGTTGCGGCGTCGCGCTGGGCGGCCCGCCGCAGCTGTCCTGGACCTTGCGGGCATCACCGCTGCAGCCCTGCGGCTCATCGGCAAGAACGGCTACGACGGCCTCACCATGGCCGCACTGGCCCGCTCACTGCACGTAGCGCCGTCGGCCCTCTATAACCATGTGGAGTCCAAGCGGGACGTGCTCCTGCTCGTGGAAGACCACCTGGCTGCCCTGGTGGACGTGACTGCGTTCGCAGCGGAGCCCTGGGAGTCGGCAGTGCGGAAATGGGCCTGGAGTTACCGGGATGTCTTCGCAGAGCACACGCCCCTGATTCCCGTCATCGCAGTACTTCCCGTGACGGACGCACCCCAGACCCTCGCCATGTATGAGACCGTCAGCGCCGGATTCCGGACAGCCGGCTTCCCGGAGGAGCGGATCGTGTCCGCCATCGTGGCCCTGGAATCATTCATCTTCGGATCCGCTTACGACGTCACCGCCCCCGCCGACATTTTCGAATCCGGCCGGATGGCCGAATCGACGCCAAGCTTCACGGGAGCAGTCCGGAGCCTCGCCGCGCAGGGGCACGAGAAACCTGCGGACGTGGCGTTCAGCCTGGGGCTTGAGGCCCTTATTGTGGGCTTCGGGGCGTTAAGGAAGTAGAGCCGCTGCCACCCGGCACGGATCCCGGGCTTCGCCCGGGATGGAGCCCAGACGCAGAAAAGCCCCAATCCTAAGACCGGGGCTTTTCTGTATTTGCGTGCGCGAGGGGGGATTTGAACCCCCACGCCCTTTCGGACACTGGCACCTGAAGCCAGCGCGTCTGCCGTTCCGCCACTCGCGCGCAACTTCTCTTCCATGAATAACGGCCGGTTTCCCGGATCCGCAACCGTGTAAAAGCAGCGAGATCAAGCATAACGGACATCGGCGGCAAAACACCAATTGAGCTCCGGACGCGATCAAATTCCCCGCCGGAAGTGCGCCTTCCCGGGTCCCGGAACGAACTTTTCCGGCGGCCCGGCCGTTGCGGATTAAGGTCATTTACAGGCCTTCCCAGTAGTATCTGATGTAGTAGTGCCTGCCACTGCCAGGCAGGCCACTGGGTTCTGAACTGCGTAGTTGGTCGAGTTCCGGAACGAAAACTGCCCCGCAGCGGGGGGGAAAGGAGAAGGGCCATGGGATTGCTGGACAAGGTCGAGCGCGGTATTGAAAAGGCCGTCCGCGGTGTCTTCTCCACCGGTTCGCGCGCCCAGGTGGAACCTGTGGAAATCGCCAGCCGCCTCCGCCGCGAGGTGGACAACAAAGCCCTCACGATCGCCGCCGGCCGCACGCTGGCCCCGAACGTCTTCGACGTCCAGCTCAGTGATGACGACTTCACGAGGGCGCAGGAATGGGGCACGCCACTGGCCGAAGAACTCTGCGACGTCGTCATCAACCACGTCCGCAGCCAGGGCTACACCCTGCAGGGCTCGGTACGGATCTCCTTCCGCCGGTCCGAGGAGCTGCGCGCAGGCGACTTCGAGATCGTCTCCTCCACCGAGAAGTCCAAAGCCGGCCCCGGCGTCGCGTCGGGCAGGCCCAACCTGCCGGCGGCCCCCGGCCGCCCGCCCCTGCGGCTGCAGCCCGTCCTGGATATCGACGGCCAGCGCTACTCCCTCAATGCCCCATCCATCGTCCTGGGCCGGTCTTCCGAGGCTGACATCCTGGTTGACGACACCGGCGTCTCGCGCCGCCACCTCGAGATCCGCACCACCAACGGTGTCACCAGCGCCGTGGACCTCGGCTCCACCAACGGCAGTTACGTCAATGGCCACAAGGTGGCGGACAGCACCGAACTGACCGACGGCTCCACCATCACGATGGGACGGACTAAGATCATCTTCCGCCTGCTTCCCGCCAACCCTGGGGGCCGCCCATGAGCGACCTGACCATCACTGCGCTGCGGTTTGGCTTCCTGATCCTGCTTTGGGTCCTCATCTTCAGCATAGTTTCGGCCATGCGCCGGGACCTGATGGTGGGCCGCAAAGCTGCCGCCGGCACTCCGACCGCCCGCCAGGTCCGCAAGAATCCAGGTCTGGCCGAGGCTCCGCCGCAGACCCTCAAGCAGCAGGCCCACCAACTGGTGGTCACAGAAGGCCCGCTCAAGGGAACCACCATCCCCCTGGCCGCCAGCCCCATCCTGTTGGGCCGCGCGCAGGAAGCCACGCTGATTCTCGAGGACGACTATGCCTCCGGCCGCCACGCGCGGCTGTTCCCGCAGGGCAGCCGCTGGTTTATCGAGGACCTGGGCTCCACCAACGGCACGTACCTGGCCGACCAGCAACTTACCCGGGCCCTGCCCGTTGAGCTTGGCGTACCCGTGAGAATCGGCAAGACGGTCATCGAATTGAGGCCATAGCAATGGCCGCTGATCTTCCCGCCGGCGAGGCCACGCCCGTCCAGCGGCCCCTCATCATGCGCTATGCGGCGCGCTCGGACGTGGGACGCATCCGTGCCAAAAATGATGACTCGGCGTACGTCGGCCGCCATTTGGCAGTGGTCGCGGACGGAATGGGCGGCCACGCGGGCGGCGATGTCGCCTCTGCCGCCACCGTGTTGGACATGCTGCACCTGGACCACGACGACCACGACGGCGATGCCGGCACGGTCCTCGCCGACGAAATCCAGACGGCCAACTCCCTGCTCTCCGAGCTGGTGCACATCAACCCGAAGCTGGCCGGCATGGGCACCACCGTTACGTCCCTGCTTTTGGCCGAAGGCAAGCTACACTTCGCGCACATCGGAGACTCCCGGGCCTACCGCCTGCGTGACGGCGAATTCGCACAAATCAGCATTGACCACACGTTCGTCCAGCGGCTGATCGATGAGGGGCGGCTCCGCCCCGAAGAAGCCGAAACCCACCCACACAAAAACGTCCTTATGCGCGTCCTGGGCGACGTCGACGCCAGCCCCGAGCTGGATCTGGACACCCTGGACGTCCAGCCCGGGGAGCGCTGGCTGCTCTGTTCCGACGGGCTCAACTACGTGGCCGGACACGTGGTGGAGCGGACGGTCCGTGAGACAAAGGACCTCCGCGAGTGCGTCGAAACCCTGGTGAACCTCACGCTTGAAGCCGGCTCACCGGACAACGTCACCGTCGTCATGGTCGAAATCACCGAGGAAACGCCCGACGACGTCAGTACCGCCGCCGTCGAGATCGTCCCCTCGCAGCTGGTCACCGAAGCCCCTGCCGCTGACAGCGAAGCGGCCAGCATTTCACCGGGCCCAGTGGCATCCGACGTCAAAAACCCCGCAGCCGGCAAAGCCCTCGAAAGGCCAGTGGCCGCGGAACCCGCGCCCTCCACCGACCCCCATCTCGGCGAGCACCTTTCGGCCGAAGTCCTGCGGCAGGAACTCGCATCGCGCCCGCACGAACTTGTCGGAGCTGCGGCCACCGCGGCTGAGTCCGGCTCCATTCCCACCATTGCCGGCCGCACCGTGGCCAGGCGGGCCGCCACCGTCCTGACGCACAAGGCCGACGCCCCCGTGGCGGAGGCGGATGACGCCGCCCTGGGGCGGCCGAAACCCCGCCGCTGGGTCACCATGTCCATCGCCGCATCCGTGCTGGTGGTGCTGACGGTTGGCCTCTGGCTCGGCTACGCCTGGACCCAGACCCGCTATTACATCGGGGAATACGATTCCCGCGTGGCCATCTATAACGGTGTATCGCAGCGGCTTGGTCCCATCCAGCTTTCCACCCTCGAAGCCGTAACAGAGATCCAGATGGATTCCTTGCCCCAGTTCTCCCAGCAGCGCGTCCGGCAGACAGTTCCCGCGCGCGATCTCTACGACGCCCAGCGGATCGTGAAGAACCTCGAAGGCACCGGTACCATTGCCCCGCCGGATGAGTGCCTGACCCCGTCGCCCGCTCCGGCCCCAACAACTGCGCCGGCTGCAACACCCACCGCGCCTGCCCCATCGTCGGACCCGGCCGCTCCTGCTGCGGCGCCGTCCCTGTCCGCCTCGCCCAGCCCCACTACCGCTTGCGAGGGAGGCCAGTGAGCCAGCTCAGCACCATACCCAAACCCCGGCGCAACGTGGAACTGTTGCTGCTGATCCTCGCCCTGTCTGTGGGCATCGGCGCCAACATGTTGGTGGGCGTTGACCAGGAGAAGGCGTTCGACTCCGATTTCTGGTTCCAGTCCAGCCTCCTCGCGGCGGCAGCCCTGTTCTTCCACGTGGTTCTGCGGATCCGGGCTAAATATGCCGATCCGGTAATACTTCCGTTGGTTGTTGCACTTAACGGCTTGGGTCTTGCCATGATCCACCGACTCGACGCCCCCGGGGAAGACACCGGCAACAACCAGCTCCGCTGGACCCTGATCGCCATGGCGGTGGCCATCGGCGTGATCTGGTTCCTCAAGGACCACCGGGTGCTCCGCCGCTTCACCTTCATTTCACTGGCCGTGAGCGCGCTCCTGCTCATTCTTCCGCTGGTGCCCGGCATCTCCGCCGGCGAAATCCTGGGCGCCCGGGTCTGGATCCGGATGGGCCCCTTGACCTTCCAGCCGGGTGAGATTGCCAAGATCACCCTCGCTATATTCTTCGCCGGTTATCTGTCCTCCAACCGCGACCTCATACTGTTGGCCGGCCGCAAGATCGGCCCGCTGCAGTTCCCCCGGTTCAAGGACATGGGGCCCATGATCACCGCCTGGCTGGTGAGCATCGGTGTGTTGATCTTCCAGCGCGACCTCGGGTCTTCCGTGCTTTTCTTCGGCCTGTTCATCGTGATGATCTACGTGGCAACCAGCCGTATCAGCTGGGTAGTGATCGGCGTGGCCTTGATCTTGGGCGGCGGATTCGTGGCAGCCCAAGTGTTTTCCCATGTCGAAGTACGCATCTACGGCTGGATTAACGCCTTCAGCCCGGAAGTTTACGAGACCGGCAGCCGGCAAGTCATCGAGGGACTCTTCGGCATGGCAAACGGCGGCCTGGTGGGTACCGGCCTGGGCCAGGGCCGGCCGGACCTGGTCCCCTTCGCCAACAGCGATATGATCATCGCGTCCATCGGCGAGGAGCTGGGCCTGACCGGACTGTTCGCCGTGGTGCTGATGTACGTGCTGCTGTTCACACGAGGGTTCCGGGCGGCGCTCGGCACCCGGGATGCCTTCGGAAAACTGCTGGCCTGCGGGCTTTCCTTCGCCATCGCCCTTCAGTGCTTCGTGGTGATCGGCGGAGTCACACGGCTGATTCCGTTGACCGGTTTGACCACGCCGTTCCTCGCCGCCGGTGGTTCGTCGCTGCTGGCCAACTGGATCATCGTGGGCCTGCTCCTGCTGATTTCCCATACTGCGCGGGGTCCGGTGGACACCACGCCACTTCCTCCCGGCGGCGCTGCGGAATCTGCGGGAATTGATACTCCCACCGAGGCGGTGAAACAAGCGTGAACCAGGCAATCCGTAATTCCTGGGTGGCGGCGATCGCCATGTTTGCATTGATCTTCGGCGCTATCAGCTTCGTCCAGGTGGTGGGCGCGGATGACCTCAAGGACCACCCCCTGAACCAGCGCGCCATTCTGCAGAATTACTGCAACGACCGCGGCACCATCATCGTGGGCGGAAACCCTGTCGCCGAATCGGTGGAAGGCACCTCAGAGGTCTGCAAGTTCCAGCGGACCTACGCGCAGCCGGCACTGTATGCAGGCATCACGGGCTACTTCTCGAAGAACTATGGTGCCACCGGCCTGGAAGTTGCGATGAACGCCCAGTTGGCTGGCAGCTCAGACCAGCAGTTCTTCGACCGGATCGGCCAGCTCTTCCTGGGCAGCCAGCCGAAGGGGGCTTCGGTGGAACTCACCATCGATCCCGCTATCCAGAAGCTTGCCTACGACCTCATTCCGGACGGCCAGCGAGGTTCCATTGTGGTCACCAACCCCAAGACCGGCGCGATCCTGGCCATGGTGTCCAAGCCGTCCTATGACCCCAACCTGGTCGCCACCCAGGACCCGAACGCCGAAACCACCAACATCAATGAGCTGGTCAAGGTCCCCGGCATCAACCTGAACCAGAATGTCAGCGGACCCACGGGCGAGCTGCTCGCTCCGGGGTCAGTTTTCAAGCTGGTAGATACCGCTGCGGCCCTCGCTTCCGGGAAGTACAACAAGGACAGTGCGCTCCCCAACCCGGCCGAGATGCCGTTCCCGGGGATCCAGTACAAATTGCCGAACTACGCCGGGGGCAACTGCTACACCCGGGAGACGGCCAGCTTTGCCTTCGCCCTGCAGCAGTCCTGCAATACGCCGTTCGCCAGCATCGCCCTCGACCTGGGCCGCGACGCCATCGCCGAGCAGGCGGCAAAGTTCGGCTTCGGCGAGGTACTGGGCGATCAGCTCAAGCTCGCCTACGCCAAGGGCAACGGCTTCCCCGATGATCTGGACGGGCCAGGCCTGGCCCAGTCCGCCATTGGCCAGAAGGACGTGCGAGCCACGCCGCTGCAGATCGCAATGATGACCGCCGCCATCGCCAACAACGGCGTCCAGATGAGCCCCAGCCTGGTCAAAACCGTGCGGTCCCCGGACCTTCGCGTCATTGACGAACCCAAGCCTGAAGCGCTCCGGACTTCCACCACGCCGGAGATTGCCCGGCAGATCACCGAATGGATGACCAGCGTGGTGAGCCAGGGCATCGCCCGCGGCGCGGCCGTCCCCGGTGTTCAGGTGGCCGGCAAAACCGGAACCGCTGAACTGGGGAACGGCCTTAACAACTCCTGGTTCACCGGGTTTGCCCCCGCGAACAACCCGGAGGTGACTGTCACCATTGCCATGGAGGGCGTAGACATCACCACCGGTGCACAGCTAACCAGTCCGAACGCGAAGAAGATTTTTGAGGCGGTGTTGAATAAGTGAGGCCTACAACGGGAATCACCCTCGGCGGCAGATTCCAGCTGACCACGCGGATTGCGATCGGCGGGATGGGAGAGGTCTGGAAGGCCAAGGACCAGGTCCTGGGCCGGATTGTCGCCATCAAAGTACTCAAGGAGGAATACACCGGTGACCCCGGATTTCTCCAGAGGTTCCGCGCCGAGGCACGCCACACCGCCCTCCTGAACCACGTCGGCATCGCCAATGTCTTCGACTACGGCGAGGAGGAGGGCTCCGCGTACCTGGTCATGGAGCTCGTCCCAGGCCAGCCGCTGAGCAGCATCATCGAGCACGAGCAGGTATTGTCACCTGACCGGACGCTGTCCATGATGGCGCAGACCGCCCGCGCGCTTTCCGTCGCCCATGCCCAGGGGCTGGTCCACCGCGACATCAAGCCGGGCAACCTGCTGATCACCCCCGACGGCCGGGTCAAGGTCACCGACTTTGGCATCGCCCGCCTGGCCGACCAGGTCCCGTTAACGCAGACAGGCCAGGTCATGGGAACCGCCCAGTACCTCGCCCCGGAGCAGGCCACCGGCCAGACCGCTACCGGTGCCTCGGACATCTACTCACTCGGCGTGATCGGCTACGAGTGCCTCACCGGGCACCGGCCGTTCTCCGGCGAATCCCAGATCGCCATTGCCCTGGCGCAGGTCAACGACGCCCCGCCGCCGCTTCCGGAGACCCTGCCCAAACCGGTCCGCGCACTGCTGATGTCCATGCTGGCCAAGGACCCCAAGAACCGTCCGGCCAACGCCATCAAGCTGTCCGAAGCCGCCGAGGCCATCCGCAACGGCGACATTGACGCCGCGCACGCCGCAGTTCCCGGCATGCTGCTCTTCGAGGCGACAACCGGCCCCATCACCGCGCCGGTGGACATTGCCACAGCACCCACCGGCGTCATCGCGCAGAAGGACAGCAACACAACCTCAACGTCCGCTCTGCCCGTTTTGGGTGCCGCTGCCGCCGGTGCTGCTCTCGGCGCCGGGGCTGCGGGCACAGCCACCGGAGCCGGCAGCACGCTTTCTCGTGCGGATGCCCTTGCTGCGGAGCGCAGCTGGGTGCAGGAGGAAGAAACGTACGACGACGAACGGGCGGATGAGCCCGAGCGTCGCGGCCGGAGCCCCTGGACGTGGCCGCTGGTCGCCTTGATCGTGCTGATACTGTTCGCCCTGGTGGGGTTCTTCCTGACGCAGCAGGGGATTTTTAACCCGGCCAGCACCACCACTAACTCGGCATCCAGCAACCCGCCGTCCACCAGCGCCAGTCCTACAAAGACCTCGGCGTCCGCCACGCCCACCCCCAGCCGGACCACCGACGCGCCCACGCCGACGCCCACCCCCAGCACCGTGGACATCATTTCGGCGGCATACCTCGGGAAGGACTACCGTCAGGTCCAGGGCACGCTCGAAACCATGGGTCTGTCCGTGCGGGTCATCCCGCAGCAGAGTACTTCCACTGCGGGAACGGTGTTGCAGGTCAATCCCACGGGCACCGTGCCCAAGGGGGCTGAAGTGACCGTGACGTACGCCGTTCCTGCCCCCGCCACTACGCCGACCGCTCCGCCGTCCTCGCCGGCTGCCTCGGCTGAGCCGACGTCCGCCCTGCCCAGCTGTAACCCCGGCCAGGTGCAGGGGTTGCCCCCTACCTGCGGGCCCTAGTCGTCAGGATTGACTGACAGTGAATGACTCACCCCGCACTCCGCTGCACCGGGAGGACAGCCTCCCGGTGGACAATCAGCGCGTCCTGAGCGGCCGCTACGAACTCGGCGGAATGATCGGCCGCGGGGGAATGGCGGATGTCCACCGCGGAGTCGATACGAGGTTGGGCCGGACAGTCGCCGTCAAGCTTCTCCGCCCGGACATGGCCAGGGATCCGCAGTTCCAGGCGCGGTTCAAACGCGAAGCGCAGTCCGTAGCGGCGCTGAACCACCCCTCCATCGTGGCTATTTACGACACCGGCGAACACACCGTTCAGGATGGCTCGGACGACAGTGTCCGGGTGCCCTATATCGTGATGGAGTTTGTCGAAGGCAGGACCATCCGAGACCTGATCCGGGCCAAGGAAGTCAGCATCGACCAGGCCATCGACTTTTGCCTGGGCGTGCTCTCTGCACTCGAATATAGCCACAAGGCAGGCATCGTCCACCGCGACATTAAACCCGCCAATGTGATGATCTGCGAAGGCTCCAATTCCGTGAAGGTCATGGACTTCGGAATTGCCCGGGCCATCGCCGATTCATCGGCCACCATGACGCAGACCCAGGCCGTGGTGGGCACTGCCCAATATCTCTCGCCCGAGCAGGCCCGGGGCGAAACGGTGGATGCGCGCAGCGACCTCTACTCGGCTGCCTGCCTGCTCTACGAAATGCTCACCGCCCGGCCGCCTTTCGTTGGTGACAGCCCCGTCTCCGTGGCGTACCAGCACGTCAGGGAGATTCCGGAGCCAGCCAGCACTGTGAACCCGGAGGTTTCGGCCGCCTTGGACAGTGTCCTGGCCAAGGCGTTGCAGAAGAACCGGACGGACCGTTTCCAGGACGCAGCTGCCTTCCGGCGTGCGCTGCGCGCCGCGCGGGCGGGCGTGTCCGTGCCCGCACTGGCCGCAACCGAAGCCCCCACCGATCCCAACGACCACGTCCCGGCGCCGGAACGCCCGCCCGTGACAGAGGCCTTCGGGCTCACCGGTGCAGGTTTCCTCGACGATGTTCCCACCGGCCGGCAGCGCAACGCGGACGACACCCGCACTGACGGGAGATTGCCCGTCATGGCCGACGCACACGAACCGTCAGATGTCGACGAACTTCCCCTGGGCTTCGCACCGGAACGTGAGCGGACCGCCCGGCAGAAGTCCCGTCGTCGTACGTGGATGTCTATCCTGGTGATCTTCACCCTGCTGATCCTTGGCGGCGGCGGTTTCTGGCTGTACAGCATCGTCAACCGGCCTGCGCCCCCGCCGCCCCAGGTGGAGGTCCCGGCGGTGGCGTCGCTGACGGAATCGGCGGCGCTGCAGGAACTTTATGGTGCCAACCTGCGTCCGCAGATCAAACGGAACAAACACGAGACCATACCCAGCGGGACGGCCATCGGCACTGACCCGGTGGCCGGGACCTCGGTTAATCCCAATGCGGAGGTGATCCTGAACATCTCTGAGGGCCCAAGCGCCGTCAAGATTCCGGAAACCCTTCCGGGCCAAACGGAAGCAGCGGCCCGGGACATCCTGCGCCAGAACGGCTTGCAGGGCGCCGCGTCCACCACCACCGCTAACAGCGCCACCGTTCCTGCCGGCAGGGTGATTACCACCAGTCCGGCGCCCGGTCAGATGGTGGGTGTGGGCACCCAGGTGGAGATCGTGATTTCCACCGGCAAGGTGGCCATGCCAGAACTGCGCGGTCGCACGCGTGCCGAGGCGGAAACGGCGCTGAAGGACCTTGGTCTGGTCCCCAATGTCCAGGAAGTGGAGAACTCCCAGGTGGAGGCCGGCCGGGTCACAGATCAAAGTGACCCGGTGAACGCCGCCGTCGATCAGGGCAAGACGGTCAATATTGTGGTGGCAAAGGAACCGGCCCCGCCGCCCACACCAACGCCAACCGCCACGCCGACCGCCACGCCCACAGCGACCAAAAAGGGCTAAGCCTCCAACCCGCTCCTTGGAACAACGCGGGGTCACTTCTCGCCCATGTTCCCCTCGGGGATGGGCGGGAAGTGACCCCGCGTTGTTCGAAGGTGGCGCCTGTCAGTGCTGGATGAGCGGGCTCAGCGTAGCGGCACGGGCGGCGGCCCCCGCCATGCCCAGGGACTCAAGCCAGTTGCCCAGCATCTGGTAACCGCCTTCGGTCAGGACCGACTCAGGGTGGAACTGCACGCCGCACAGCGGTGCAGTGCGGTGCTGCAGGCCCATCACGACGCCGGTCGCTGTTTCCGCGGTGATCTCGAGAACGTCGGGAATGGTGTCCCTTACCGCTGCCAGCGAGTGGTAGCGCGTCGCTGTCACGGGGGAGGGGAGTCCGGCGAAGACGCTGGTGCCGTTGTGCTCCACCAGCGACGTCTTGCCGTGCATCAGCTCCGGCGCATGGGTCACCGTGCCGCCGTAGGCTTCAGCCAGGGCCTGATGGCCCAGGCACACACCGAACATCGGCTTGTTGTTCTGGCCGCACCACTTGATCAGCTCAATGCACACACCCGCCTCCGCTGGGTTTCCCGGGCCGGGTGAGATGAGGACGCCGTCGCGCGTGTGGGCCATCTCGATGGCGTCAGCGAGGGTCACGTCGTCATTGCGGACAACTGTGGTCTCGGCGCCGAGCTCCTGGAGGTAGCCCACCAGGGTATAAACGAAGCTGTCGTAGTTGTCTACGACCAGGATTTTAGTTGTGGTCATGGCTGGCTTGCAGAACCAATCGTTGAGTCGGTGAATGCGGTGAACCCGGACATCCAGGGGAACAGAAACTGAACCATCAGGATCAGTGCGCCGGAGATGAGAACCAGCGACGTGATGATCCGCAGCCAGAGGGGGCCCGGAAGGTGGCGGAAAATCCAGCCGTACATATTCAGTTTCCTCCAACGGCTGCCGCCACCTGGGCGGCGATCTCGGCCGGCGGCCCCGCCGAAGCAGGCCGCCAGCTGTCCAGCAGCGCGTAGGCGATGATACGTTCCTCGGCGCCGAAACGCGGATTGCAACTGGTCATGGTGAGGAAGCTTTCGGTGGGAGTGACGCCGGGGCGCGTGGGGACCGGTTCCAAGACATCGGTCCGGGACGGCATCACAATCTGGTTGTTGCGAAAGACATAGATGTAATAGCCGTCCTTGGTCTGGACGTAGATTTTGTCCCCCGGAACAAGGGTGTGGATGTTGTCCAGGACGGCCCCATGGGTCTGCCTGTGACCGGCGACGGCGAAGTTCCCGACGGCGCCCGGCATCGCCGTGTTGGCGTAATGGCCGAGCCCCAGCGTATCCAGGACATCCCCGGAGGTGCCCTGCACAATGGGCCGGGTGTAGTTCGGGCCAAACCGCGGGATGTACATGATGCCGATGGTGCCGGCATGGCCCGGCGCCGGGGAAACGGCTGGAGTGCCATAGTCCACGGGCGCTGCCGTGGGGTCCGGTTCCGGGGCTGCGGGCACCGTACCGCGGAGCCCCTGGGCGAATTCCTTGATGACCGCGCTCTGCTTGGCGTCGGATTCGATGTTGGTCCACCACAGCTGCCAGCCCACAAAGAGCAGGAGAACAATGCCGGCCGTGATGAGCAGCTCGCCGAGCACCTGCACGGTCCCACGCAGAATGGAAGCGCGGGCGGGTGCCGCACGGGCGGGCCTCCTGGCGGCGCGCCTCGCCTTTTCCTGCAATACCACGCGTTCTCCTCCGGGGTGGCCGCGATGGGCATTTGAGTGCCCTGAACTACGGCTAGAATTGACTGCTAGTAAGAATCCAGATTTGACCAAGATCGCGCAGACCGCTGGCAACTTCCTTCTTGCAGGATATCAAGCCCGCGACGCCGAGCTTGCTCCAGTCCGCCAAGGAGAGCACGTGCCCGAGTCAAAGCCTCGCAAGAAGACTTCCAGCGCCGCGCAGCCCGCTTCCGGGGCGCAGACGTATAAGCCCAACGCTGTCTGGTTCAAGCCGGTGATGTTCGGCCTGATGATCATCGGACTCTTCTGGATCATCACGTTTTACATCAGCGAGGGCCGGTTCCCTGTCCAGGCCTGGGAGTCGTGGAACATTATGGCCGGCTTCGGCATTGCCATCATTGGCTTCCTGATGACCACGCGCTGGCGTTCCTGACGCTGACCGCAGGACCCACATGACTCCCGCGGCCGCCGCCCAGCCACGGAACGAGGGTATGTACGGAACTGTCCTGGGCGACGACGGCCTCGTTCGTCCGCCGTGGGCGGCCGTGGATCCGCTGTTGCGCGAGTACTACGACTCCGAATGGGGCCTGCCCATCCGGGACGAACAGGGCCTCTACGAGCGCATCTGTCTTGAGGGCTTCCAGGCAGGCCTCTCCTGGGCCACGATCCTGCGAAAGCGCCCTGCCTTCCGTCAGGCTTTCCACGACTTCCAGCCGGACGCTGTCGCCGCGTTTACGGAAGCGGATGTTGAGCGCCTGCTCCAGGATCCCGGCATCGTCCGAAACCGGCTCAAGGTCCGGGCCACTATCGCCAATGCCCAGGCCACCATCACGCTGCGCGAGCGGGAAGGCCTGGTTGCCTTCGTCTGGCAGTTCCAGCCCACAACCACTCCCCAGCCGGTCACGCACGCGGAGATCCCCACGCAGTCACCGGAATTGGTGGCGCTGTCCAAGGCGCTGCGGACGCAAGGGTTCTCGTTCGTTGGCCCCACCACCATGTTCGCCCTGATGGAAGCCATCGGCATGGTGGACACCCATCTTCTGGGCAGTCACCGGCGCGGTTCCTCAGGCGTCTGGCAGGGTTGACCGGCAACGGCGCTGGTGAGCGGGGCGCACCCACCGCCAGCTGACCGGGCATTCCTCCGGGGTAAGTTCTCCCCAGCTGTTGGGAAAGTTATCCACATTGTGCATAACTTTCTCGGAGCCGAAAGCAATGCCCTCCCGTGCAGGCCATGGTCCACGGGACCCTGATCCAAGTCGCTCGGGACGAACAGTTATTAACAGTGTGGATTAGCTGTGGATAATCGACCCCGCTCAGCGGTCGCGGCGAACCGGTGGTGACTGGTGATTGATACGCGGTTGAAGGCGATGCTGATCACCAGCCAGCTGACCACCGTAAATTCATCGGCGCTGCGGTGCTGACGGGCATAGCCTTCTTCAGGCTCGGTGGTGCGAGGGTCCTGCGGTCAATCCCGGCCGCGTCTGCGGCTTCGCGCACTTTCCGCCCCAACCCGTTGAGGGCACGCTATACCGCGGGGTGCTGCTTATCGAGGTAGATGTGCTGGGTTGTGGCGTTCGGTTGCTGCGCCCGAATACCCTCGCACGGACAGGTGTTTTCCACTTACTAACAATGGACTACCCACAACTTATCCACAGTTGTGGACAACAATCCACAGAACGGGTTGGGGCGCCCACCCTCGATGCCCCAGCCCGGGAAACTCCGAAGGTTAACTACATGTCCGTAAGTTGTTATCGCTGTGAATAACCCTGTTGATACGGGCAGGGTAAATCCCCTCGTGCAGGGCTGTGCTGCCGGAAACGGCCGAGTTATCCACAGGTCGGGTCTAGGAGGCGGGTTTTTCCACTTAACCACAGGCACATCCCCAGGGGTTATCCACAATTGTGGACAACGGGAGGATCAAATCCGGGAAATGGCCGGACATCCGGGCCCAGGGAAACATCAAAATCCTGAACTACACCCGTGTAAGTTACCAACAGTGTGGATAAGCCCTGTGGATAACACTGAGTGCAGACCGTAGCCTGCGACTGCCGCGGCCTGCTGGGCGCAGCGAAGACCCCGGTGTCCAATGGGACACCGGGGTCTTGAAAGGACTCCGGAGGTGGGTCGGTGGACCCGGGCAGTCAGCCCGCCGTAACGCGGAGCCAGCTCACCAGGGCCAGCAGGAGAACCACTCCGGCCAGCCCGGCCGCGTGCAGCAGGCGCTGCCGAGGGCCACGGGGCGTGTAAGCAATCACGGCAGCGCAAAGGGCGCCGGTGACAAGGCCGCCCAGGTGGGCCTGCCAGGCGATCTGGGGGACCACAAATCCGATCACGCCGTTGATGGCGATCAGGATCCACAACTGCCGCGTATCCCCGCCGCGGTGCCGCTGCACCAGAAGCATCGCGCCGAAGAGTCCAAAGATGGCGCCCGAGGCGCCCACCACGCCGGCAAGAGGCACGCCAGGTACATAGCCGGGGGTCAGAAGAAGGTAGCCAACGGACCCCCCGATGGCAGAGATGAGATAAACCGCCAGGAACCGAACCCGGCCCAGAAGCGGTTCGAGTGCCTGGCCGAAAATCCACAGCATGTACATGTTCAGCACGATGTGAAGGATGAATCCCTGTGAGTGCAGGAATGCCGCCGTCAGCATCCGCCAGGGTTCGAACTGACCAAATTCGGGGCTGGCAAACACATTGGCGAACGCCAGGTTCTGGTAGATCCACTCGTCGGGAACTATCCATTGCAGAACGTACATCACCGCACACAGGGCGATAATTCCAAACGTCACCACCGGTTTGCCGGTTGCCACGGCGCCGCCGTAGACAGTCTTGACGGCCGGCGTCGTCCGCTTGCTTTCGTTGACGCAGTCAACACACTGGAATCCGACGGCGGCCGCCCGCTGGCAGTCCGGGCACGCTGGGCGCCCGCAGCGCTGGCAGCGCACATAGGAGGGCCTGTCCGGGTGCCTGGGGCACACCGGAATTTGCGCGGACGGCTCAGCCGCCGGAATTCCGTAGCTCATGTGATGGCTAGAGCTGCTCGATGTCGATGCTGTTGATGGTGACGTCCTCAACCGGGCGGTCGCCCATGCCGGTGCGGACGCCCTCGATGGCGTCGACGACCTTCTTGGAGTCCTCGTCAGCAACCTCGCCGAAGATGCTGTGCTTGCCCTGCAGCCAGTCGGTGGGGATGGTGGTGATGAAGAACTGTGAGCCGTTGGTGCCCTTGCCCGCCTGGATGCCGGCGTTGGCCATGGCCAGTTTGTACGGGGCGTTGAAGCTGAGTTCAGGGTGGATTTCGTCGTCGAACTTGTAGCCCGGTCCGCCCACGCCGCGGCCCAGCGGATCGCCGGCCTGGATCATGAAGTCCTTGATGATGCGGTGGAAGATGGTGCCGTCGTACAGCGGCGTGCCCGTCTTGTCCTCGCCGGTTTCGGGGTGGGTCCAGGCCTGCTCACCGGTGGCCAGGCCAACGAAGTTCTTGACCGTCTTCGGCGCATGGTTGCCGAAGAGATCAACGACGATGTCGCCGAGGCTGGTGTGGATGGTTGCTTTTGCAGTTGCGATTGCAGTCATAACGCCCATTCTTTCACGGCAGGTCAACGCGGAAGGGGCAGGACGAGCAGTTCCGCGCTGGGTGAAATCAGCCGGAAATCCGCTGGAAGAATAGCCCGTGCAGGCCATGGCACGTAGGCTAACAACAGAACCGTCACATTAATCGGGAGGTAGTTGTGAAGAAATCGGATCGTATTGCCCGTGACCTTGAACAGTCAGTTAACAGCGCAGTTGAGAACGCCAAGGACTGGGCATCCCCCCGCGTGGAAGCAGCAGTGGATTGGGCAGTTCCCCGCCTGCAGCATGGCCTGGACACCGCATCTCCCAGAATCCAGGAAGGGCTCAAGACCGCGGCCCACAACCTTGCCGACGGCGTCGCAACAGTGACACCGCGCATCCAGGAGGGACTGGCCCAGCTCGCCCCGAAAATTCACGACGCCGTGGAGGTCGCCACGCCGCGCCTGCACGAGGCACTGGACAAGGCCACTCCCGTTATCCAGAACGCCCGGGACCGCGTGGTGGTGGAATACCTGCCGCGCCTTTCGGACCAGATCGGCCACGCGTCCGACGCCGTGCACCGCACTTTGGAAAGCGCGCCGTCCCACGTGGACGCCGTCGCCCAGCGGCTTGCCGATTCCGGCGTCGTGCATTCCCTCCAGGAACAGGCGCAGACGGCCGGCACCCAGCTGAAGGCCGCCGCGCATGAAGCTGGTAAGGCTGTCGGCGTCCAGATCGCCCAGCCCCAGAAGCCCAAGAAGCGCGGCTGGCTGGTGTTCGGCATCATCGCCGCGGCCGTCGCCGCCGGCGTCGCGGCCTGGAAAGCCTCCAAGCCCGTGGAAGATCCGTGGAAGACCCCTTCTCCTGTCACCCCCACTCCGGCGCCGGTTCCCGCCACCACCGTGAACGACGCCAAGGACACGGCCGAGGACGCAGCCAGCAAGACCGCAGCCGCCGCGGCTTCGGCCGCTGACGCCGTGGCCGACCAGGCACAGGATGCTGCAACGGACGCGAAGGACACCGTGGACGACGCCGCCGAGAAGGCCAAGCACGTCGCCGACGAATCGGCAGACGCGGCAGCCAAGGCATCCACCGATGCCAAGACCGCCATCAAGAACATCGCGGCCAACATGAACGGTTCCGCGGACAAGGGCAGCAACTAGCGCTTCCGGCGCCGCAGCGCCGTCCATACGAAGGGGCTCCGCCTGGCGCGGGGCCCTTTCAGCGTTTTCCCAGTGTTTGTGCGGACCGGACCCAGCCGCTGGCAGGTCAAATCCCGATCGGTGCTAAATTTGATCTGATGTCAGCCGATAAATCCTCTGGGGATGCCTTGAACGACGCAGCACAGCTGCCGTGCGTGTCCATTGTTATCCCGGCCTACAACGAGGAAAGTGTCATCCGGCAGTGTCTCATCGCTGCGGTGTACCAGTCGGTGCCGGCCCACGAGATCATCGTGGTGGACAACCTCTCCACTGACCGCACCGCCGCCATCGTGGCGCAGATGCAGCTGGAGTATCCGGAAAGTCCCATCATCCTGCTCAGCCAGGACCTGGACCAGGGCCTGATTCCCACCCGGAATTTTGGCCTCAACCACGCCACCGGCGACATCCTGGGACGCATTGACGCGGATTCGGTTGTCGAGCCGGACTGGGTTGAACAGGTCCAGAAGGCCTTTTTTGACCCGTCAGTCCAGGCAGCCACCGGACCCGTGGTCTACTACGACATGCCGATGCGGCGGTTCGGGCTCAAGGCAGACGACAAGATGCGCCAGCTGATGCTCAAGCTCGCCAAGCACCAGTACCACTTCCTGTTCGGCTCCAACATGGCCCTGCGCGCCACCGCATGGGAAACCATCCGCGACGAAACCTGCCGTGACGAGAAGGACGAGATGCACGAGGACATCGACCTCTCCCTGCACCTCGCCGACCACGAACTCAAGGTCCAGTACTGGCCCCAGATGGTCTCCGGGATGTCCGCCCGCCGGCTCGAGGATTCACCGCGGGACTACCGGTATTACGTGACCCGCTTCGACCGCACGTACAAGGCGCACAACGTCAAGAAAATGGCCCTCAAGGCACCCATGGTGGTGTTCTTCTCGGTTTACTTCCCGGCGAAGCTCCTGCGGGCGATCCACACGGTCAACACCGCCCAGCCTGTCCGCCGCGGCGGGCAGTAAGCTCGCCCCCAAGTCCTGCCTCGAGGGCCTGCCTCAGTCCGTTCCAAGGTCAGCCAGACGGCCCGACTGCGGCTCATCCGCATGCGGGCCGGAGCTATCCCGACGTATCCGTGAACCTGACCTCTGTCCCAGAACCACGACGGCGAGCCCCACCAGGATGAACCCCAATCCGCCGTACGTGCCGGCCGGCAGGGTCTCGTCCAGGAAGACGGCGGCCAGCACGGCTGCGCCGGGGATCTCCAGCAGGATTATCATCGACACCAGCAGCGGGCTCATCGTGGCCAGCAGGTGATTGAAGGCGGTGTGGCCCACTAGTTGGGCGCACACGGTGATGGCCAGGATCCCTACCCAGCCAACGGAGTCGAACCCCACCAGCGGCTGGCCGCTGAAGAGCGCCAGTACCGCCACAACGGCCGCGCACATCCCATAGCAGAGCGTGGTGTACGTTCCCGTGGTCATGGTCTGGCGGGCCTTGCCGCCTGCAAGCGTGTAGAGGCCGGCCAGGGCTCCGCCAGCGACGGCCAGCAGGTCGCCCAGAAGCGCGTCCGGTGAGGAACCCATGTCGAACCCGGTGATGGTGACAACGCCAGCAAAGGCGATCCCGAGCCCTACCAGCACCTGCCAGCGGTGCCTGGTGCCGCGGAAGATCTGGAATACGGCGATCCAGGCCGACTGCAGGCAGACCAGGGCGGTGGCAGCAGCCACGGAGGTGAGCTGGAGAGACGTGATGAAGCAGGCAAAGTGCAGGGCCAGGGCGACGGCGGCGAACAGCGACCAGCGGAACTCGGGACCGGTGATCCGGCCGAACTGCCGGGGTTCGCGGACCAGGGTGGGGGTAGCCATCACTGCGGCCCCGATGGCATTGCGCCAGAAGGCGATGGCGAGGGCGCTGGCGGTGGTGGCACCGAGGGTGGCGGCGATCAACGGCCCGGACGAAGCTACGCCCAGGACCCCAAGGGCCGCAAGAAGGAGGTTCACCGTTCAACCTTACTGTTCTGCGTTAACGAAAAAAGTCCCGGACAGCTTTTCAGCTGTCCGGGACTTCCTTATGGTGGAGGCACGGGGACTCGAACCCCGAACCCCCTGCTTGCAAAGCAGGTGCGCTACCAATTGCGCCATGCCCCCATAAGAAGCAACCCGTCAATCATACCCTAGAACCGTGGAGCCTTTTGCAAGCTCCCGGTCCGGGACTCCGGCCTATTCGACCTTGTCGGTCAACTGGCTCCAGACTGTCTTCCGGGCCTCGGACTCCTGTGCTTTCCTGTAGAGCAGGATGCCTGCGATCGCAGCTGCAAGTACCAGCAACTTCTTCACATGCTCCCCTTTCCGGTCCCGCTTGCCGTGAAGCAAACCAAACCTTCCTTCGAACCTGCACAGGTTCCGTGGGCGTACCAGGACTTGAACCTGGGACCTCTTCGTTATCAGCGAAGCGCTCTAACCGCCTGAGCTATACGCCCCGATGCCTCATCGGGCCGAGACATGACTTTACAGCACATCCCGGCCCGATCTCAAATCGAGGCATTTCGCCGGAGAATTTCCGGTGAAAATACGGGTTTTCAGTCGTCCGTGAGGGTGACACCGATGCCGCCAACGAGCGTTGCGGAGATGTTGTAAAGCACCGCTGAGAGCATGGACAGCGCCGTCAGCAGGACGACGTTCACCACTGCGATGATCGTGGCAAAGGAAGCCACCTGCCCCAGGGATGCGACCTTCTTCAGTTCGAACCCGCCGCCTTCGGAGCCTGCCAGGGTGCCCAGGAGGCTATCCACCTGGTCAAAGATTCCGGTGAGGTCCAGGACCGTCCAGAGGACGATCGCGGCCACGACAGTGACGATTCCCAGCGCCACCGACAGGAGGAATGCCATCTTCAGGACCGACCAGGGATCCACCTTGCTCACCAGCAGCCGTGCACGCCTGACCTTGGCCTTGGGTGCAGGCTTGACCAGGCCGGGCTGGCCCTGCGGAGACCGGCCCTGCACGGGGCGCTGGCTGGTCTGTGCTGCCGGCGGCCTGCCCTGCCCTGCACGCTGGCCGTTCTGGCCTGCCGGAACCCGATCCTGCGCAGGGCGCTGGCCGGGAACGGCGGGACGCTGGCCCGGCGCGGCGGTAGGGGCCGCTGGGCGCTGCTGCGGACGGACAGGGTTGTTCACCCGTGGTGCGGCCACGGGCGGCGTACCGCCGGGGACGTTGCGGCTCGGTTTGGGATATGAGTCGGGATTACTCACTCGTTACCTCCGGTGTAGTCTTCGTTCGGCTCAGCGTCGCCGGAGACGTGCTCTGACTCAACATCCGGTGATGTTTCTGCTGTTGATGCTGACCCTGCGGATCCTTCGGCGGACCCGGCCTCTTCAGCCAACGTTACGTCATCGTCCGCGGATTCTTCGCCCTCGAGGCCGCGTTCGCTGTTCCTGGCCACCTCAATGATGCGGTCATTCTTGTCCGGCTTCGCGAAGATAACGCCCATGGTGTCGCGGCCCTTGGCAGGTACGCCGGCCACCGATGAACGGACAACCTTGCCGCCTTCCATGACCACCAGGACTTCGTCCTCTTCCTGGACAATCAGGGCGCCTACGAGGTGGCCCCGTTCCTCCTGGTACTTGCCCACCTTGATGCCGAGGCCGCCGCGGCCTTGCAGGCGGTATTCCTCCACCGCGGTGCGTTTGGCGTATCCGCCCTCAGTGACGACAAAAACAAAGGAACCGTCCGTGACGACGTCCGCCGCCAGCAGTTCATCGTCCTCGCGGAACTTCATCCCGGTGACACCGGACGTGGCCCGGCCCATGGGACGCAAGGCATCGTCGGTGGCGGTGAAGCGGATGGACTGTCCCATGCGGGACACCAGCATGAGGTCATCCGTTTCGGAGACCAGCTGGGCGGATACCAGTTCGTCCTCGTCGCGCAGGTTGATCGCGATGACGCCGGCGGAACGGTTGGTGTCGTAGTCCTCCAGGCGGGTCTTCTTGACCAGTCCGCGCTTGGTGGCCAGCACCAGGTAAGGGGCCTGCTGGTAGTCCCTGATGTCCAGGACCTGGGCGATGTGTTCGTCCGGCTGGAAAGCCATCAGGTTGGCAACGTGCTGGCCCTTGGCATCACGGCCGGCCTCCACCAGTTCATAGGCCTTCGCACGGTATACCCGGCCGAGGTTGGTGAAGAACAGGAGCCAGTGGTGCGTGGTGGTCACGAAGAAGTGCTCCACTACGTCGTCGCCTCGGAGTTGGGCGCCCTTGATGCCCTTGCCGCCGCGCTGCTGCGACCGGTAGTTGTCGCTGCGTGTGCGCTTGACGTAACCGCCGCGGGTGATGGTGACAACCATTTCCTCTTCGGGGATCAGGTCCTCCATGGACATGTCACCGTCGAAGCCCATCAGGATCTTGGTCCGGCGGTCATCGCCGTGTTTGGCCACGATCTCGCCCAGCTCGGTGCTGATGATTCCGCGCTGTCGTTCCTCGGAGGCAAGGATCGAGTTGTACTCGGCGATCAGGGCCTCGAGTTCGGAATGGCGGTCCTGGATCTTCTGGCGTTCCAGGGCTGCAAGGCGGCGCAGCTGCATGTCCAGGATGGCCCGGGCCTGCAGTTCGTCGATGTCCAGCAGCTGCATCAGTCCGTCGCGCGCGGCTTCGGTGGTGTTGGACGCCCGGATGAGTGCAATGACTTCGTCCAGAGCGTCCAAGGCCTTCAGGAGGGCACGCAGGATATGCGCCTCTTCTTCGGCCTTGCGCAGGCGGTAACGGGTGCGGCGCGCAATAACGTCCAGCTGGTGCGTTACCCAGTGGCGGATGAACGCGTCCAGGCTCAGCGTGCGAGGAACCCCGTCCACGATGGCCAGCATGTTGGCGGAGAAGTTGCTCTGCAGCTCTGTGTGCTTGTAGAGGTTGTTCAGCACCACCTTGGCCACGGCGTCGCGCTTGAGAACAATGACCAGCCGTTGGCCGGTGCGGCCGGAGGTCTCGTCGCGGAGGTCCGCAATACCGGAGATCTTCCCGTCCTTGACCAGTTCGGCGATCTTGATGGCCAGGTTGTCCGGGTTGGCCTGGTACGGCAGTTCGGTGACAACCAGGCACGTCCGGCCCTGGAGTTCCTCAACGTTGACCACGGCGCGCATGGTGACGGATCCGCGGCCCGTCCGGTACGCGTCCTCGATGCCCCTGTGGCCGAGAATGGTCGCGCCGGTCGGGAAATCCGGTCCCTTGATACGGAGCAGCAGCTCTTCGAGCAGTTCTTCGCGGCTGGCAGTCGGGTTGGCCAGGTACCACTGGACGCCGTCCGCCACCTCGCGAAGGTTGTGCGGCGGAATGTTGGTGGCCATGCCCACGGCAATGCCGGAAGAACCGTTGACCAGCAGGTTGGGGAAACGCGACGGCAGGATGGTGGGTTCCTGGTTTTTGCCGTCGTAGTTGTCCTGGAAGTCGACAGTTTCCTCGTCGATGTCCCGGACCATCTCCATAGCCAGCTGGGACATTTTCGTTTCGGTGTATCGCGGGGCAGCGGCACCGTCATTGCCAGGCGAACCGAAGTTACCCTGACCCAGGGCCAGCGGGTAGCGCATGGTCCAGTCCTGGATCAGGCGGACCAGCGCATCGTAGATCGCGGTGTCGCCGTGGGGGTGGTACTGGCCCATGACCTCGCCCACCACACGGGCGCATTTGTTGAATGACCGTTCCGGCCGGTAGCCGCCATCGAACATCGCGTACAGCACGCGGCGGTGCACGGGTTTGAGGCCATCGCGCACGTCGGGAAGGGCGCGGCCCACAATAACGGCCATGGCGTAGTCCAGATACGAGCGCTGCATTTCCGTCTGCAGGTCCACCTGCTCCACACGGTCAACCAGCACATCGCCTTCAAGAACGGTTTCCGGAAGATCGGCGGATTCCGCCGGGTTCTCGGGTGTCTCGTCACTCATCGTTTATATTTTCCGTTTCAGGTATATGTCGGGCTTGGAATATCTACTCGGTGAACCGGTCAGATATCCAGGAACCTGACGTCCTTGGCGTTCTGCTGGATGAAGTTTCGGCGGGACTCCACGTCTTCGCCCATCAATGTGGAGAAGGTCTGGTCCGCTGCCAGGGCATCGTCCATGGTGACCTGCAGGAGGGTCCGGTGGTCCGGGTCCATGGTGGTGTCCCACAGCTCGGTATAGTCCATCTCGCCCAGGCCTTTGTAGCGCTGGATGCCGTTGTCCTTGGGAATACGGCGGCCGGCGGCCTGCCCGGACAGGAGCTTGGCATCGCGCTGCTTGTCGCTGAAGACGTAGTCGTGCGGCGCGTTGGACCACTTGATCCGGTACAGCGGGGGCTGCGCGAGGTACACGTAGCCGTTTTCGATCAGCGGGCGCATGTAGCGGAACAACAGTGTCATGAGCAGCGTGGTGATGTGCTGGCCGTCAACGTCAGCATCGGCCATCAGCACAATCTTGTGGTAACGGAGCTTGCTGAGGTCGAAGTCCTCGCCGATGCCGGTGCCGAAGGCAGTGATCATGGACTGGACCTCGGTGTTGCCCAAGGCCTTATCGAGCCGGGCCCGCTCCACGTTCAGGATCTTGCCGCGCAGCGGCAGGATGGCCTGGGTTTCAGGGTTGCGGCCGCGCTTGGCGGAACCACCGGCGGAGTCGCCCTCCACGATGTATACCTCGCAGCGGGCGGGATCCTTCGAAGAACAGTCGGAGAGCTTGCCGGGCATCCCGAAGGATTCCAGCGGGCTCTTGCGGCGCGCATTGTCACGGGCCTTCCGGGCAGCCATCCGCGCCTGGGCCGCGGAAATGGCCTTGCGGATGACATCGCGGGCGGGGCCGGGGTTGCGTTCCAGCCAGTCGCCCAGGCCGTCGGTGACAACTCTCTGGACGAAAC
The DNA here is from genome assembly GCF_014926485.1 of Pseudarthrobacter sp. AB1. Taxonomy (NCBI): domain Bacteria; kingdom Bacillati; phylum Actinomycetota; class Actinomycetes; order Micrococcales; family Micrococcaceae; genus Pseudarthrobacter; species Pseudarthrobacter sp. AB1. The sequence continues at coordinate 27,316 of NZ_PZKO01000032.1, forward strand.
CCTTGACCTCGGAGTTGCCGAGCTTGGTCTTGGTCTGGCCCTCGAACTGCGGCTCGGCCAGCTTCACGGAGATGACCGCTGTGAGGCCTTCACGGATATCGTCACCGGTGAGGTTGTCATCCTTTTCCTTGATGATGCTCTTCTCCCGCGCGTAGCGGTTGATGAGGGAGGTCATCGCGGCGCGGAAGCCCTCTTCGTGGGTGCCGCCTTCGTGGGTGTTGATGGTGTTCGCGTAGGTGTGGACGCTCTCGGAATACGCGTTGGTCCACTGCATCGCCATTTCCAGTGCGATGTGCCGTTCCGTGTCCTCGGTTTCGAAGGAAATGACGTCCTCGTGGACAACATCAACCTTTTTGCCCGAGTTCAGGTGCTTCACATAGTCCAGCAGGCCGTCGTCGTACTGGTACACCACGGTGCGGTGCTCGGCGGTAACTTCACCTTCGGTGACCACAGCGTCAAGGTCAAGGTCCTCATTGGCGTCCGCGTGCGACGCCGCGGCGCGCTCGTCCGTAAGGGTGATCCGCAGGCCCTTGTTCAGGAAGGCCATCTGCTGGAAGCGGGCGCGGAGCGTCTCGAAATCAAATTCCGTGGATTCGAAGATGCCGGCGTCAGGGTAAAAAGTCTGGGTGGTGCCGGTCGTCTCGGACTCTTCACCCTGGACCAGACCTCCCTGGGGCTTGCCGCCGTCTGCGAAGGACATCCGCCAGACGCTGCCTTGCCGCCGGACTTCGGTGTCCACCCTGCTGGAGAGCGCGTTCACCACGGAAATACCCACGCCGTGGAGGCCGCCCGAGACTGCGTAACCGCCGCCGCCAAATTTGCCGCCGGCGTGCAGGATGGTCATAACAACTTCAACGGTGGGCTTGTGCTCGGTGGGGTGCATGTCCACGGGGATTCCGCGGCCATCGTCAACAACTTTGACGCCACCGTCGGCCTGCAGGACTATTTCGATGTGCGTGCAGTACCCGGCCAGCGCCTCATCAACAGAGTTGTCCACCACTTCATAGACCAGGTGGTGCAGGCCGCGCGGCCCGGTGGAACCGATGTACATGCCCGGGCGTTTCCGGACGGCCTCGAGGCCCTCAAGTACCGTGATGTCGCTTGCGCCGTATTCCCGGGGTGTCACGGCCTCCGCCGGCGTATCGGGGGTACGTACGTCCTCCGCTGCGCGTTCCACTGCCTGGGTATCTGTATTGTCGTTAGCCACAGGTGCTGTCGACTCCTCTTTTTCGATGATGGCCGGCGGTGTCCTTCCATGGGAAAGCATCCGCCAACAGGCACAAGCTGATGGCACTGACGGATACGTCGACGTGCGGAACCGAAGTCCGCCTGCGGAGAGCGTGCGGAAAACGGACTCAGTCAACGTTTCACCGGCGCCCAGTTATCTGCTGTGATTCTATCGTGAAATGAGCCGCAAACCCGCATTCCGGCAGGCGTCGCGGCACCCGGATATGCCTGTGCGAGGCCATTGACCCCGCCTTGGGCGCCCTCGAGGTCCCGCCTCCGGGTTCCTATACGCTCCGTGGTCGTTGGACCGCCCTACACGCCGCCGGACGAATATTCAAGAGCCGACGGCGGCTGCTAGCCGTAAGTATCCCGCGGCCCGCGGCCGTTGACGGTACGTCCGCCCTTGCGCCAGCTGGGTGCCGACGGTCCCAACACCTGGATGCTGGTGACCACGCCATCGCCCAGTTCCGTGCGGAATTTCTCCAGCAGGCTGTTACTCAGCAGCCGCAGCTGCGTGGACCAGGCGGTCGAGTCGCAGCGCACGTGAAGGGTGGTATCGGTAAAACTCTCCGGGGTGCAGTGCGCTGAAATTTCCGGGCCCACCAGCGTGGCCCACTCCGCCATGACCGACCCCACCGCTACCGGTGAGCTCCAGCCGCGTTCGGCCACGAGACGTCCCACCACTTTGCCAAGCCCCAACGGATCCCGGCCGGTGGAGTGGAACTGGCGGAAACCCCGCGTATCCCGGATCCCACCCTTTGTTTTGGCGGCGCCGGCCTTCGGGGGTGCCTTGCGACGGATTTCGCCGCGCGCTGCCGCGGCCTCCCGCATGCGGTTCAGCGCAGCCTGCGGGGCATCGATGTTGTCAGGATCCCGGCCGGGCTGCAGCCCGCTCTTTTCATCCTTATTCATCGATTCCTCCCGGAATGACCTTCACCCGCCGGCCGGAGAGCTCCTCCGGGATATCGGCGTCGACGGCGGCGGTCACCAGGACCTGTTCCGCGCCGGAGACTATTGCCGCCAGTTTACGCCGCCGCTGCACATCCAGTTCGGCGAAAACGTCATCGAGGATGAGGATCGGGGCAGACCCGCCGGTCCTGGCGTCCTCGAGCATGACGTAGTACGAGGCAAGGCGAAGGGAGAGGCACATGGACCAGGTCTCGCCATGCGAGGCATATCCCTTGGCAGGCGCTTCGCCCAGGATCAGTTCCAGCTCATCCCGGTGCGGCCCCACCAAGGAGATTCCGCGTTCAAGTTCCTTGCGGCGGGAAGCCGCAAAGGCCTGGACATAGCGCCCGGTGAGGTTCTCAACGGTGAGGTCCCGCAGATCTTCGGCAGCGGCGGACCCAGCCACCATCAAACCGCCGCCGGCATCCGGTGCTGCACCGCCGTCGTCGTCCATCAGGTTTTGCAGTGTGGACCGGTAGACCGCGTTGGCTTCCTTGGAGCCATCCGTGAGCTGGGCGTACGCCTTGGCCAAGTGCGGGCGCAGCAGTTCAACCAGTTCCAGCCGGGCGTGCAGCAGTTCCGCGCCAGCCCGGGCCATGTGGTGGTCCCAGACATCAAGGGTGGCCTCATGTCCGGCAGTGAACTTTCCGGCCCGGGCGGATTTGAGCAGGGCGTTCCGCTGCTTCAGGACACGGTCGTAGTCCGTGCGCGTCGCCGAATGTCGGGGCATGAGGCTGACCAGCAACTCGTCGAGGAACCGGCGGCGGTTGGACGGATCTCCCTTGATCAATGCCAGGTCCTCGGGGGCGAAAAGCACGGTCTGGCAGATTCCGAGGAGGTCCCTGGCCCGGACGGGATTGCTGCGGTTGATGCGCCCCCGGTTGGCGCGGCTGGCGTTGATCTCAAGTTCCAGGACCGTGGTCTGTTCGCCCCGGACCAGGCGGGCACGGACCAGCGCGCGGTCCGTACCGAACCGCAGCAGCGGGGCATCGGAACTGACCCGGTGTGAACTGAGCGTGGCCAAGTACCCGATGGCCTCCATAAGGTTGGTTTTGCCGATGCCGTTTGCCCCGACGAGCACGGTGACACCCGGTTCGAGAGCAAGGTCAACCTGGGCGTAGCTGCGGAAGTCAGTGAGCGAAAGGTGTTCTAGGTACACGCGGTGTTCGACAATTCTCGGAACCGGCGGGTCCCGGGGTGGATGTTACTTGGCGGGGCGGGTGGCATGCCCGCCGAACTGGTGGCGCAACGCTGAAACCATCTTCATTGCCGGCGAGTTTTCTTCGCGGGAGGAAAAGCGCGCGAAAAGTGCAGCAGTGATGGCCGGTGCAGGAACAGCGTTGGCGATGGCTTCCTCAACGGTCCAGCGGCCCTCACCCGAATCCTCGACGTAGTCATCGATGGATTCCAGCCCCGGGTCCTCATCCAGCGCCTTGACCATGAGGTCCAGCAGCCAGGACCGGACCACTGTGCCCTTCTGCCAGGCGCGGAACGTACCGGGCAGGTCGTCAACAATGTCCTTAGCGGCCAACAATTCGTAGCCTTCGGCGTAAGCCTGCATCAGGCCGTATTCGATGCCGTTGTGGACCATCTTCGCGTAGTGTCCTGCACCGATTCCGCCGACGTGGACAAAGCTGTCCGCCCGCTCGCCTTCGGGACGCAGTACATCAAAAACCGGCAGTGCCCGTTCTATATCGGCGGCATCGCCGCCGGCCATTAGTCCGTACCCGTTTTTGAGACCCCACACTCCACCGGAAACACCGCAGTCGGCAAAACGGATGCCCCTTTCAGCCAGCGCGGCACCATGCTTCTGGTCTTCCGTGAAGCGGGAGTTGCCGCCGTCGATGACAAGGTCGCCGGCGTCGAGCTTGTCCCCGAGTTCGGTGATGACGGCATCGGTGACCTCGCCTGACGGAACCATGACCCAGATCAGCCGCGGGGCCGGAACGGCAGCAATGAGTGCATCCACGGAGGCAACATCAGTGACCTCCGGGTTGCGATCAAAGCCGGTGACCTCGATGCCGCCCTTGCGCAGGCGTTCGCGCATGTTGAAACCCATCTTGCCAAGGCCGATCAGTCCAATGTGCACGGGAGTCTCTTTTCTGCATCGGGTGTCGGTTGTCGTTGGGGCCCAGAACGACAACGACCGCCTGGGCCCACGCCGCCAGGGTTCCCTGGCCGAGCTGGCGAGGCGAGGGGGGCGGTGGGGACTAGTTGGGGAGGCGTACGGGCATGACCAGGTAACGATAGTCGTCCTGGTCCTCACCGTCAGCGTCCGCCTGGGCCGTGATCATGGCGGGCTTCGGCGCAGTAGTGAAGGAGAACCTGACGTACTTCGTTTCAATGACGGCCAGGCCCTCCACCAGGTAGTGCGGGTTGAAGGCGACCGTGATGTCATCACCGGAGAGCTGGGCTTCGAGCTCCTCGGAAGCCTGCGCATCTTCGCCGGTGCCGGCGTCCAGGTGCAGCAGTCCTTGGGTGAAGGCGAGGCGAACCGGTGTGTTGCGTTCGGCCACCAGCGATACACGTCGGACGGCTTCCACAAGTTCCTGCGTCTGGACGGTTGCGTGAATGGGCGTGGAATCCGGGAAAAGCGAACGGATCTTGGGGTAATCGCCGTCGACGAGCAGAGACGTAGTGGTGCGGCCGCCGCTTTCGAAGCCGATCAGGCGGCTGTCATCGTCAGCAAGGGCAAGGTTGATGTCGCCGCTGCTGCCAAGAGTCTTGGCCACTTCGTTCAGGGTTTTTGCCTTGACCAGGGCACTGGTGGAAATTCCCGGTGTGGTGGGCTTCCACGGCACTTCGCGCATGGCCAGACGGTAGCGGTCAGTGGCCAGGAGCGTGATGAGGTCATCCTCGATCTCCATGCGGACACCGGTGAGGATGGGGAGGGTGTCATCCTTGCTGGCTGCAATGATGACCTGGGACACGGCCTGGGCAAAAGCGTCACCCGGGACGGTACCGCTGATGGCGGGCAAGGCAGGCAGGGGCGGGTATTCAGCCTCGGGCATGGTGGCCAGGTGGAAGCTGCTGCGGCGGCAGGTGAGCGTGACTTTGTTGCCATCGGTCTCCACTAGGACCGGAGCGGAAGGAAGGCTTCGGCAAATGTCGGCCAGGAGGCGTCCGGAAACAAGGATGGTTCCCTCGGCGGTGATGTCCGCGGGAATTTCCAACCGTGCGGAGGTCTCGTAGTCAAAGCTCGAGAGGCTGACCGTGCCGGCTTCAGCCTTCAGAAGCAGGCCCGACAGCACTGGAACCGGCGGCCGCGGAGACAACGACCGGGCTGTCCAGGTGACGGCTTCTGCCAGGACATCCCGTTCGACTCTGAACTTCACGGAAGGGTGCCGCCTTTCATTGCTGCTGCCTTGTTTGAACCGGAAACTCCCACAGGGAGCCCAAAAGTAGGGGCGCCCCAACAGACGGAACCTGCATGGTTCTTCGATTGCTGAACCACTAAGAAACCCGAGGATGGGAGCGCTGCTGACAGCTTAGCCGGAAGAGGACTGATTAACCCATCCCCGGACTGGACGCCTGGGGTCCGGAGGCCCTTGGGCCTGGGTCGGGTTGGGGTGCGGATCGAGGTTGTTATTTGAGGGAAATCAATTTCTTGGGATTAGTAGTGTTAATAACTGCTGTGGATACTGTGGATAACTCGATCCGGCCGCAGGATCCAGCGGTCAAGGCCTGTTCATGGATTGTGGGCGAAGCAGGTTTTAAACAGGCTGTGGATGGGGATAACAATTTTTGGGTTTTCGCTGATCCACAGGCGCCTTAAGGGTTTTAAGCCCATTAAGCGTGGTTGTCCCCTTAACTATCCACAGGGTTATCCACATGCTCCTGTTAATAAGGTATAGAGGCGACGGCTCAGGAGTTGCGCTGCTGCTGCTTGATCCTGTTGGTGAGTTCGGTGACCTGGTTGTAGATCACACGACGCTCCGCCATCAGCTCACGGATCTTGCGGTCTGCGTGGATCACCGTGGTGTGGTCGCGGCCGCCGAGCTCCTGGCCGATCTTCGGCAGGGACATGTCCGTGAGTTCGCGGCACAGGTACATGGCGATCTGCCGGGCGGTCACCAGCGTGCGCGTCCGCGACTTGCTGCAGAGTTCTTCCATGCTGAGCTTGAAGTACTCGGCTGTCTGGATCAGGATCTGGCTCGATGTGATTTCCTGGGCGCCGTCGTCGGTGATGAGGTCTTTCAGGACCATTTCCGCCAATGCCACATCGACCGGCTGGCGGTTCAGGCTGGCGAACGCCGTGACCCGGATCAGTGCCCCTTCGAGTTCGCGGATATTGCTGGAGATCTTGGAGGCGATGTATTCCAGGGCATCGTCCGGGGCGGAGAGGCCTTCACTGAGGGCCTTCTTCCGCAGGATGGCGATCCGGGTCTCGAGTTCGGGCGGCTGGATGTCGGTGAGCAGGCCCCACTCAAAGCGGGACTTCATCCGGTCCTCGAACCCGGCCAGCTGCTTGGGGGGCAGGTCCGAGGTGATGACCACCTGCTTGTTGTTGTTGTGCAGTGAGTTGAACGTGTGGAAGAACTCCTCCAGCGTCCGGTCCTTGCCGGCCAGGAACTGGATGTCGTCGATCAGCAGCACGTCCACGTTGCGGTACGTGGTCTTGAAGCTGGCGCCTTCGTCGTCGCGGATGGAATTGATGAAGTCGTTGGTGAACTCTTCGGAGTTCACGTACCGGACCCGGATTCCGCTGTACAGGCGGCGGGCGTAGTGGCCGATCGCGTGTAGGAGGTGGGTCTTGCCCAGTCCGGAATCACCGTAGATGAACAGCGGGTTGTAGGCCTTGGCGGGCGCTTCGGCCACCGCCACGGCGGCTGCATGGGCAAAGCGGTTGGACGAGCCGATCACGAAGGTATCGAAGACGTACTTGGGGTTCAGCCGGCCGAATTCGTGCGAAGTGCTCGGCAGCATTGGCTGCGGCTTCTGCTCGATCAGCTGGTCTGGTGAGTAGGAAGGTTCGACGACAGGTTCCGGCTCTTTGTGGATCGGGACCAGGTCGGTGTCCACATCGATTGCGCAGCGGATGTCCTCGGAAAAGACGTTGTGGAGGGCATCGTCCAGGGCGTCCTTGACCTGGGTCTGGAGGACTTCGCGGGTCAGTTCGTTGGGCACTGCCACCAGGAGTGTGGATCCGATCAGGCCTTGCGCCTGCGCCAGGATGACAAAGCCCCGCTGCCGTGGTGATACGCGGTCGTCCTGCTCAAGCAGGCTCACAACCCGACGCCAGGAACTTCCGACAGTATTGGCGTGGTTGGCTTCGTCTACTGTCATCAATCAGTTCCTCAAAACTTGCGTGCCTGCATTACGTGCAGCCCCAAGTCCCGAACCAGAATGCTGGTTCAGCTTCATCCACAGGGTTATGCACAGTCCGTGGATAATCGGCTACTGAGTCACTCTAGGGGATCAAAAGGCCAGAAGATAGCTGGGAAGTAGCTTGTGGATAATTACACCGTTGTGGTTCGAAACAGCCCCTGTGAGCCACTTCATCCACAGGCTGTGGGGCCAGGTTAACCACAGCCTGGACCAGGGACCCAGGGGTACCCCGGTTTGACTCTGGCAGGCATTTTGCCCTAACGTTGTGAAGTCCTTTGTGTACGCTTTTTGACCTCTTCTGAATCTCTCTGACGCACCGCGTTTGAGCAGCCGGGGGAAGTATGCACATACAAAACTTAGCGTCGGCCAGTTCTTCCCCTTTTACTGATCGGGTGGGCGCACCTTTGATCCACTGGAGTAACTAACGTGAGCAAGCGGACTTTTCAGCCGAATAACCGCCGTCGAGCCAAGAAGCACGGCTTCCGCCTTCGTATGCGTACCCGTGCCGGCCGTGCCATCCTGGCAGCCCGTCGTGGCAAGGGCCGCACCGAACTGTCGGCCTAGATAACTGACTCGTCGGTAAACTTTTCTTTGCGAGTTTAAGGTGCTGGCCACCCGTAACCGTGTGAGGACTGCAACCGATTTTTCAACAACCGTACGTTCCGGTGTCCGCAATGGACGCCGGAACGTAGTGTTATATGCGGTAGCTATTGCTGCCGACGAACCCAGCCGGATCGGGTTCATCGTTTCCAAAGGTGTCGGGAACGCTGTGGTCAGGAATCTCGTTAAGAGAAGACTGAGAGAAGCCGGTGCTGCCTCGCTGCGCGAGTACGGTACCGGGTTCGCCATAGTGGTCCGGGCTCTGCCTGCGTCCGCTGCCGCCAGCTGGGATCAACTGCTGGCGGACTACAACGCCGCACTGGAATCAACTATGAGCCGGTTGGGCAGCCGCCTTCCGCGGGCTGCTGTAAACGGTTCAACCGGTACAACACAGGAGGGGACACCGCGTGCGTAAGGTAACTGCCGCCGTCGTCCACTACCTACAGCCTGTTGCTGCCGTCGTGGGCACCTTCCTTTGGAACCTGCCCAGAAACATTCTTATTCTGCTGCTTATGGCCTACCGCAAAGTGATTTCCCCCTTGTATGGCCAGGTTTGCCGCTTCTTTCCTTCCTGCTCGGCGTACGCCCTCGAGGCGATCACTGTCCATGGGGCAGTGAAGGGCAGCTGGCTTGCGGCCCGCCGCCTTGTGCGCTGCCATCCGTGGAATGCCGGTGGTGTGGACCATGTCCCCGCCGGCCACCGCCACTGGCCCGAACACCGGACCCCCACAATTGTTGTGCTGAACAACCCGGACAAGTACCTGGCTGCTCAGACTGATGGAGAAGGCCGCCGTGCGGCCTGACGAATAGGGATATCGTATGGACTTCTTTGAAACAATCATGTTTCCGTTCAAGTGGCTGGTTTCCATCATTATGGTGGGCTTCCATGAGGGCCTGACCATCGTCGGGCTGCCTGCGGCCAACGGCTGGACCTGGACGCTGTCCATCGTCGGGCTGGTGCTGGTCATCCGTGCTGCCCTGATCCCCGTGTTCGTCAAGCAGATCAAGGCTCAGCGCGGCATGCAGCTGCTGCAGCCCGACCTGAAGAAGCTGCAGGATAAGTACAAGGGCAAGACCGACCAGCTCTCCCGCCAGGCCATGGCGCAGGAACAGATGGCGATGTACAAGAAGCACGGCACTAATCCGTTCTCTGCCTGCTTGCCCATGCTGATCCAGATGCCCTTCTTCTTCGCGCTTTTCCAAGTGCTTTCAGGAATCAGCTCTGCGAAGACGCAAGGCAAGGGCATCGGCGCCATGAGCCAGGAACAGGTCATCCAGTTTGACGAGTCCAGCATCTTCGGGGCTCCTTTGTCCTCCGCCCTGCTGCACGGCGGCGCCACCAATGTCTCGGTCGTTGTCCTAAGCATCATCATGATTCTGGCCATGACTGCCTCGCAGTTCATCACGCAGAAGCAGATCATGGCCAAGAACATGTCTGAAGAAGCCATGGCTAGCCCGTTCATGCGCCAGCAGAAGATGATGCTCTACATCCTCCCCGTCGTGTTCGGCGTCGGCGGCATCAACTTCCCCATCGGTGTGCTCATCTACTGGACCACCACCAACCTCTGGACCATGGCGCAGCAGTTCTTCGTCATCCGCCGCATGCCGACGCCGGGATCCCCAGCTGCGAAGGCTCTCGCCGAACGCCGGGCGGCCAAGGGCCTGCCGGCACTGCCCATTCTGGGCGGGAAAAAGGTCGACGCCGAAGCGGAGGCAGCAGCCGCAGCCGCGGCCGCGGCCATCGAGCTAAAGGGACAGCGCGTCCAGCCACAGCGCAAGAACAGGAAGAAGAAGTAATGTCAGCCGAGAGCACCGAACACGCCCTTTCCGACGAGATCATTGACGATCAGGACGAATCAGCGACCGACACCGATGCTTCCCCTAAGGGATCCGCTGCCAGCCGACTCGAAGAGGAAGGCGACGTTGCTGCCGATTACCTGGAGGAGCTCCTGGATATCGCGGACATCGACGGCGACATCGACATCGAAGTCCGGAACGGCCGCACCTACATTTCCATCGTTGCTGAAGAAGAAACCGACAGTCTCGACAGCCTCGTAGGCGAAGACGGCGAAGTCCTGGAAGCTCTCCAGGAACTGACCCGGCTTTCCGTTCTCTCCGCAACGGAGAACCGCTCACGCCTGGTGCTGGACATCAACGGCTACCGTCAGGAGCGCGCCGGCCATCTTCAGAAGATCGCCGAAGACGCGGCTGCGTTGGTCAAGGAGTCCGGCAAAGCCGTGGCACTGGAGCCGATGAGCGCTTACGAACGCAAAATTGTTCACGACGCCGTCGCTGACCTGGGACTCGTCAGCGAGTCCGAGGGCGAAGGCGCCGGGCGTCACATCGTTGTATCCGCAGACTAGAGAATGCTGAACCGCTAATCATGGTTGACATCACGGCAGCAGAATTGCTGGCGGCAGAGAAGATTTTCGGTGCCCGCCTCGACCTGGCCAAACGCTACGTAGAGCACCTGGCCACGTCCGGAACGGAACGCGGGCTGATCGGGCCGCGCGAGATTCCACGGTTGTGGAGCCGGCACGTCCTCAACTGTGCCGTCATCGAAAGTGAGATCGCGCACGGTAGTCATGTTGCCGACGTCGGAAGCGGAGCCGGACTTCCCGGACTCTGCCTCGCCATCGCGCGGCCGGACCTCGAACTGACGCTGATCGAGCCGTTGGAACGCCGGGTGATCTGGCTCCAGGAAGTGGTGGACGATCTGGGCCTGACAAACGTCTCGGTGATGCGGACCCGCGCTGAACTGGCGGTCGGCATGGTTAACGCTGACGTTGTGACTGCCCGGGCTGTTTCCGCGCTGAGCAACCTGGCCGGCCTGACCATCCCCCTGCTCGCCGGCAAGGGCGAGGTTGTGGCCATCAAGGGACGCAGTGCGGGCGAGGAAATCGAAAAAGCAGCAAAGGTTATCCGGAAGCTCGGTGGCGTCAAGACCTCTGTAGTGACTGTCGGTGAAAGCCTCTTGGAGGAACCCACCACGGTGGTACGGATCGTCGTCAACAAGGCCCGAAAGATCTCCTAGTCCGGGCCCGGTAGCCTTGGTCTGCGGGACGAAGCGGTTAGGCTAGACAACGGCAGTAAAAGCCGAATGAGAGAGAGTGTGTCCCAGTGACCAGTAGCGAAGCCTCCACACAGCGGATACCCCCGTTTGTGTCTCTGGGGTCAGCACGATCAGTTGCTGGCATGGGTTCCGCGCCGGGACGAGGGGAAAGCCACCCTAATCCGGTTGCAGAAATGGCAACTCTTGCCTCTGTTTCACGTGAAACAACAACGGGTGGCAGGACCAACGTCATGGACACCATGGATGACTCCAGTCCTATCGCCAGGGAGCTCGCGCACGAGACCAGGCGCCGCGAACGGCTGGTAGGCCGCAAACTTCCCAAACCAGAGAAAACACGCATCTTCACGGTGTCCAACCAAAAGGGTGGGGTCGGCAAAACGACCACCACCGTGAACATCGCCGCTGCCCTGGCCGCAGCTGGTCTGAACGTCCTGGTCATTGATATCGATCCCCAGGGCAACGCATCCACCGCCCTAGGAGTCGAGCACCATGCCGACGTGGATAGCATCTACGATGTCCTGATTAACGATTTCCCTCTTGCCGACGTGGTGGCCCCCTGCCCGGACATCAGTAACTTGATCTGTGCTCCTGCCACCATTCATCTGGCCGGTGCGGAGATTGAGCTTGTCTCGCTGGTGGCCCGTGAACAGCGCCTTCGCAGGGCGATCGATGTGTATGCCAAGACCCGGGCGAAGAATGGCGAAGAACGTCTCGACTACATTTTTATTGACTGCCCGCCGAGCCTCGGGCTGCTCACGGTGAACGCCTTCTGCGCTGCTGGTGAGGTCTTGATCCCCATCCAGTGCGAGTACTACGCCCTGGAAGGCCTGAGCCAGCTCCTTAAGAACATCGAGATGATCCAGAAGCACCTGAATGCAGATCTGGTGGTCTCCACAATTCTCCTCACGATGTATGACGGCCGAACCAACCTTGCCGCCCAGGTGGCAGCGGAGGTTCGCCTGCACTTCCCGGAACAGGTCCTGGGTGCTGTAGTCCCCCGCTCGGTGCGGATTTCAGAAGCCCCGAGCTACCAGCAAACAGTCATGACCTACGATCCTTCCTCCAGTGGAGCCCTGTCTTACCTGGAAGCCGCAGCAGAAATCGCTGAACGCTAGAATCTTCAAGAAGTGCAACAACCGGAGTCCGGCAAGTTCTGACTCTTCCATCGGAGGGATTTATCCATGAGCGAAAAGCGACGTGGCCTGGGCCGCGGTCTTGGCGCACTCATTCCAAGTTCCGCCGGTAGTGCGTCGGGCAATGGCAGCGCTGTGTCGCGGCCCGTGGATCTCTTCTTTCCGGAAGGCCGTAAGAAAGTCGTTTCCTCCGACGACACTTCCGGGAATGGCGGGGCAGTTTCGGATGCTTCCACATCTTCCGCGTCGGGTGCGCCGGTTAGGACCAACGACGTATCGGTAGAGAATAAGGCAGCTGCGCCAAAAACGGCCTCCCCCGCCAAATCGTCCGTCAAGTCAGCCGACAAGCCGCCGGCAGCGAAAGCTCCGGCCAAGACTCCTGCGAAAGTTCCGGCCAAGAGTCGTGTCGCTGTCTCGGCGGTGGAAGATGGGACCGCGCCGGTTGAAGCCGTGACTGATGTGTCAGTATCCGAGGTCTCTGTGTCTGGTGCACCCGCCTCTGAAGCTACTGAAACAGCGAGCAAGGCGGATAACGGTGTAGATCTTGTGGAAGTCCCCGGTGTCCGTTTTGCCGAAATTTTGGTCACCGACATCCATCCGAACCGGAAACAGCCCCGCTCAGTCTTCGATGAAGATGACATGGCGGAGCTTATCCACTCTGTGCGCGAAATCGGCGTCCTCCAGCCAATTGTGGTTCGTACCTCAACCGAAGAAGGTGGAGAACCGTACGAGCTGGTGATGGGTGAGCGTCGCTGGAGGGCAGTACAGGCGGCCGGAATGGAAACCATCCCCGCCATTGTCCGGGACACCACCGATGATGACCTCCTCAGGGACGCACTGCTGGAGAACCTGCACCGCAGCCAGCTGAACCCGCTCGAGGAGGCGGCTGCCTACCAGCAGTTGCTAGAAGATTTCGGAACCACTCACGAGCAGCTCGCGGATCGCATTGGCCGTTCACGTCCCCAGGTTACGAACACGCTGCGCCTGCTTAAGCTTCCACCTCTGGTTCAGCGTCGTGTGGCGGCGAGCGTACTCTCCGCCGGCCACGCCCGTGCATTGTTGGCCCTCCCGGATGCGGCCGCCATGGAACGACTTGCCCAGAAGATCGTGGCTGAGGGCATGTCTGTTCGGGCAACCGAAGAGGCCGTCACTCTCTACCAGGATCCTGCGAAGCCCGCGAAGAACAACATCCCCCGTCCGGGGGCCCGGCATGAGCGCCTGGACTACCTGGCGTCGTCGCTGTCGGACCGCTTGGACACCAACGTCAAGATTTCTCTGGGTGTCCGCAAGGGGCGTGTCAGCATTGAATTCGCCAGTGTTGAAGACCTGAACCGCATCATGGACGTCCTGGCGCCAGGATCCGAAAACTAGCATTCTGATCTCAAGAAGGGGCCTGTTTCACGTGAAACAGGCCCTTTTCTTCGCGTCTGGCACGATTCTCTTCCTACACTCTCTGAGTCGATTCTGGTTCCGACCATATCGGGGAAGGACTGCCCTGCATCTTGAGCCACCCGGTCACATGGAGTACCGCCAGAGGCTGCTGGAATGCTGCTGGCGGTGTAACTTGGGTTCGGTACCGTCAGCGACCATGGACGACCCCCGACTGGCGTCACGCGTTGTGTCTCCGCGCCACCGGACTCCGGCGCCGGCAGCGCCGAAGTCTGGTGGCGTGAGGATTGCTGACTCACTAGAGGTGTGCGCTGGCCGAGATGCAGGTAGTCAGGGCCGCCGTTCTCACAAGAGGACAGCGCTGGGTGGACTGTGTACGGACGCAGGAGACCCTGATATTGGCCCGGGCATTCTTCCGCAGACGTACTTTGAGCTGGAATAGTTGAAGAATGCGTCGATGCTGCCGGTTCCGCCACGGTTCGCCCAGGTGCCCACCCGGCACCGCGGCGCCGCCGCCGCGTTTCTTGTCCTACCGCCAGTCCGTTCACGCGGCGGAGACGACACCCCGCTGTCCGGGCGGTTGGCGGCCTGAGCCGCCATGCCTGCCTCGTAGCGTGCGCGGTTGGTGCTTGGCTTGCTGATCTTGTCTGACCGGCGTGCCAAATCGGGATTGTTAACGCCAACCGAAAATGGGGCCAATAGCGCCAATTGAAAACGGGGCCACGGGTTGTTGTTCTATTGTGCCGTACTGGCGGCAGGTTGGTGTTTTTTGAGGCGGTAGCTGTTGCCTTTGAGGCTGATGACGTCGGCGTGGTGGACGATCCGGTCGATCATGGCCGAGGCGATGGTCAGGTCCCCGAAGACGTCGCCCCAGCGGGCGAACGGGAGGTTGGACGTCAGGATCATGGAGGCGTGTTCGTAGCGGCTGGAGACGAGCTGGAAGAACAGGTTCGCCGCGTCCTGATCGAACGGGATATAGCCGACTTCATCGACCACCAGGAGACTGTAGCGGCGGAGTTTGACCAGTTCCTGGGCGAGTTTCCCGCGGGAATGGGCTTCCTGGAGGCGGGCTACCCAGCCGGTGGCAGAGTCGAAGAGGACCCTGTGCCCGGCCTTGGCTGCCTTGATGCCGATGCCGACCGCAAGGTGGGTTTTGCCCGTGCCGGGCGGCCCGAGCAGGACCACGTTTTTGGCCTCGGAGAGGAACACGCCGGTGCCCAGGTGCGCGATGAGGTTCCGGTCCGCGGAGGGCTGATGATCGAAGTTGAACTCCTCCAGATCCTTGTGGGCCGGGAACCTCGCGGCTTTGATCCGTGTCGCCGCGCCGGAGGCTTCACGTTCGGAGACTTCCCGGGAGAGGACCGCGGCCAGGTACTCCTCATGGGACCAGCCGGCATCCCTGGCCTGGTCCCCGAGCCGGCGGAACCCATCGCTGATCCGTGGTGCGCGCAGGGCCCGGGCGTAGTACTCGATCTGTGACGGTGTCCCGGTCATGAGGCCACCTCCAGGACCCGGTTCGGCTGCTGGCCGAGGTCGATGCCGAAGATCTCGTCGTAGGCAGCCAGGTCCCGCACCTGCACTGCTTCCTCGGGTTCGGGGCGGTGCACTCTCTGGGTCCGGAAGTCCCGGCGCATCACCGCCGCGCGGGCCACATGGGCCGGATCGGTCACCACAAGATGGCGGGCCCACGCCCGGACGTGGGTGGCGATGATGACCCCGTCATGGGTTACCCAGACGGTGTCCAGATCAGCGATGACATCCACGATCCGCCCGATGAACGAAGGGTCCACGGAATAGTCGTTGGAGAACACCCGCACGTAGTAATCCCGCGGCAGACGTACCGCGTTGCGGAACACCGCCTCCGGGCTCACCGGCGGCAGTTCCCGCATCCTCTCCCGGTCCAGGACGATCAGCTCGTCAGGGCGGCCGTGGCGGGACCGCGAGTACCGGTGATTGGCCTTGGGCAGCCAGTCCTCGAGCTGGCCGTTGAAGTCCGCTGGTGAGCGGAAGTCCCGGCCGGGCATGAAGCGCTGCCGGAAGAACCTGTTCATCCGCTCGACCATGCCCTTGGACTCCGGATCCCACGGCGGAAGCAGCTTGATCTCCAGTCCCAGGGACCCGGCGAACGCGGCCACCGGCTCCGTCGGTTTGCGCCTGCCGATCCCGGACTCGTTGTCCCACAACAGCCGCGACGGAACCGCCTGCGCGTCCTGCAGCAGAGTCCACATTCCGCCCAGAAGGTCCGGCGTCGTCCGCGACGGCAGCATCCGTGCCTGGATGAATCCCGAGAACGCCGAGGTCATCACCAGCACCGGCGGCGTGTCGGACTGGCCCTCACCGACAGGCAGCGGCTCGTGCGGGAACCAGAGATCGCACTGGACCTGGAACCCCGGCTCGTGGACCAGACGGTCAGCCGGGTCCGGCGGGGCGTATTCAGGCCGGATCGCGGCGACCTTCGCCCGGAACAACGACGCGGAACCAGACCAGCCCACCCGCTCCGCCAGCGTTGCCGCCGGCATCGTCGGCGTCTTCACCAACAACTCCCGCACCCTGGGAGCAAACGCATCAAAACTCGACACTCCGGCCGCCCGCTGATACTTCGGCGCCCGGTCCGACTCCAAAGCCCGGTCCACCGTTCCGCGGGAAACACCCACGATCCTGCCGATCTCACGCTTCGAGTGCTTACCCGTCGAAAACAGGTGGCGTATCTCCGCCCAATCATCCAAATTGATCACCTTCCATAATGGTCGGTGGCCCTGTTTTCAAATGGCAGAAGTGGTCCTGTTTTCAGTTGGCGTTAACAGGGATCCCTCGGACCTGCTGTTTGGTCGGATGATCCCTCTCAAGGGGTCCCGGCAGCATAGGTTTCGGCTGTGGAGGGCGACTCTCCGCCTGTTTCACGTGAAACACCAGCAAAGCTTGCGCCATCATGTCCGTGGCTCTGGCTCTGGCTCTGGCTCTGGTTACGGCAATCCTTTCAGCCTAACCCCGGACCTCGACTCTTGAACTAGCCGGAGTGCCACTTGGTCCATATCTGTATAGGGCGAAGGGGGTTTCCCCTTGTCAGCGTCGGACAAAGCCGCATCTTCAGTCAGCGCCGAGCAGAAGTACTCCCACAATGCTTCTTGGGTGGGCCTGGTCTTCGGCAATAGAGGTCCAAGTGGTTTCACGTGAAACGTGGAGACTAACCGAGTGTGCCGTGCCTGACTCTGCCCATCCCCCGGTGTATTCCCATAGCAATTCAATGGGCAGCCAGCGGGTCGGACCACTTGGCGTTCATGGTTCATAGCCGACGAAGAACTTAGACTCCGTCGCCAGAAGCATATCCCGAAGCCCCTTGGCGGCGACCTATGCCCTCAGAGGGGTACATGGGCGGCGGGACAGCTTGATGTCCTCTTGGACTCCGTAGGGGCCTGACATGGCGCTTCAGAAGACCAGCTTGGTCAAGTGGCCCGTAGCCCAGGTCTGATACTTCTGTTTGACCGGCGGTGGAGAGGTTGACTAGAAATAGATCCAATCTCTGCAAGTTCCCGGATGGAAGAGTGGCCAGTGACTTGCCCTGATCTTGGGGCAGCTCATAGGGATCCGGCTGAGTGGTGGTGCGGTCCGCGCGCGGATCAGTAGCCTCTGCACAGACAGACTGGTACACAGCACCCTGGAATCCCGCATGCGGCCTGGCGTTGATTGATGCGCGGTACAGATGGCCTACAGCCCAGAATCGAATCTTCGGTGTTGTTCAATACACACCAACTTCAGGAATGTATGTCAATGCCTTGGTCTAACCATGGGGTCGCCGGATACTGCATCCGACAGGTCTATCGACGACTGGCCCTGCGACATTCTTAGTGGTCTGCGCCTAGTCGGAGTCTTTCGGCACAGCGGGGTCCCGGAATAGGTTCCTCGCCTTGGCCTCTCCCCCACGCGACGCAGTTCTGAGGTGGACGCTATACGCCCGGATTCGCATTGGTCGGCTGAGAAGTGAACCTGAGGGTAGGTCGAGTCTTCTGGCCTGATGCAAGTTTGAGGTGGGCTGGACAGGCCATTCGCGGTGACTCAACGGATCGGGACTCCAGCGGTACCCATTCGCCAGCGCGCCACCAATTCAGGCAATTGGCTGTCCGAACTTGAAAGAGCCCGCCCCCCAGATTCGAGCCACTCTGTCGATGGGCCAGAAACCGAACAGAACGAATGTAGGTTGTGGGCACTCCGTGTACTGTCGGGCGCGTCAATACCATCGCACCAGGAGGTGAAGCCGTTCCAGTTCGGGGGCGGCACGGTGTGCATTGCACGGTGGATATCGCTGTGGATAACTTTGTGGATAGATTGCGTGGTGGCCAGGATCACTAGGAGATTCGCCGCACGCCAGCGCGCCGCGGGACCGTCCGCCTGCCTGCGCGTCCGGGTCCGTCTGTGCTTCCGTTTCACGTGAAACATTACTAAGCCACCACCCAATGCTCCCTTTGCTCGAAAAAGAGCCGCGATTAGTTGGATTTTGATCAA
The DNA here is from genome assembly GCF_014926485.1 of Pseudarthrobacter sp. AB1. Lineage (NCBI taxonomy): Bacteria > Bacillati > Actinomycetota > Actinomycetes > Micrococcales > Micrococcaceae > Pseudarthrobacter > Pseudarthrobacter sp. AB1. The sequence goes on from NZ_PZKO01000032.1 coordinate 45,514, forward strand.
TATTTCTAAGCCCGTATGAGTGACCCCACTTCCGTGTTGCTGGTCCCTGGATAGTTTCCGATTTGAGTGTGGCCGCTGAGCTGAAAAGCGGACTCGGATACGCTGTGTCCAAGATTTACGGACCGGTGGATACATCTGTGGATATCGATGTGGATAAGTATTGGGGATAACTTCGATATCGGTGGAATGCGCATGCGACGGATAGCCCTGAGGTGAGCCTAGCGGCCACACTTCGGATGAAGACGGGTAGCCCTTGTGCTGGCTTCAGTGGCACCTCGCGCAGGTGCACTCACGACGTGGACGGAGACAGGCAGTGCCGTAACCGACTTGCGCCCGATGGGATGGTCCGTGTCCTTGGGTTCGATGGCGCGCGACAGCCTTAGTTCAGGGTCAGCGTTGGCTCCATGTTCGGTCCTCTACTCTGCCAGGCGTCCATCATTTGTGGCGATCTGACCGGGAGCCGTAGCGCAGGCCGGCTTGTTGCGCCCGTCAGTAGGTCGACTCCACAGTGCTACCTTTCCACCGGACATTGGTCGTTGACGCTCGGGAGGCGGGGATATGTGTGAAGCCTAGGGCTAAGGCAACGAGCGGCTAAGGGCGGCCGCGTAGATAGTGTTGACGTTGGTTTACGCTGAGGGCCCCGTCTGCTGAGCAGACTGCGACGTATGGAGGTCCATACCGGGCGTCTGCCGTTGCTGAGCAGACTGCGATACTTGTGCGAAGACTCAGCCGCTGCTAGGCATGCAAATGCCATGGGGACATTGGAGTTCGCTCGGCTGCAGAGCGCTCTAGCGGGTTGAGACTTTGGTTCTCTCGTGCCGGGCGGCCCAGGTGTACGTGAGGTGCTTCGTGGGTCCGCACGTAATGACTACTCGTCGGTCGCAAGAGTCTTGACATGGCTATTGGGCCACCCGGCAGTTCGCTGCCGTGGTCGACTGGTAGCCTACGTGATACCTGAGATGAGGTGTCCTATCCAGTCGTGCGCGGCATCTTCGCTGAGTTCGTTTCACGTGAAACATCTTGTTGGTGGCCCGGTCGACTGTCTAGTTATGCCCAGCGTTGACTGTGTTTCACGTGAAACAGTCGCCGCAAAGATGCGCCGGCGTTGAATGTCTGCTGCGCTGACGTTCAGCTCAAGGCGCACAAAAGATGTCGGGGTACGGGTGCCATTGGTGCGATCACGGATGCTATATCGGGGATAGGCCCGCAGCCGTATGCGTTCAGTAGATAGGGTGGCCAGGGGGTGGCAGTCACCCCCGTACGGAGTGTGATTCTTGGCTGGAGGCATCCTAGGAGAGGCAGCGCGAATCCCAGGTCTAAGGTGCCGAATCCATTGCGTCAGTTTGGTCATTTCGTGGCAGGTGTGTCCCCGCACCGTGGGTCAGGCTTGTTTCGCTGAACTGTTGGTTGCATGTGGATGGATGGGTTCGGCGGAGGCGGACGCGTCCTGTCTGGTTGCAGCGGTTTCGACCGCATATGAGCTGCCGATAGTCATGCCGCGTGGCATCAGCCATCCTGCTGAAGCCCGCGCTAAGTATGCGCCGAGATCAGGCGTAGAACGCGGCTTTGTTGGCATCGCTGCCGCTCATATCCAGTCTTGTTCCAATCTGTCGGCTCCTTCTAGTCCGTCAGCTCTCCCAACCAGGATCCATGGGCGGCTGTCCGACCAGCTGCGCCGGGTCGACCATCGTTAGGGACCACAGCTTCTTTACGTAGCAGTTGCGCGTATCGGTGCTTGATTCAATCAAGGGACGACAAACACTGGTGGAGGGCTAAAAGTGTGGCCAGGGTGCTGTCGAGTCACTCGATGTTGCACGCCGCCAGTGCCGCCCCACCGATGTACCGACTGAGCGGCTCAGCTATTTTTGTTGATGCTACTGAAATAGATAGACAATCATTTTATCCGCATTCATTTTTTGGAGTTCGATATTTCAGATTATGAGGGAAGGGGCTATGTCATAGGCACTCCGCGAACCAGACCCGCGTGATCAACACTCGAGGTCGCGCGGAGCAGTCTAGTTGTAAACAGGCATGGGATACCGGCTGTTGCGGGGGGGCGGACTGTGTTTCACGTGAAACACTGCAAGTGATTGAGATCTGTTCGGTACTGAGGACCACGCACCATTTGAGGGGCGGGGCTGTTTTGCGGCAGGTTAGCAATCCGAAGTGCTGCCGCCGTGCCGCAGTGGGATCCCAGTCTGACCTGTTTACCAAGACCCTGGGTCCTTCTTGGATTGAATTGTTGTCCCTCCGGAAACACGGAGACGTAGGCGATGCTCTCCTGCAGCACTCGTCGATGATTCACGTGAAACATAGGCCGACTCGTCGCCGTGCGTAGAATATACGGGCTTGGATGAGGAACCCGAATGGTCTAGGGTTGGCGAATCAGTGCCGACTTGCCCCTGCAATCGAAATGACATTCCGCAGGGACGGGTTGCGGGACTCCACCCCCGCTCTCCTCCGTTGCCCCGGTAAGCGAAGAGGGATGAGTGACCGTCTGCATTCGAACGGCAATGTTTCACGTGAAACGAAACAGCCAAGTCCGGAGGACCCTACTTGGATCATCCTAGGTTCAGTTGCCTGGCATTTTCAGCCGCCCGGCCCACGTAGTAAGTCGCCAGGACCCTGCGGTGGGATACAGAAGGACCCGGATCCCTCGGTGCAGTCCGGGGGAAAATGTTGCCCGAAAACAACCTGATTCAATCTCGAATAGGTGCACGCACAAATGACCGTGGCCACTGCTTGTACTAAGCAGTGGCCACAGGCCGGTGCTGCCGGTCATGAAGAACCGGAGACCAGAGCAGACTAGGACAGGACGTCCGCAAATTCCTTTTCGAAGAACTGCTTCGGCCTCGCACCGATAACGGTGCTCTTCACCTGGCCGTCCTGGAAGAGGTAGACGGCGGGGATGGACGTAATGCCGTACTCGGCAGCAATCGCCGGGTTGTCGTCGACATTGACCTTGACGACGTTAACCTTCTCGCTGTACTCGACCGAGATCTCGTCGAGGATGGGTCCCAGCTTGCGGCATGGTCCGCACCATTCAGCCCAGAAGTCCACAATCACTGGCTTGTCGGCCGACAGTACATCCGCACGGAAACTTGCATCTGTTACGTCTTTAGCGTTGCTCATAACCCTTGTCTCTCTTTTCGAATGGCGGTTACGCGAATTACGCGTGGAGGTCTGCGAGGAAGTGTTCCACGTCGATCGCGGCAACACATCCGGAACCGGAGGCTGTGATGGCCTGACGGTACGTGGGGTCAACAACATCGCCGGCGGCGAAGACGCCGGGGATGCTGGTCTTGGAACTCCGGCCCTCGACGGCGATGGTGCCGGCCGCCGTGATGTCCAGTGCGTCCTTAACCAGGTCGGTGCGGGGGTCGTTACCGATGGCGACGAAAACGCCAGTGACGGCGAGGTCGGACACGGTGCCGTCCTGCAGGTTCTTGATCTTGAGCCCGGTGACTTTGTCCCCTCCGATGACGTCGTCCACGGAGCTGTTCCAGATGAACGAAATCTTGTCGTGGGCCAAGGCGCGGTCTGCCATGATCTTGGAAGCTTTGAGTGTGTCGCGTCGGTGCACAACGGTGACGGACTTGGCGAACTTGGTCAGGAAGAGGGCTTCTTCCATTGCAGAGTCTCCCCCGCCGATAACCGCAATGTCCTGGTCCTTGAAAAAGAACCCGTCGCAGGTTGCACACCAGCTGACACCGTGTCCGGAAAGGCGCTTTTCGTTCGGGAGGCCGAGCTCACGGTAAGCGGATCCGGTGGACAGGATGATCGCCCGCGCTTGGAAGGTCTCGCCGGTACCGATGGTGACAGTCTTGATGTCACCATCGAGGTCCAGGGCTGTGACGTCCTCGAACTGGATTTCCGTTCCGAAGCGGGCTGCCTGCTTCTCGAAGTTCTCCATCAGGTCCGGCCCCATGATGCCGTCGGGGAAGCCCGGGTAATTTTCGACGTCAGTGGTGTTCATCAGTTCGCCGCCTGCGGTGACTGATCCAGCCAGAAGCAAGGGCTTCAGATTGGCACGCGCGGTGTAGACAGCGGCCGTGTACCCGGCCGGGCCCGAGCCGACGATGATGACATCACGTACTTCGGACGCGGTGTTTTCTGCGTTGCTCACTGAACGGTGAACCTCTTCCTTAGTCGATGCGCCGGCTTTTGCGGCCGGCCACATGGCACAACTGAATCTTGGTGGTGAATATTCCGGGCGCCGCGCGAACGGAGAAACCATCAGCGGTCATGACCCCGTCCACCGGACGGGATACCCTACCAGATTACCGTCTGAAGACAGCTAAGCCGCGTCTGTTACTGCGGAGCAATGCTCCGGACAGAACAGCCGCGGCTCAACAGGAACGACGCTGGTGGCCTTACTGGATCTTGATCTCCGCAAGGCGTATGCCGAAGCCGTAGCGGGTCTTCGGGGCGGCCAGCTTGGGAAGTGTCTTGATGGACACGATCACGTACTGTGCTTCGACCGGTTCGGCGAGCGGCATGGTCAGATCAGATGAAGTGAAGCTGTTCGTACCCACCAGTTTGGCGCCGTCCAGTGACGGACGGTCATTGGTGAAGACACTGAGGTTGCCGCCCGAGGCTCCGAGCTGAGTCAGGGTGATGGAGGAAACCTTCGCCGGATTCTTCAGCTTGATGAACAACGGGACGCCATCGCTTGCGAGGCCACCCCAGCCTTCGGTGGCAAATTCCATGTCCGACCAGTAGCTGGCCACATTGCCATCAAACGCCTTCACCAGATCGACATCGTAGGTGGCCGCGAAGTCGAAATCCCCCTGGCGGGTGATGCTGTCAATGACGGGCGGTGCTGCAGGCGGTGCTGCCGGTGGTGCAGAACTCGGGTTCGCGGAGGCCGACCCGGTGTTTGGCTGTGTGGCGTCCGTAGAGTTCGAGGATGGGGCGGCTTGAGGACCCGCATTAAAGAGACTCCCCAAGTTGGTGACCGCGAAGACGAGCCCTGCAATCAGAACCACGGCAAGCAGGCCGCCCACCAGCCAGCGCATGGAGCGGGGCTCACGCTCGGGTTCGTCGTCGTCGTAATAATCATCCGTCCCGCCGGAAGGTGGTACTGCCGCCGCAGGAGATACGTTCCGGGCGAGGGACGGAAAGGCCCCCGCTGCACGATCGGAGCGCTGGGGCCCTCGGGAATCCACGGGTTCCTCGTAGCCTGCGTCCTGAGAGCCGTTGGAATAGTCGTCCTCAGACCACAAAGAAACCTTGGGCGTATCGGAGCCCGCACCGGTCCTAGGCTCTGCGGATCCGGAAACTGACCGGTTGTCTGCAGACTGCACTGGTTGCGGCGCAGTGACGCGCTGATGCGCGGCAGCGGCGCCAGCAGCAGTGCCCACGTAGGCCCCTGCTGCAGCGGCCCCGGTCTTGGCAGACCCCGACGCCGGACGGACTGCCGGGCGGAGCGGCGGACGCGCAGGAACAACCGGGGGTACAAGCGGCGGAACCGCTGGCGCGGCAGAGCGGAATGAGTCGACCTGGCTGGGGTGATTGTCCGCGTAGTTGATGTAACCGGCATCGATGTTCTCTTCGTCGTCATACGGTTCCGGTTCGTGGGAACGCGCCTGGCCGAAAATCTCGCTGCCCAGCGTATCCGTGAAGAACGGCTCGACGTAAGGGGCGTCGGAGGCAACCACGAGGTCCAGCAGATCTGCCGCGGACGTGTGGTTGGTGATGAGGTACGTGGCGGCCTCGGTGACGCCGAGGTCCAAGACCTGGACATTGCCCGGGCGCTCACCGGTAGCCACCTCGCGGGCGCTCTGGGCCACCTGTTCGGTGTTATCCGGGCCGGCGACCAGAATGCTGACCGGTCGGTTGAGAACCTGGTCCACCCCGTCCAGCACCAGATCCTGGTCGTGTGAGGTCAATACCGTGGCAGTGACCTTGTAGCGGCCGCCAAGTACTGATCCAACGTCGATCGGGTGGGACACGTGTTCCTCCTAGACTGTCCGGGAATGCCGGCGTAGATGATGCCACCGCCGGTCAGAAACCGGTCAACAGCCGGCCGGCGAGCCGGTCTGCGCTTGCCTGCAACTACCCCTGTTCACTGTCGATCCTAGCCGATCGGCCATGGCCGCCGTGGGCGACAGGCAACCAAAAACCGCGGGAAGATCACTTTTTTCGAGGCCGTCGTGGCTTGAAATGGGGGTTCTGTCCGGCCTGGCCCTGGAACGTACGCCGGCCGGGAAGGGGAATCTCGTCGCGCAGCAGCCCGCCCCGTGCCGTGCCGGGAACGTCTTCGACGGGAAGGTATTCCGCGGCGGGTTCAGTGCCCCCGGCAGTTTCCCCGTGTGCACCCTCCCACGGACCCGGAGCGGCACGCATTCCGGGTTCCCCCGGCGGAGTTTCCGGCACCAAAGGCGCCGCCTGGCGTTCCGGTACGGGACCTGCGCGGAACGACACGGCGTCGAATTCGCCGGAGATCCGGGGAATCAGGCCGGTGTCCACCGAGACCGTGGCGCGTTCCGGCGTCGGACGTTCCGTTGCGGAAACGTCGTCAACCGCAGCCGGCACCGGCGTTCCCCCGGTGCCGCCCGAAGGTCCGGTACCGCGCCCCAGGCGTCCCAACAGAGGGCGCATGAGATCGCCGAGTTCCGCGACGTGGAAGATCTTGAGGAGGAAGAGATAGGCAACCAACATGATCGGTCCGACGACGATGACGGTCACCAGCGCAGCGGGCCGGCCGCTCCAGGCGAACCCGTCCGCGCTGTAGCTGCCCATCAGCCACAACGCCCCGGCGCCCGCGATCGCGGAACCGAGCGCCGCATATCCCATTCGGATGTACGAGTTCGCGATCCGCGGCCCGTCTAGGTGGCCCAGCAGCCGGCGCAGGAATAAGGCGCTGATGACCACCGAGAGGATGTTGCCCACCATGTACAGCAGCGCGATGGCGTAAATGATCTGGCCCACCGGCAGGAACTGGATCCCAAACGCACCGGCGACGTAAACCACAGCAAGAAGCAGTTGGATCCTAAAGGGCGTGCGGGCGTCTTCGTTGGCGTAGAAAACCCGCGACATCATAAAGTTGGCGCTCATAAACGGGGTACTCAGCGCGAGGATGGTGAGCGTCTGGGCCAGCATCACGCCGTCCTGGCGCGGACCACCGGAGAAGAACATGCCCAGCGGCCCGGCCAGAGCAAAGAGTGCCAGCGCGCCAAAGACCGTGGCCACCGCCATGGTGCGGAGACCGTGCGAGAGGGCGTCGCGGAGTTCTGCGCGGTTGCCATCCTGCGATGCACGGGTCATCCGGTTAAAGAGGACAGTGGCGAGGGAGAGCGCAATGATCGAGTGCGGCAGCAGGTACAGCTGGCTGGCCACCTCCAGGACCGCGTTGCCGGGCAGCATCTCTGCCGCCGGATCCCCCGCAGCCTTCAGCCGGAGCCGCTCGGCACCGGGAATAGTGGCGACGCGCATGACGTACAGGAACGCCAACTGCCCGACGGCGGCGGTCAGGAGCGTCCACACGCTCAGCTTGGCGGCCTGGCCAAGGCCCACTCCGCGCCAGCCAAACCGGGGCCGGAGCCCCAGCCTCAGGCGGATGACCGGGATCAGCAGGATAGCTGTCTGGGCCACCACGCCTATTGTCGAGAAGCCGGCCACAAGCAGGGTCTGGGAGGGACCCCAGTTGTCCAGCGTGTGCGGATTCATGGCATTTTCGCCGAAGATCCAGATGAACATGCCCAGGCCGCCAATGGCCACCAGGTTGTTCATGATGGGGGCCCACATGGCGGGCCCGAACGCGCCGTTGGCGTTGAGGACCTGTGTCAGCAGGGCGTAGAGGCCGTAGAAGAAGATCTGCGGCAGGCACCAGAAGGCGAAGGCGACTGCCAGGGCCTTCTGCTGCGGCGAATAACCCTGCGTGGTCAGCTCAATGACCCACGGAGCAGCGAACGTGACCAGCGTGGTGAGGCCCAACAGCAGGAGCACGGCCAGCGTCAGCAGCCGGCTGATGTAGTCCGCTCCCCTGTCCGGAGCCTTGCTCGCTTTGATGATCTGAGGCACCAGCACGGCGTTGAACACACCACCGGCCACCAGCAGGAAGATCAGGTTGGGCAGGTTGTTGGCATTGATGAACGTGTCGTTGACCGTGGAGCCGAGGCCCAGCGCGGCACCCAGCATCCAGGTCTTGCCGAAGCCCAGGAACCGGGACACCAAGGTGCCGGCAGCCATGATGGCGCTGGACCGCGTTTCACTCGCGGTTCCGCTCGGGGCGGCAGGGCCGGCTTTATCGGAGGGGGGATTGGTAGCTGACATCGCCTTCATCGTCTCACCCGGACGCTGTTTGTACCGCAACGGGCAGGCTATATGCCCGAACAGGCATACATGCAGCTCCGGCGGAGACAGCCTTAGAGGTGTTCTGGCAGGACTTCCCGGGCCAGATCCGCGATGCGCCGCTCGTTGGGGAACGAGAGCTTCCGTGCCAGTTCTTTGATGGGGACCCATGCGACGTCCACGGCTTCGTGGTCCGGATCGTTTTCGATGGTGAGTTCGCCGCCGGTAGCGCGCAGCAGGTAGTGGTGGACGGTTTTGTGGACACGGTGTCCGCTGACAGTGAACCAGTAGTCGATGCTGCCGAGCGGGGCCAGGATATCGCCCTCAATGCCGGTTTCCTCGGCAATCTCACGCACTGCTGCCTGCTCGTTGTCTTCCTTGCCTTCCGGATGGCCCTTGGGAAGGCACCACTCCAGCCGCCCGCCCCTATTAAGGCGGGCAATGATCGCAACCCTTAGTTCGCCGTCGGACGTGTCCACCACAACGCCGCCGGCGGAAATTTCCTCCACCGTGGGGAGCGAGGCCGGGGCCGAGTGCAGGGCAGGCGCGACGTGGGCACCAATTGCCGACGGCAACGGTGCGTTTGTCCTCCTGCCGGGAGCGCTCGGTACGGGATGGGCCATGGAGTCCACTCTAACGACTCTTGTCCGATCATGATGACCGGAACATGACATCAAAGTGGACTGCGTATGACGCACTTTGAGGGGCTGCAGGCGAATAGGAGCGATCTTGAGGAGATTTTGGCCTGCCAAGCCGCTGGTTTCTGACAAGCTTAAGTAACTATGGCGCACGCACATCACAAGATTGATTCCAACACCGTCGATTTCCAGGTTGATCCGGTGGTCCTGGAGCTCGGGCAGCGCTTTGTCGACGCCGGCCACGAGCTGTCCCTGGTGGGCGGCCCGGTACGGGATCTCTTCCTGGGACGCGCCTCACCGGACCTGGACTTCACCACGGACGCCACGCCGGGCCAGACAGTTGACCTGATCAAGAAGTGGGCGGACAACTTCTGGGAAATCGGCCGGGCCTTCGGAACGATCGGGATGCGGAAGGCCGGCTTCCAGATCGAGATCACCACGTACCGGGCCGAGGCTTACGATCCGGAGTCGCGCAAGCCCGTGGTGGCCTTCGGCACCTCCCTGACCGACGATCTCCTGCGCCGCGATTTCACCATCAACGCCATGGCCCTGCGGCTTCCGTCGCTTGAACTCATTGATCCGTTCGGCGGCGTCCGGGATCTCAACGCCGCCGTCCTGGCGACGCCGGCTTCACCCGAGGCCTCCTTCTCCGATGATCCCCTCCGTATGATGCGCGCCGCCCGGTTCGCCTCGCAGCTGGGCATTTCCGTGCACGACGACGTACGGCTGGCCATGAGCCAGATGGCCGAGCGGATCAAAATCATCTCGGCCGAACGGGTCCGTGATGAGTTGGTCAAACTCATCTGCGGTACCCACCCCCGGGTCGGCGTGGACCTCCTCGTGGAAACCGGCCTCGCCGAGTTCGTGCTGCCTGAGGTGTCCGCCCTGCGGCTGGAGTCTGACGAGCACCACCGCCACAAGGACGTCTACCAGCACTCCCTTCAGGTCCTGGAACAGGCCGCTGCCCTGGAAACGGATGCGGACGGCGCCGTGCCGGCCCCCGACTTTGTGCTGCGGTTCGCAGCGCTGATGCACGACGTCGGCAAGCCGGCTACGCGGCGTTTCGAACCGGGCGGCGCGGTCAGCTTCCGCCACCACGACATGGTGGGCTCCAAGCTCACTGCCAAGCGGATGAAGACTCTCCGCTTCGACAACGACACCATCAAGGCCGTGGCCCGGCTCGTAGAGCTGCACATGCGTTTCTACGGCTATGGTGACGCCGGGTGGAGTGACTCGGCCGTGCGCCGCTACGTCACGGACGCCGGCCCGCTGCTGGACCGGCTGCACCGGCTGACCCGCTCGGACGTCACCACCCGCAACCAGCGGAAGGCTGAGCGCCTCGCCTTCGCCTATGACGACCTGGAAGACCGGATCGCCGTTTTGCGCGAGCAGGAATCGCTGGACGCGGTCCGGCCCGATCTGGACGGCGCCAAAATCATGGCCATCCTGAACCTCAAACCTGGTCCCGTGGTGGGCCGGGCCTACAAGTTCCTGCTGGAGGAACGGATGGAAAACGGACCCCTGCAACCGGACGACGCCGAAGCGAGGCTGCGCGCGTGGTGGGCGGAGCAGCCCGAGGCGGCACCCCCGGTTCCGGAAGCAACAGACCCTCCCGCCGCCGTCGAACTTTCCCCGAACGAGGACTCCAAATGATTAATCCGATGACCGCCCCCCGCCCCCAGCTCTGGATCCTGCGCCACGGCGAGACCGAGTGGTCCAAGAGCGGGCAATACACCGGGCTCACCGACCTGCCCCTGACCGTGGAAGGGGAGCAGCAGGCCGTGGAGGCCCGGAAGGTGCTGGACCAGGTGGACTTCGACTTGGTCCTGACGTCCCCACTGCGCCGCGCCAGGCGGACCGCGGAGCTGGCAGGTTACCCCGACGCGCAGCATGAGCCGCTGGCGGTGGAATGGAACTACGGCGACTATGAGGGCATCAGTTCGGACCTGATCCGCAAGGACAACCCGGATTACCTGATCTGGACCCATGGTGTGCCCAACGGCGAGACCCTGGACGAAGTGGCAGCCCGCGCCGACAAGATTGTGGCCAGTGTGCTGGAATCCGGCCTGGACAACGTGCTGATCGTTGCGCACGGGCACTTCTCCCGGATCCTCACCGCGCGCTGGCTGGAACTAGCGCCTGCCGAGGGCCGTCATTTCATCCTGGGAACCGCGAAGGTCTGTACGCTCGGCTGGGATAAGCGGACCCCGGCCATTGTCCGTTGGGGACTTTAAAGACTTAATCGGGAATTTGTCTTCCTGCGGCGGCCTGAACTGAGGTGAGGGGCCGGTTACGGAGTCCGCGGCCCGGCAGGGCACGTCCCGGGTAAGCTCTCAGACATGCAGGAAACGAAGCCACCGGCGCGCCCGCGGCGCGCCCGCTTGGTTGTTCCGAGCCGCAGTGACCTGCTGCTGAAGAACTTCACGGAACTGATCGGTGGGCCGATGGGTGCACGGTCGGCGCCCGGCCTCGTCTCCCCCGGCGTTTTTACCGTGGAACGGGTCCTGATCATCCTGACCGTACTGGCGGCGTTGGCCGGCATCGCAGTCAAGGGTTACTGCCGGGCCAACGGCTGGTCCAGCCCCGGCCAGTTTTATTCCACGTGTTATTCCGACTTCCCGGAATTTTTCCGCAACCGCGGCCTGGGAGACGGCACGTTCCCGATCCTGAGCACGGCATCTCTTTTTGAAGATCCCGTCCTGATGGGACTTGTTGCCGGCGTGACCGCCTGGCTGATCCCGGGCGAGGGCGTAAGTGACGCGCGGGTCCTCGGCTACTTCGACGTTAACGCCACGCTGGTCGCAGCCGTCTGGATTGTCACTGTGCTGGCTACGGCCCGGATGTCGCAGCGGCGCCCCTGGGATGCGGCCATGGTGGCGCTGGCACCCGGCATTGTGCTGGCCGGAACCATCAACTGGGACATGTGGGCCGTCGCCTTGTTGGCGGTGGGAATGCTGTGCTTTTCGCGTGAAAAGCTAGTGCTTGCAGGCATCCTGATCGGCCTGGCCGCAGCGACCAAGCCCTATGCCGCCCTGGTTCTCGGAGCCATCCTCCTGCTGGCTCTGCGGACCGGGCGGATCCGCTCGTTCGTGATCACTGCCGTTGCCGGCGCCGCAGCCTGGCTGGCCATTAACGTGCCTGTTGCCGTCTCCAATCCGTCCGGCTGGTGGTACTTCTTTGGGTTCACCGAGACGAGGGAAGCCGGCTACGGGTCTGTATGGTTCGCCTACAACCTGGTGGCTCGACGGCTGCGCTGGCCGGTGCTGGATCCCGCCACTATCAACTGGCTGGCCCTTGCCGTGTTCCTGCTGGCCTGCGCCATGATTGCCGCGCTGGCGCTGACAGCGCGGCGCCGGCCGCGGCTGGCCCAGTTGGCGTTCCTCATCGTGGGTGCTTTTATCCTGACCAGCAAGGTCTATTCGCCACAGCATGTCCTGTGGCTCATCCCGTTGGTGGCACTGGCCCGGCCGCGTTGGCGGGATTTTCTAGTTTGGCAGGGTGTTGAAGGCCTGCACTGGGCAGCCGTCTGGATGTATCTGGGCCAGGTGACCAGCCAAGGCCCGACACAGCACAATATTGATATGCCTTACTACGTACTGGCAGTAGCCCTTCATATGCTTGTAACAGCATATTTAATGTTCCGGGTTGTCTGGGACATCCATGACCCGGACTACGATCCCGTCCGCCGGCATCACCTTGATGATCCGCAGGGAGGGCCGTTCGACGGACTGCCGGACTGGTTACGGTTCGGCCTCCGCCATCGCTCACATGCGGTACTCCCCTGGCGGGCGAAGCACCATGCCTGACGTCGCCGTCGTTGGTTCCGGACCCAACGGGCTGGCCGCAGCTGCCGTGATGGCGCGCGCCGGCCTCTCCGTTGAAGTCCACGAGGCGGCGGCCACCATCGGCGGTGGCACCCGCACCGCCGAACTGATGCAGCCGGGCCACTTCCATGACATCTGCTCGGCCGTGCACCCCATGGCAATGGCGTCCCCCTTCTTCCGTGACTTCGAGCTGGCACGCCGGATAGACCTGGTGGTGCCCAAGCTTTCGTTCGGATCACCGCTCGACGGCGGACGGGCGGCCCTCGGCTACCACAGCATCGAACGGACGGTCCAGGGCCTGGGCAGGGACGGCGACGCCTACCGCAGGCTCCTCGGCCCGCTCGTTGATCGCATTGGCGGCGTGATGGATCTGACGCAGCATCAGCTGCTCCGAATTCCCCGGGATCCCCTGGTGGCCGCACTCTTCGGGCTGCGGACACTGGAGCAGGGATCGCGGCTGTGGAACACCCGGTTTAAGGAGGACCTTGCGCCTGCACTGCTCAGCGGCGTTGCTGCCCACGCGGTATCGCGGCTGCCCTCGCTGGCCTCCGCCGGTGCCGGGCTTATGCTCACCGCACTGGCCCACGCCCAAGGCTGGCCGGTTCCGCTGGGCGGATCGGCCTCCATCGCTGCCGCGCTGGAAGCCGACATCCGTGCCCACGGCGGAGTGATCCACACGGGGGCGCCGATCGAGAGCCTCCAACAACTAGGCGGCGCGCGGGCCGCTCTGCTGGATGTGGCCCCCCGGGGTCTGCTGGCCATTGCTGGCGACAGGCTCCCGGGCAGGTATAGGCAAGCCCTGGAGACGTTCCGCTATGGGAATGGCTCCTGCAAGGTGGACTTCATCCTGTCCGGTCCCGTTCCGTGGGCGGCGCGGGAATTGCGTGACGCCGGCACGGTGCACGTCGGCGGCACACGCGCCGAGCTGGCGAGTGCGGAGAATGACGTGTCCGCCGGAAGGCACCCGGAGCGGCCCTACGTGCTGGTGGCCCAGCCATCGCGTTTCGACACCGGCCGCGCCCCGGCCGGGCGGCAGATCCTCTGGGCATACTGCCACGTGCCCGCCGGATCAACCCGCGACATGGGCGAGGCCGTGACCGCCCAGCTGGAGCGCTTCGCACCCGGGTTCCGGGACGTGGTGATGCAGAGACACGTGACCACGGCGGCGGAGCTTGCCAGCTACAACCGGAACTACGTGGGCGGAGATTTCAGCGCCGGCATCATGGATGTGCGCGGACTTGTCCAGCGCCCGGTGGTGTCCCGGGTTCCGTGGCGGACACCCGTGCCTGGCGTGTACCTCTGTTCGTCCTCCACACCGCCCGGCCCCGGTGTGACAGGGATGCCAGGGTATTTCGCCGCAAAATATGCCCTCAAGGACATATTTGGTCTGGATGTCCCCCCGCTCGGGGTTTGAACCGGGCGAGGATGGGTGACAGCAGGCACAGTTTAAATCGGGGCATAATAGCGCGGTGGGGAACTCAAAAAAACTGTCACTTGCCATAGCTGGACTCATCCTCGGCGCCTCCCTGGTTGCCTGCGACGACGGCAGAGGGGGTGCTGAGAGCGCCGCCAAGCAGTTTGCGTCCGCGCTTTCCACGCTGGACGTCGGCTCGATTGCCTTTGATGGCAAGGACTCCGGGGTGGCCAAACAACAGGTCCAGGACATCTTCAAGGCGCTGGATCCGGACAAGCCCGCTGTGGCGGCCGGCGAGCTCACGCTGGACGGCGACACTGCGGCCGTTCCGCTGAACTACACGTGGAAATTCGGCGCCGGAGAGTGGAAATACACGGTCTCAGCACAGTTCACGAAGTCCGGGGACAAATGGCTGGCCGTCTGGAACCCGGCCACATTGGTCCCAGGGCTCGGCGACAGCGAAATCCTCAGCAAAGGCACGCAGTCGCCGCAGCGCGCGGACATCCTTGGAGCCGGTGACGCGAAACTTGTCACGTACCGGCCCGTGGTGAACGTGGGGATTGACAGGCTGCTTCTGGGATCCGCGGACGCCGCCGCGTCGGCCACCCAGCTCGCCGAACTGGTGGGCGTGGATCCCGCCACCTATGCCCAACAGGTTGCGGCCTCCGGTCCGGAGGCGTTCGTCCGGGCCATCACCCTCCGTGACGAGGGCCGCACTGTCACCGACGCGCAGATCACGGCCATCCCTGGTGCCCGCGCCATCCCCGAAGTCCAGCCGCTGGCGCCCAGCCGCACGTTCGCGAGGGCAGTCCTCGGCACCGTGGGAGAGGTCACGGCGGAACAGATCGAGGCGTCTGGCGGCGGTCTGACCGCCGGAGACGTGACCGGCGTCGGCGGCCTCCAGCAGCAGTACGACGCACAACTCCGCGGCACCGACGCAGTGGTGATCCGTGCGCAGCGGGCCGACCTGACCAGCGAACAGATCCGGGCCGCAGGGACAGATCCCCGCAGGGTGGTGTTCGAGATGGCCCCGACCCCGGGCACGCCTTTGAAAACCACACTGGATCCAAACCTCCAGGAACTGGCCGAGAGCACCCTTGCCGGAGTGGGACCGGCGTCGGCCATTGTGGCGCTCCGCCCTTCAACCGGTGCGGTTCTCGCAGCGGCCTCAGGCCCGGGAAGTAACGGCTACAACACCGCAATGCTGGGCCAGTACGCCCCCGGGTCAACGTTCAAGATCATCGACTCGCTCGCCATGATCCGCAACGGCCTGACGCCCGATTCGAAGGTGGAGTGCACACCCACCCTCACCGTGGACGGGCGCACGTTCAAGAACGCGGAAGGCTACCCGGAATCCTCACTGGGATCGGTGCCACTCCGCGACGCCTTTGCCCACTCGTGCAACACGGCGTTCATCGCTGCGCGGGACACGGTCACGCAGGCCCAGCTTGAGGCCGCCGCCGTCGCCATGGGCGTGGCCGTGGAGGCCCCCGCGCTGGGCGCCGTGGCGTTCCTGGGATCCGTTCCGGGCGAGGCTGCCGGCACCGAACGTGCCGCCTCGATGATCGGCCAGGGCAAGGTGCTCCTGTCCCCGCTGGCGGCGGCCATCATGGCCGGCTCCGTGGGCAAGGGATCCCCCGTCTCGCCGCAGCTGGTCCTGAACCCAGACGGCGCAGCTGCGACAGACACCTCCGGCGCGGCGACGGCGGACGCGGGTGCGCCGTCGTCGACCGTTACGCCCGAGGCGCCGTCCAAGGCATCCGGACAGCCAATCACGGCCGCTGAGGCCGCGGCGCTGTCCGACATGATGCGGGCAGTGGTGACGTCCGGCCACGCCGGCTTCCTGTCGACCGTTCCAGGCGCTCCGGTGGGCGCCAAGACCGGCACGGCGGAGTTCGGCAACGAGAGCCCGCCCAAGACGCACGCCTGGATTGTGGCTGTCCACGGTGATCTGGCCGTGGCCGTCTTTGTTGAGGACGGCGGTCTTGGAGCCACCACGTCCGGGCCTCTGCTCAAGCAGTTCCTTACCGCCGCCGGCTAACCCTCGAGTTTTTGTCCAGATGTTCCGCGCAAAGTGGTGGCAACGGCACACTATCTGGACAAAAACTCGTGTGGGGAGGGCGTGGGAAGATTGTTGGCGTGGCCCACATAGACATTTCCGGTATTGACTACTTCCTTTCCGATGGCACCCAACTGCTCAACGGCGTGACCTTCAAGGTCCCGGACGGCACCAAAACAGCCCTGATCGGCCCCAACGGCACCGGCAAGACCACCCTCTTCCGGATCATTTCCGGCGACCTTGTTCCGGATGAAGGTGTGATCGGGCGCTCCGGAAACATGGGCATCATGCGCCAGTTCGTCGGCCAGGTCAGGGATGAATCCACGGTCCGCGACCTGCTCGTTTCCGCCGCCCCGCCGGCCCTGGCCGCCGCGGCCAAGGAAGTGGACTCAGCTGAGCTCGCGATGGTGGAGCACGACGACGAGCCCTCCCAGATGCGGTACGCCCAGGCGATCGTGGACTGGGGAGACGCAGGAGGCTACGACGTCGAAACCGTCTGGGACGAGGTCTGCATGGCCGCCCTCGGACTGCCCTTCGACCGTGCGCAGCACCGCCCGGCGTCGAGCCTTTCCGGCGTCGAGCAGAAGCGCCTGGTACTGGAGGCCCTGTTTGCTGGCCCCGACGAGCTGCTCCTTCTCGATGAGCCGGACAACTACCTGGACGTGCCGGGCAAGCGCTGGCTTGAGGACAAGCTCAACGAGTCCAAAAAAACTGTTTTCTTCATCAGCCACGACCGCGAGCTGCTGAACAATGCGGCCGGACGCATCGTGACCCTCGAACCGGGTATCAATGGCGCAGGTGCCTGGGTGCACGGCGGCGGCTTTGGCTCCTACGTTGACGCCCGCGCCGACCGGAACGCCCGCTTCGAGGAACTCCGCAAGCGTTGGGACGAGGAGCACGTGAAGCTCAAGGAACTCGTCAACATGTACAAGAACAAGGCGGCCTTCCGCTCCGACATGGCCAACCGCTACCAGGCCGCCCAGACGCGCCTGGCCAAGTTCCTCGAGGCCGGGCCGCCCGAGGCACTGCCGATCGAACAGAACGTGCGCATGCGGCTGAAGGGCGGCCGGACCGCCAAGCGAGCTGTCGTGGCTGAGAAACTGGAACTGACCGGGCTGATGAAGCCGTTCTCCACCGAGGTGTGGTTCGGGGACCGCGTGGGTGTGCTCGGCTCCAACGGCTCCGGCAAGAGCCATTTCCTGCGGCTGCTCGCCACGGGCGGGACGGATCCCGAACGCGAGCACCTGCCCGTGTCCGAAGTCGATATTGCCGAAGTGCCGCACGAAGGGACCGTGAAACTCGGCGCCCGCATCCGGCCCGGCTTCTTCGCCCAGACCCACGTCCGGCCCGACCTCCTGGGCAAGACCCTGCTGGAGATCCTGCACCGCGGCGACGAGCACCGGTCCGGTCTGGGACGTGAGGCCGCCGCCGGCGCCCTGGACGGCTACGGACTTGCATCGCAGTCGGAGCAGAAGTACGAGTCCCTCTCCGGCGGCCAGCAGGCGCGGTTCCAGATCCTGCTGCTGCAGCTCTCCGGCGCCACGCTCCTGCTGCTGGATGAGCCCACGGACAACCTGGACCTCCATTCGGCCGAAGCACTGGAAAAGGCCATCGACCACTTCGAGGGAACCGTCCTGGCTGTCACCCACGACCGCTGGTTCGCCCGCACCTTCGACCGGTTCCTGGTGTTCGGTTCCGACGGCCGTGTCTACGAGTCCCCCGAGCCCGTGTGGGACGAAAAGCGGGTTGAGCGCGCCCGCTAGTCAGCTAATGTTCATATGATCAAGAATTGCTATCATATGAACATGAAGACAGAAGAGCGGCACCGCCTGATTGGGGAGCTGCTGCGCCGTAAAACCGAGGTCTCGGTGGAAGAGCTGACCCTGGCGTGCGACGCGTCCGGCGCCACCATCCGGCGGGACCTTGAGCTGCTCGCAGCGCATGGCGTCCTTCGCCGGGTCCACGGCGGTGCCACGAGCCTTATTGCCGGCGGCGAAAACCCCGGCTACGGCCAACGCGAACTCGAAGACCAGGCCGTGAAGGTCAGGATCGCCGTCGCTGTGGCCGGCCTGCTGGGAGAGCGCGAGCATGTGTGGCTGGACAGCGGCACCACAGCCACGGAAATTGCCCGTGTCCTCCGCGGGCGCGAACTGACGCTAATGCCCATGTCCTTGCGCTCCCTGGCAACGGTCACAGACGGCGACCCGCATGCCGGCCAGCGTCCTGCCCTGCTGCTCCCCGGCGGAAGCCTGGTACCCGGCGAGCTGTCGTTCCAGGGGCCGCTCGCGCAAGCCAACATCCGGTCCCTGCGCTTCGACACGGCAGTGGTCACACCCTGCGCCTTGAACCTCAGGGACGGCCTCCTGGCCCATGATCTCGAGGACGCCGCAGTGAAACGGGCTGGCCTTGAATCGGCGGCGCGGGTAATTGTTGCCTGCGCCGGTGCCAAATGGAATGCCTCCGCGATGGCACTGGTTGCCCCCTTGGACGCAGTGCACGTGATAGTCACGGACAAAGACCTGAGTGCGGACGAACTCGCACACCTCAACAAGCTCTCGGTGGAAGTAGTCAAAGCATGAGCATCAATACCAGCACGACGGCCGGGCCGTCCCTAAGGGCAGCCGCGGCCGCCACTTTCGTGGTCTTCGGTGTCAACGGCTTTGTTTTTGCCAGCTGGGCCGCCAGGATCCCCGCCGTCACCGAGACGCTGCAGCTGACCTCCGGCCAGATGGGGACGCTTCTGCTGTGTATAGCCGTCGGCTCACTGCTGGCCCTTCCGACGGCGGGACTTGTGGTGGGGAAGATCGGCACCGCCAACGCGGTGCGAGCAGGCGGTTTGCTGTCAGCCCTGGCCGGGGTGGGCATTGCACTGTCATTGTCGGCGGAATCGGTGCCGGGCACTGCCGTTGCGCTGTTCTTCTTCGGCATCGGCGTCGGGCTGTGGGACGTTTCCCAGAACATTGAAGGGGCAGACGTCGAGCACAAGCTTCGGCGAACCATCATGCCGCAGTTCCATGCGGCCTTCAGCGGCGGGGCCTTTCTGGGGGCGCTGATCGGGGCGGGCCTGTCAACGATCGGTGTTGGCCTGCCGTTGCACCTGCTGGCCATCGCCGGCGCGGTGGTGGTAGTGGCCCTCGTGGCGCCCCGCTACTTCCTCCCGCACATAGCTCACGCCCTTCCGGTGGAAGGTGAGCCGCAGGCCGTCAAGGGGCCGTCTGCCTGGCGGGACAGCCGCACCCTGCTGATCGGCGTTGTGGTCCTGGGTGCCACCCTTACTGAAGGGGCCGGAAACGACTGGATCGCCAAGGCCACCGTAGACGGACTGGGTGCCTCGGAATCGAGCGGCGCCCTGATGTTCGCGTTGTTTGTGCTGGCGATGACAGCCATGCGGCTTTTCGGCGGCCGCGCGATCGACATCCACGGCCGTGTTGTGGTGCTCCGGGCAAGCATGGCCGCCGCGGCTGCAGGCCTGTGCCTGTTTGTGCTCGCAGGGAACATCTGGCTGGCCGGTGTTGGCGTTGCCCTGTGGGGTGTGGGCGCCGCGATGGCGTTCCCCATGGGAATGTCCGCTGCTGCCGACGATCCGAAGCACGCTGCCGCGAGGGTCTCGGTTGTATCCACGCTGGGGTATGTTTCCTTCCTTGCCGGCCCGCCCTTGCTGGGCTACCTGGGAGACCTCACGGGAATCCATCTGGCACTCTTGGCGATCCTCGCACCGATCGTGGTGGCATTGCTCCTCGCCGGAGCCGCGAGGCCACTGTCCTCCAAGTAGCGACCTCCACGCAGGGCGGGACCACCGGTAATAGGGTGGGGTGATGTACAGAGTGTGGCGCAAAGCACCCGGGTTGATCAGCCGACTTGACCGGTATCTCGTCCGCGGTGTGGCGTCGTTCCCGGGCGGGAACCACGATACGTTTTTCCGCCGCCTGTCGGCGTCCGCCACTCACGGCAAACTGTGGATGGTGGCAGCGGCGATCATGGCCTTGTTTCCCGGCAGGCCCCGGAGGGCCGCCATGCACGGGCTGATCGCCCAAGCGGTGGCATCAGCGGTGACCAATGTGGTGTTCAAGACGCTGCTTCCGCGGGCACGGCCGCTCCCGGAGCATCTGCCGGTTTTCCGGTTCGTCCACCCGCAGCCCACCAGCTCTTCCATGCCATCGGGGCATTCGGCCTCGGCCATTGCCTTCGCGCTCGGCGCCGGGATGGTCAAGCCGGTGGTCGGTGCGGCACTTGCGCCGGTGGCACTGGGGGTGGCCTACTCGCGGGTCCATACCGGCGCCCATTGGCCATCGGATGTGTTCTTCGGTTCGGCGATCGGCGCAGGGGCGGCGCTGGTGACCCGCAAGTGGTGGCCAGTCCGCCCACCGTTTCCCGGTGTGTCCCGCACCGAAACCGAAGCCCCCACGCTGCCAGGCGGTGAAGGCCTCAGCATCGTGGTGAATACCCTGGGCGGCTCGTTTACGGAACAGACAGCGGACGCCCTCCAGGAAGTATTCCCCAAAGCGTATATAAAAACGGTCCAGCTAGGTGAGAGTTTGGTCGAGGCTATCCAGGCCACCGCTTCCCACCCGGATACCCGTGCCCTGGGTGTCTGGGGCGGAGACGGAACCGTTGGCACCGCGGCCGCGGCAGCCGTCCAACATTCCCTTCCCCTGCTGGTGCTCCCGGGCGGGACCCTTAACCACTTCGCCCGGGACACGGGAACTGGCAACCTTAACGACGCTGTGGCAGCCGCGACCGCAGGTGAAGCCGCCCGCGCCGACGTCGGCATTGTGACCGTGGAGCGCGGGCTGGCGGGCAACCCGGAGAGAGCTGACCTGATCATGCTGAACACCGCCAGCATCGGCCTCTACCCCAACCTCGTCCGGCGCAGGGAGCAGCTGCAGCCGGCCCTCGGCAAACCGCTGGCCGGCGTTGCGGCAATGCTCCGGACCTTCGCCGCAGGGACGCCCACCGCCTTGACCGTGGACGGTGTCCGGCACAAACTCTGGATCGCGTACATCGGCCGCGGCCGCTACTACCCCCGGGACCACGCGCCCTTGTCGCGGCCCGTGCTGGACGACGGCGTCCTGGATGTCCGGATGATCACCGCCGACGAATCCTTTGCCCGGCTCCGGCTCCTGTGGTCGGTGCTGACCGGCACGGTGGCGACGTCCCGGATCACCCACCTGCGGGAAGCCAGAGAGGTCCGGATTGAGTCGGAGGGCTCCCCCATGGCGCTGGCGGTCGACGGCGAAGCACTGGCCGGCGTGCGAAGCGTCCGGATCCGGGTGGAACCGCGCGCCCTGACGTACTACTCGCCCCGCACCTAAGGCGGCTGCGTCCCGGAGGGGACCCCTAATCATCCGTCCGGACTACCCTGATTCGACCCTGAATCATCCCTGAGACAGGCGAAATCCGGCGGTGCCGTCGGTAGCGTGGAGCGTACAAACGAAACTTCCCCGCATTCCGCAGCCACGCGGCTGCTGTTCTAAGGAACATTTCCATGATTGAGGCAACAGGCCTGTCCAAGGTCTACGGCAGCAAAACGGCGGTTGACGGCGTCAGCTTCACCGTCAAGGCAGGGCAAGTAACGGGCTTCCTAGGTCCGAACGGAGCCGGCAAATCCACCACCATGCGCATGATCATGGGACTGGACCGCCCGACGTCGGGCACGGTGACAGTCAACGGCCTGCACTACGCCGACCACAAGGCCCCCCTGCACGAGGTCGGAGCGCTGCTGGACGCCAAAGCGGTTCACACCAGCCGCAGCGCCTACAACCACCTGCGGGCCATGGCGGCGACGCACAACATCCCCACATCCCGGGTACATGAAGTCATCGAGATGACCGGTTTGGAGGCCGTGGCCCGGAAGAAGGCAGGCGGCTTCTCGCTGGGCATGGGGCAGCGCCTGGGCATTGCCAACGCGCTCTTGGGCGATCCTCAGACCCTGATCCTGGACGAGCCGGTCAACGGCCTCGATCCGGAAGGTGTGTTGTGGGTCCGCAACCTGGTCCGCTACCTTGCCGGAGAGGGCAAGACCGTCTTCCTGTCCTCACACCTCATGAGCGAGATGGCCCAGACAGCAGATCACCTGATCGTGATCGGCCGCGGAAAAATTATTGCGGACGCCCCCGTGCAGGACATCATTGCAGGCACCCGTCAGGTCAAGACCCTGGTCCGCACATCCGCGGCCACCCAGCTGTCAGCCCTGCTGTCCGGCGATGGCGTGACGGTGGACCAGGGCCAGCCCGAAACCCTGGAAGTGACGGGCCTGGACGCGCGGCAGATCGCCCAGGTGGCACTGGACAACCGGGTCCTCGTCTACGAGCTCACCCCGCAGCAGTCGTCTCTGGAAGACGCCTACTTCGATCTCACCAAGGACGAAGTGGAATACCACTCACACCTGACCGGTGGACCCGGCAGCGAGTTCGCTCCGGAAACCGCCCCGGCAACGGCAGGAAAGTAAGGACGATGACCACCATGACTGATACCCAAACTTCCCGTGTCCGCACCACCGCTGGCACCAAGGGGGTGACGTTCGGCGGTGTCCTGCGGTCCGAATGGATCAAGCTGTTCTCCCTGATGTCCACCCGCATCCTGCTGTTCCTGACGCTGGTGGCGATTGTCGGCGTCGGAGCCCTTGCCGTACTGATCCGGTTCTCCTTCCTGGACGAAATGGCCCGGCGGGCGCGGGACCAGGGCCAGGCCCTGACGCCCGAAATGATGGCGCAGTCCTTCCCGCCGGGATCTGGTTTTGACCTGTACAACCTGCCCAATGCCGGCCTGCAGATCGGCATTCTGGTCCTGGGCTCGCTGGCCGTCCTGTTCATCTCTTCCGAATACGCCACGGGCATGATCCGTTCCACCATGAACGCCGTCCCGCGCCGCACGCCGGTCTTTGTGGCCAAGGCAATCCTGCTCGCCGTGATCTCCTACGTCATCACCACCATCGCCGCAGTGGCCACGTTCCTGATTGCCATGCCGGTCTTCCAGGGCCTGGGCATGGACCTGGCCTGGTCCACGGACGGCGTGCTGTACAGCATCTTCACGGGCGGACTCTACGTTGCCGGCGTGGCCTTGATCGGCCTCTCACTCGGCGCGCTGCTCCGCAACTCCGCCGGCGGCATCACCGTGCTGGTGGGCCTGTTCTTCGTGGTGTCCATCGCGGCAAGCTTTATGGCCTTCATCCCGGGTGACTTCTGGAAGTACGTGCCCCAGTACCTCCCCAGCGACGCCGGTGGACGGTTCCTGTCCATTGGCCACACCGACGGCGTCATCGATCCCTGGCAGGGCGGCCTGATTTTCCTGGGCTACGTTCTGCTGTTTCTGGTTCCGGCCATGATCGTGCTCAAGAAACGCGACGTCTAGGCGGACACCAGGCTTAGAGCATGAATGAAGCGGCACTCGTGAGGGACGCGCCGGCCAGTCAGGCCGATGCGTCCTTTGCCGAAATCACGGCCAAGCGCCGCGGCCTGCTCCGGCGGTACCTGTACCAGCGTCCGCGGGTGATGGACATTGTGGTGATATTCGGCTACGCGCTGCTGGTGGCGCCGACCGTGGTGGACACGATCATGTCCGGCACCTGGCTGGCGGCGGCGCTCCTCTTCGCGGTCGCGGGGGCCCTGTTCTTCCGGCGCTCCCACCCCGTGGCGCTGGCAGCCTTCGTCGCGGTCATGGAAGTGGCTGTCACGCTGCTGCACCCGTGGGGCTCCAACGTTTCGGCGGGGCTGTGGTTCTCGCTCTACGCCGTGGCACTGGTGCACACGCGCCGGTTCGCGCTGGTGGCGATGGCAGCCGCCACGGCGCCGCTGGCCCTGCTATACCTGCTGGCCGCCGTCGGCCCCATGGAGAGTTCCTTCATCCACGACGCCAGCGGCAATCCCGGGGATTTCCACCTCCTGACCAGCATCGCCACCGGCGCCAGCATCGCCCTGTCCAACGTCATCGCCACCGGGATCGGCATCTCGGTGCGGCAGCGACGGGAGCACGAGCAGGAGATCGCCGCCTGGGCGGCGCGGACGGCAAGCCTGGCGTCCGTCAATGAACGCAACAGGATCGCCCGCGAAATGCACGACGTCGTGGCGCACTCGCTGACGGTGATGGTCAGCCTCTCCGATGGCGCCGCCGTCGTGGTCCGGAAAAGTCCCGACCGCGCCGGCGAGGTGCCTGGTGAACTGTCGCGGACCGGCCGCACCGCGCTGGCGGACATGCGGCGCGTGCTGGGAGTACTCCGGGAC
The DNA here is from genome assembly GCF_014926485.1 of Pseudarthrobacter sp. AB1. Taxonomy (NCBI): domain Bacteria; kingdom Bacillati; phylum Actinomycetota; class Actinomycetes; order Micrococcales; family Micrococcaceae; genus Pseudarthrobacter; species Pseudarthrobacter sp. AB1. Next base: position 69,963 of record NZ_PZKO01000032.1, read on the forward strand.
GACACCGGCGGAATCGCACCGCGCCAGCCCCTTGCTTCCGGCGACAGCCTGGCGAAGCTCCTGGAGGGTTTCCGGACCGCGGGCCTGCCGCTTCACTACTCACACACCGGCCCGGCCCTGCCCGACGACGCGGCGTTCCAGCTGACGGTCTATCGGATAGTCCAGGAGTCACTGACCAATGTGCTCCGCTATGGCCGGTCGCTGGGACGGGTGGATGTGGGAATCGTCCGGGCCGGCTCCACGGTCACCATTGAAGTGCTCGACGACGGCGCCGGAGTCCAGGGTCCGGGCACCTCCGACGGCGGCGGGCCGGGTTCTGCCGGTCCCGGTTCCGGCCAGGGGCTGGCGGGCATGGCCGAACGGGCGCGTATCTACGCCGGCACCGTGGTGGCCGGGCGGCGCGGCCGCGGCTGGCGGGTCTATGCCGTCCTGAGCTGGCCGGCTGACGAGCCCGCGGAAACCCACAACCATCCATCTCAACTGCAAGGCACCCGTGACTGAGACCCAACCGATCAACGTCCTGCTGGTGGATGACCAGCCGCTTCTCAGGATGGGCTTCCGCCTCATCCTTGAGGGCGAGGAAGACCTGCATATTGTTGGTGAGGCCTCCGACGGTGCCGAGGCGGTGCGGCTGGTCCGCGGCCTGAACCCCGACGTAGTTCTGATGGACGTCCGGATGCCCGTGCTGGACGGCATCGAGGCAACGCGTGCCATCACAGCCTCCGGATCATGTGCCCGGATCATCATCCTCACCACCTTTGATGTGGACGAATATGCGTTCACCGGTCTGCAAGCAGGCGCGTCCGCGTTCCTCCTCAAGGACGTGGCGCCGTCGGACCTGGTCAACGCCGTGCGGGTGGTGGCCAGCGGGGATGCCGTGGTGGCCCCGCGCGTCACGCAGCGGCTGCTGGAGACGTATGTCCGCGGTGCTGCCATGCCGGCACCCTCCACCGCGCCGCGGGACCCCCTGCTCGAAGACCTCACCCCACGCGAAACCGAGATGCTCGAAGCCATGGCGGAGGGTCTCTCCAACGCCGAGATCGCGCACCGGTATTTCCTGTCGGAAGCAACGGTGAAGACCCACGTCCGCCGGATCCTCACCAAGCTCCATCTGCGCGACCGGGTCCAGGCAGTGGTGTACGCCTACGAGACCGGCCTGGTGGTCCCGAGCAATCCCGACTACTGACACTGGCGCGGCCTGCTGACGCACAGGAACCGCCTATGCAGGGGATAGGCGGGACGCGTTGGATGGAGCCATGAGCACCCACCTTCCCCACCCCGACCCCGACCACGACCGCGGCCTCGAGTTCGATCTGTCCACCATGATCAGCCGCCGTTCCCTCGGTATGTTCTTCGGCGCCGGCGCCGGCGGTGCGGCAGCGGCGCTGGCAGCGTGCACCCCCGGCGGGTCAGGCACGGCAACCGGCACGTCGACGTCGGCCGCCACCGAGAGTGCCTCAGCAACATGGCCCGCACCACGCGGCAGTCGGACAACGTCTTCAGGGATGACGGCGGCATCTACCAGTTGGCCACCATGACAGGATCGGCATCCGCCGGTTACACTTCCGGGCTCAATGTGACCATTTAGACTCGGAACCATGCCTTCACCTTCCGCCGCCGCTTCCAGTGCCGTTGACCACATCCAGGACCTTGGCGCGTACGTCAGCGCATCGCCGTCGAGTTTCCACGCCGTCCACGAGGCCGCCCGGCGGCTGGAGGAGGCCGGGTTCACGGGCCTGGACGAGCGTGAGCCCTGGGCCGGCGGGGCCGGATCGTTCTACCTGGTCCGCGACGGCGCGCTGATCGCCTGGGTGGTCCCGGAAGACGCCGGGCCCACTACCGGGTTCAACATCCTCGGTGCGCACACTGACTCCCCGTCCTTCAAGCTGAAGCCCAAACCCACCACCGGAGCTTTCGGTTGGCTGCATGCAGGGGTGGAGGTCTACGGCGGCCCGCTGCTGAACTCCTGGCTGGACCGCGAACTTCGGCTGGCGGGCCGGCTGGTCATGCTGGACGGCACCGCACATCTCACCGCCACCGGCCCGATGCTCCGCTTCCCGCAGCTGGCCATCCACCTTGACCGTGCGGTGAACGACGGCCTGACCCTGGACAAGCAGCGGCACATGAACCCTGTGTGGGGCCTGGGGAATCCCGCCGACGTAGATCTGCTGGGCGTTTTGGCGTCCCATGTGCCTGGTGGCGCTTCGGTTGATCCTGCGCGGATCGGCGGGTACGACGTCGTTATTGCAGACACACAGGCGCCAGCGGTTTTCGGGGCCAACGGTGAGTTCTTCGCCTCCGGGCGCCTTGATAACCTGTCCGCGACGCACGCCGGGCTTGTGGCGCTGATCGCGCATGCGGCTTCTTCCGCCGCCGGTGCCGCGGGCAAGGGTGCGCCGATCGCCGTCCTCGCGGCGTTCGACCACGAGGAAGTCGGCTCGAATTCACGTTCGGGAGCGTGCGGACCCATTCTTGAGGACGTCCTGGTGCGGGTCTCCGACGGCCTGGGTGCATCGGTGAGCCAGCGGCGGCAAGCACTGGCGGCGTCGTTCTGCGTTTCCGCGGACGCGGGCCACGCCGTTCACCCCAACTACCCGGAGCGGCACGATCCGGCCAACCATCCAGTCCTGAACGGCGGCCCGCTGCTGAAGATCAACGCCAACCAGCGGTACGCAACGGACGCCGCCGGCGCGGCGTTCTGGGCCAGACTGTGCGGCGAAGCGAAGGTGCCGTACCAGGAATTTGTGTCCAACAACGTGATGCCCTGCGGCTCCACCATTGGCCCCCTGACCGCCACCCGACTGGGGATCCGGACTGTCGACGTCGGCGTTCCCCTGCTCTCGATGCACTCCGCCCGCGAGCTCTGCGGTGTGGCGGACCCGCACCGGCTGGCCACGGTCACGGAGCTGTTTTTCCGAACCGCGGTTTAGGCGGTTCGATCAGACGGCCGGTTTTCACGCGCCCCGGTCAGCTGGCCGGCTTGAGCGCCGTCCGCCATGCAGCGACAGCCCGCGCGGCACTCAGGGTCCAGGTTGACGCACCAGTGGAGCCAGCGCTGGTTTGGACCCGGTCTGCCAGTTCCGCGATCTGGCCACCGGCAGCCTCCCACCGTCCGGTCCAGCCAGCGGGCGCCGTCACGACCGGAGAAGCGCAATCACACGCGACTCCGCCGATCAGCATTGCGCCGTTGGTGGCCGTCGTGCTGCCAGGAACCGTGATGCTGGTCGCCGAGTATGTGGTGTCAACTGCCGTGGTCAGAGGGCCGTCCAGCGGGTTGGCGTTATCGACGCCGCGGTAGGCCGTAACGCCGCCGCCCCACCGCACGGAAGTGCTCAACGTCCAGCTGTAGCTTGCCGGATCGGTGGCGCCCACCACATGGTAGTAGGCGAAGGCCCGGGCGCCGGATGTTGACCCGCTGTTGATCGAAAGGGCATTCACCAGGGGGATCCACCCAGCAGGCACCGAGGCCATGGACGGATTCAGGTCCGCCGTGATGGCCGCGACCAGCACATCTCCGGGTGACGTTCCGGCCGGTGCCCGCAACGACACGGCGGAGGCGGCCGTTCCCGCGAACGTGGTGGCTGAGCCGACCACCGTTACGCCGCCGGCCGGGGGAGCCGGGTTGACGCTGATGGTTGTGGTGGCGGAGCTTGTGCCGCCGCCGTTGGTGGCGGTCAGGGTGGCTGTGTAGGTGCCTGCGGCTGCGTAGGTGTGGGCTGGGTTCTGGGCGGTGGAGGCGCCGCCGTCGCCGAAGGTCCAGGACCAGGAAGTGGGTATGCCGGTGGAGGTGTCGGTGAAGCTGACGTTTAGCGGTGCGGTGCCAGTGGTGGGTGCGGCTGTGAACGCTGCTGTTGGTGCGGGTTGCGGTGTTACCGGTCCCAGGGACCGGTCCGAGAACCAGTAACGCTTTGCCACGTGGTCGCTGGCCAGGACCACAATGCCGGTGGAGTTGTCCACACTCTGCTTGGTTGTGGTCACGTTGTTCATGTTCGACGAGGAGGCGCTCTGGATGATGGGCGTGCCCCGTCCGGATCCGAATACCGGGTTGTCCATGGACGCGGTCTTCTCATATATGCTGCCCGCCACGCCGGAATAGGCACAGCCGCTCGCGGATGTTGGCGGCGCCGTCTGGAAGGCCCGAACCAGGTTGTTCTGGGTATCCAGCATGATCTGCGGCCGGGAGACGCAGTCGCCGGCTACGGAAATTGTCGACGTGGAGAAGGACCCGGTTCCCGGTTTGAAAACCAGCAGCAGCAACTGAGGCAGCGTCGGGTCGGAGCTGGAATCGTTGAGACTGGTTTTGACCGCCGCGAAAACCCGTCCGGAGGTGTCCGCCTGAAGAGTCTTTAGGTTCAGGTGGTCATCGGCCTGTCCTTTTCCCTGGATCGCTGGCTGGACTTTCCACGATGACGTCGCCGTTGGAGCTGTTCCATCGGTGCGCGTTGCCCACCAAACGGAACCAGTGAGCTGGTCGCTCCACATCACGCCGATTTTCTTTTTCCCGTATGCCACCACAGCTGAAATGTCGTCAGGGGCGGGGTTCGGATTGGAGACCGGAACAACGAACGGGGTGGCCCAGCCAGGGCCTCCATTCGCGGCGTAATTGACGTAGACGCTGTTGGTGAAGCCGGATGTCGCGTTGCCCGTGACCTGCGTCCACGTTGCCCAGAGCATTCCGGTCGAGTCGATATCGATGGTCATTGATTCGCTGGAGTTGTTAGTGATCTCCGTGGGAAACCCGCTGTCCAACGTGTACTTACCTGCTGAGTAGCTATAGCGGTACAGTTTTGCCGGCTGCCCCGAGAGGGACGGATTTGGCGGGCCGTCTCCACTGATAGTCACTACATGGGACGCAATGTACAGGTGGCTGCCGTCCCACAAGGTATCAGCGAGCGTGCTGCCGCGGGTGTCATTCACGACGCCCGTGTCCACCCAGGACTGGGTGGCGCGGTCCAGCCGGAAAATGGACCACCCGCTCCCGGCCTTCCACATGTCCGCCCACCACGAGCCGTCGTTCCACCACAGCTTGCTCTGCGGCTTGTCCGACGTGGGCGGGTTGCTGACACCTGAATAGCTTAGGCTCGGAGTGCCGTAGGCCGGGTCCGCCGATGCCACGGGGGAAGCGGCCAGAAGGGAGCCCGCAACGATGACGGCTATGGCGAGTGTTTGGCTCAGCCACTTGGCGGCACGGGTAGTTTTCATCGTGGGCTCCTGGCGCATCAGAGTAGACGGGCTGGAGTCCCTTTGCGCACTGGCCCAGAAACAGTGGCGGCACCCCAGTTAATTGTCAAGCGTAGACCCCGGGAGTGCGACCAGCAAGAAATCCCCCAATACCTAAAATGCGGGCCGAATAACAACCCCCATACCTAATATTCGAGCCGGCGGATAAACCCCTGTACGTGGTCGGAAAACGCGTAGGCCGCCGTACAAAAGTGAGTACTTGCTACTGGTGACTCTGCGTCAGGCCGGCAATAGGCTCTTCATCACGGCAAGAGTCGAAGGCTATGTTTGCTGGGGCCAGAGACCAGACCCATGACCGGATAAAGCGCTGAAGCCGCGCTCGACTTCCCAGCCGAGCGCGGTGTTGACTAATCCGCAAACGTCATGAAGTGGTGAGGTATTTGTCCATTTCCACCCAGCTCCCAATTGCATTCACGATGCCGGTGGTCGAGGTCACCAAGGCCTCAGTCAGTGTCGTCATTCCAACCTTGAACGAAGCAAAGAATCTCCCGTGGGTGCTTCGCCGCATGCCGTCGTACGTTGACGAAGTAGTCATCGTCGACGGGCGCTCGCGGGACAATACGGTGGAGGTTGCGAAGGCACTCCGTTCCGACGTCGTTATTGTCCACGAACTGCGCAAGGGCAAAGGCGTAGCGGTAAGGTCCGGCTTCGCCGCCTCCACCGGCGACATCATTGTCATGCTGGACGCCGATGGAAGCATGGATCCGCAGGAGATCGGCTGGTTTGTATCCCCTCTCCAGCATGACTACGACTTCGTCAAAGGCTCGCGGTACGTCACCGGAGGCGGATCCGAAGACCTGACGCGGCTGCGGAACGTTGGCAACAAGGTGCTAACAGGCTTGGCGAACACGGTTCTCCACAGCAATTACTCCGACCTTTGCTACGGCTACATCGCCTTCCGCCGGGAGTGCCTTGAGGTCCTCGAGCTCGAATCCGACGGCTTCGAGATTGAGACCGAGCTGATCGTCCGGGCGGCACGGGCCGGACTTCGCATCGCAGAAGTGCCGAGCATTGAGCTCGACCGAATTTCCGGAGCCTCGAACCTGCAGACATTCCGGGATGGGTGGCGGGTCCTTGGCACGCTGGCCCGTGAATGCACCCTGTGGGAGTCGCCCACGGCAGGAGCCAGGCCCGAAGCCCTCCGCCGGGTGAAATATGCGTACGCCAATGTGACCGTCCCGCGGACCCCCACGGACCCCCAGACGGTCCTCTCCCTGGTCCGGGCAAGCTAGCATGCTGGATCGTATGGCACGTCCCACTGTATCGATCGTCATTTGTGCCTACACACAAAGGCGTTGGGACCTTTTGCTGGACGTCATCGAGTCCGTCAGGGCCCAAACGGTCGCGGCGCAGGAGATTCTGGTGGTGATCGACCATAACGAAGAGCTCTTCGAGCGGCTCATAGAAATTATCGACGACGTGACGGTGGTGGAGAGCACCGGTCCCCGGGGGCTTTCCGGGGCCCGGAATACCGGGGTCGGGCTGGCAGACTCAGACGTAGTGGCCTTCCTCGACGACGACGCTGAGGCGGCGCCGGATTGGCTGGAACGCCTGCTTGTCCTCTATGACGATCCTGACGTGCTGGCCGTCGGCGGGCGCGTCGAGCCGGTATGGGAAAAAGGACGCCCTGGCTACTTCGGTGAAGAGCTTGACTGGATCGTCGGATGCAGCCACCGCGGAATGCCCAAAGTGGCTTCCGAGGTACGGAATGTCATTGGTGCCAACATGTCCTTCCGGCTTGAAGTCCTTCGTCAGGTTGGCGGCTTCAACATTTCGCTGGGCCGTCAGGGCAGTCTGCCGCTTGGCTGTGAGGAAACGGAGATCTGCATCCGCTCCAAGATGGGCACACCTGGATCGCGCATCGTTTACGAACCTGCGGCGGTGGTCCGCCACCACGTTCCGGCGGAGAGGGGAACGCTGCGCTACATGCTGTCGAGGTCCTGGTCCGAGGGGCTCTCCAAAGCGCAGGTCAGCCAGATTGTAGGCCAGAAGCGGGCTCTCGGACCGGAACGGCGATACGTCCGCAGTACTTTGCCGCGCGCTGTATTTTCCGGAGTCCGTGACTGGAGCCGAGGCGATAACCCCCAGGGACTGGGTCGCGCGGGGGCCGTCATTGCCGTACTCGCGTGCACGGCCGCCGGGTATGTGCGCGGCAGGCGGATGTCCCATGTTGAGGGCCGCCCGCTGCCCAGGACCATACGGGTGGGCGCAGCGTGGAGGGAAGTCCAGTGAGCGAGCGTGTTGAGGAACTCATGCCCGTCGAGGAGCGGGCCGCCTTCATGCTGGCACCGGCCATGGAGAGTTCGCTTCCGCCGGAGTGGCAGGGAGCCCGCTGGATCGGTGCCCTTGACATGGACTGGCTTTCTGATCACACCCAATTGCAGCTGCTCAACCATGCCGGCTACCACCGTGCACGGTTGTTAGTACGCCAGGGGAGAGCGGTTCGTGGCTTCGTGGATGTGGAGGCACCTGTGGGGATAGTCCAGCGCGGGGTCCTTGACGAGGCTGTCGCGGCACTTCCGGCGGCTGCACCGGTGGCCCCTGGAGAAGCAATGCCGTCCCTCACTGTTGTTGTTTGCACACGGGACCGCTCAGCGCTGCTTAGAGAATCACTGACGGCGATAAGCCAGCTTGACTACCCCAATTTCGATATCCTGGTGGTGGACAATGCACCACGTACGGACGAGACCCGCAACATGGTGTGCGTGGAATTCAACGATCCAAGGATCCGGCTCATCACCGAGCCCGCCCCGGGGCTCTCGCGTGCGCGCAACGCAGGTCTTCGCAATGCACAAGGTGACATCGTCGCCTTCACCGATGACGACGTCGTAGTTGACGAGGCGTGGCTCCGCGAAATCGCGGCCGGTTTCGAACGCATGCCCGGGACGGCCTGCGTTACAGGGCTCGTGCCTGCCGGCGAGCTGCGTTCGCCGACCCAGGGATACTTCGATGATCGGGTCAGCTGGTCCAAAAGCGTGGCGCCGCGGGTCTACTCTTTCGCTGACCCGCCAGCAGGACTAGCGAAATTCCCCTTCTGTCCGGGCGCCTTCGGAACGGGAGCAAATTTCGCGCTGCATCGGATCACCGCTCTAAGCCTAGGCGGCTTCGATAACGCCTTGGGCGTTGGAACCCGTAGCGGCGGAGGGGAAGACATTGACATGTTCACCCGCGTGATTATTGCGGGGTACAGCCTGGTGGTTCAGCCGTCCGCGATTGTCTGGCACCGCCACCGTGATGGTCTTGACGAATTGAGCGCCCAGGCGCGCGGCTACGGGAGCGGACTCGGGGCCTGGCTCGCAAAGATTCTCCTGAATCCCCAGACGGCCCGGCTGGCCTTGGCCCGCATTCCGTTAGTCGCCTGGAGCTTCCTGCAAGATGCGGGCGCCTCACGTCGGCCACTGGCCGGGCGCAGCAAGTGCCGAGATTCCTGGGATCAACAACTCGCCCACGTTTTGCGGCTTGAGCTGTACTCGCTGGCTCGCGGACCGCTCAACTATCTGTTGGAACGGTGTGCGAGGACCGCCAGGAGGTTATGAAGCCCCGCAAACTGTTCATTTGAATCAGGCTGGACATTCAGTCACACCGACCCAGGAGGCCGCGCCGATGGCACTGCTCATCAACGATGATAATTCCCCGTCGCTGGCAACTGCCCAAGCGTCACCGAAGCAGCCGCGGCACCTCGACGCGGGGCTGGCCGTACTTGGAATAGTGGCGGCCCTCCTCATCCTGATGGACATCGGTGGCGGCTTCTTGGCTGCTTTTAAGCTGGTTGTCTGCCTGCTACTGCCTGGCTGGGTGGTCTTATCACGCCTTCCGTCTGCGGATCGGGCTTCCAGACTTGTCTGGATAGTGGCAGCCAGTGCGGTTACCTACACGGCAGTGGCAGTGGTGATGGCGTGGACCGGGTTGTGGTTTCCGCGCCAGGTGGCGGCAGCAACCGTCCTGGCCTCGGTGGGCTTCATCATCCTGAGGCCAGGCACCTACCTGCCGGGATCGTTTGTTCGCGGCGCGAGGCAAGGGGGACAGCCGGAGAGTGACACAGGAAAACGGGAGCAGCGCCGGCGCCCCCGNTCCATGGCGATGCTGCCTTGGTGGGCGCTCGCGCTGGCCGCGGCCCTCTGGGTCATAGGGCTGGCCACAGCCGGAACCGGCAGGCTCGGCGACTTCGGGCTATTGGCAGAGTTTCCGCTGGCCTGGTATGTCGCCGTGGGGCTCGTTGTTGCAACCTGTGCCTGGGGCTTGGTAGCTCGACGGACGTTCTCCACGCTGCTGATGAGCGTCTCGGTGTCCAGCCTCGTTGTAATGCTATACGCATCTGCTGGCCTGCTCGCCCAGGTTCCACGTTTTCCTTGGACCTACAAACATATGGCCGTCACGAACTTCATCACCGCGACAGGCACCGTGGATCCATCTATCGATATCTATAACCGGTGGCCGGGGTTCTTTGCGCTGAGCGCCTTTCTGGGCGAAGTGATGGGATATCGGACGGCACTGGACTACGCAGCGTGGGCAGAGACCGGCTTTGCACTGGTCGATGCGGTGCTCGTGCTCGCGATTGCGCGCACCATCTCCAACCGGGCGCGGATGTATTGGACTGCGACCCTTGTGTTTACGCTTGCCAATTGGGTGAACCAGAACTACTACTCGCCCCAGTCCTATTCTTACTCGCTTTATCTGGCGATGTGCCTTGTTGCCTTTACCTTCCTAAGGGGCGTTCCGGTCAGTTGGATGCTCCGTCTCGAAACGCGGATCCGACTTTCACGGACGGTGCAGCGGGCCAAGAGTGCGCGGTCCGGCGCTATGCCTGGTATATGGGAGGGGAATGTACCTCAGAGACAAATTTTAGCCTGTGTGGCCATCCTTGTACTCCAAGCTGTAATTGTGGTGAGTCACCAACTGACGCCTTATCTCGCACTCTTGGGTCTATTCCCGCTTCTTGTCTCTGGGTATTTCAGGCCGCGCTGGCTCGCGCCCGCGCTGGTTGTTCTGCCGCTGGCATATTTTATTCCGAACCTGGCATACGTTAAGGGAAAGTATGGTCTGTTCAGCGGATTCAATATCTTTAGCAACACCGGCTACCGCCCGCCACGCGGCGATCCGCTGGTCCTGGGAACTTGGGTACTGACAGGGCACACGCTGGCGCACCTGGCGGTTGTGCTTACACTGCTAACGGGGGTGCTGGCGGTTGCCGGATTCGTCCGCCGCCTGCTTCATGGTCACGTACGGACCACACTTGTTGTGGCCTGGCTCGCCTTCGCGCCGGCCCTGGGGCTGCTGGCTCAGTCTTACGGGGGCGAGGCGCGGTTCAGGGTTTTTCTCTTCGCCTTGCCCTGGCTCTCTATTGGCGTAGCATGGCTGTTCTGGTCCGGACCTGTCCGGACTCGTCGAACAGTCATTGGCGCCAGCGCAACCATCGTCACGATGGCCATGCTGTTCACTGTGGTGCACTTCCAGCCTGAGGCCGACTATCGCGTGTCCCAGGACGACGTCAGCGCCAGCCAGTGGCTAGACGAGAACACCAAGGCAGGCGACATTGTCTTTAAAACGAAGTACTTCTTCCCGTTGCTGGTGGGGCCCGACTATCCGCATTATCTCAAATGGGGAAGTGTGACGTCGCTGGTTGACTATTTCCGGCAAGCAAAAGGAAAAATCAGTGTTGAGGGCCTGCGGGCCTATGCTGACAGGCTCCGAGCGGCGGACAACAATTATGTGGTCATTACCGAAGAGCAAAAACGCCAAGCGGTGGAAGAAAAGCTTTTCGAGGCCCAGTACTTACCGGAACTGCAGCGTTTACTTGAGAACGGAACCGGCGTCGAGAATGTCTTCAGCAATACTACGGTCCGAATCTACCAATTCAAATCAGCGCCTTAACCTTGCCCGGTTTCGCAGGTTTGTCAGTTTATCCATCGGCGCGACAGCTGCACTTATCGCGGGGGCAATTGTGATTCCCTACCTGGCTGCGGAAAAACTCACAGAGAGGCATACGGAAATGCCCGTTGGAGATCTTCCGGGATGGAAACTGACCGGTGCCCAGGATTTTACCCGGCCAGCCGGCTCCGGAAGCGTTGGCGAGGTCTATGGTGCAGAGATGAGGGGATATGCCGGTTTCGCCGACAGCTCCGGCAGAGGGCTCTACGCGCCGGACGAGGTTCTCTCGGTAAGTCAGGGAAATCTTGACTACTTCCTCCATACGGCCGCAGGGTCCCCACGGGTGGCGAGCGTTGTTCCCTTCGGCTATACCGGTCAAACCTATGGACGGTACTCCGTGAAGTTCCGGTATGATTCCATGCCCGGCTACAAGGTTGCCTTTCTGCTGTGGCCTGTCAGCGATGACTGGAATGAAGGGGAAATTGATTGGCCGGAAGGGGGCCTGGATGGTGCCCTTTATGCTAGCTCGGCAATCAAGGGCTCCCGTGCCACCGGACCCATGAAATTTGACCCGCCCAACCGCGTCTATTCACCCGACGGGCCTGACGGATGGCATGTGGCCACCACTGAATGGACTCCGGGAAACGTCAAATGGTTTTGGGATGGACAACTCATCAGCCAGACAACGGACCCCGCCGGCGTTCCCGATACGCCGATGAGGTGGACGCTGCAGGTGGAGACCTCCGATCGCGCCAGCGCGTCGTATCCGTCTGCCGAAACATCCGGGTATCTTCAAATCGATTGGGCGGTGCAATATGCCTACACCCCCTAAAGCCGGGGGTCCTGTCCGCCCGGAACCAGATGCCGCGGGGGCTGTCGGGCTGCAGCAGGCGCCGGTCATCGAGCGCAACCTCAGAGCGGCCCTGCATGCCCTCGAGGCCACGGGACAGTCCTGGTTGTTGCTCCGGGGGCAAGACGACTTGGCGCGCCCCACTGGAGACGTGGACATTCTTGTGGCCAGCGACTTGTTGCCGATACTGGACGATCTGCTCCAGGCGGAAGGCTTCCGCCGTGTCCTGGCGCCCGGCCATGGCAGCCACTGGTTCTACTTCTGCTATTCGGCCACCGATGGCAGCTGGGTGAAGCTGGATATCGTCTCGGAGATCGCCTTCGGGCCCTATCAGCAGTGGCGGACTTCCCTGGCCCCGCAGTGTCTGGGCCGTCGCGTGCGCCGAGGTCCGTTGTGGCTCCCGGCACCGGCAGACCAGGGCTGGCTCCAGTTGCTCCACCTCTTCCTGGACAAAGGTCAAATCGCACCTGCGAGGGTGGACGCGGCCAGAAAGGCGGCCGAGGCCGCTTCGGCCTACGATTTCATTGCGTGCTTTGTCGACCACCGCATGGGACAAGGGACAGCGGCGGAAATACTGGCTCTGGTCCGGGCGGGCAACTTCAACCAAGTGCCGGCCACCGCGGCGTCGATGGCGTCCCGGTGGGCCGGCGGTAGGGTTGCGCCCCGCCTGACCGCTGCCAGGCATAAGGGTCTTCGCCTCTGTGGTGCCCGACTGCAAGGCAGCGGACCTGTCGTCGCAGTAATGGCGCCAGACGGCGCGGGAAAGACGACGCTGCTCCGCGGGCTGCAGGCTACCGTACCCCTGCCAATCAAGTATCTGTACATGGGCATGTGGGGAGCGGGCCCATGGGACGCCTGGTTGGTGAAGGTTCCGGGTGGCCGGAGTGCCAAGAAGGTGTACCGGATGCTGCGGGGCGGGTTGTTGGAAAGGTTCTACAGCTTAATGGGGCGCCTGGTGCTGATGGACCGTGTGCCCTACGACGCCCTGCTGCCCGGTACTGGCGCGGGGGGCATTTTGGAAAAGATGACCAACACTGTTGCCTTTACTTTGGTTCAACCCCCTGACCTCCTGCTCGTTCTTGATGTCCCTGGCCACGTTATGTTCAGCAGGAAGGGTGAACACTCCCCTGAGATCCTGGAAGGCTGGAGGCAGGCCTACCGGAAACTTGCTGGCCAGTTGCCGGGCAGCACTCTCATCGATGCCGCCCAAGGACCGGAGACGGTGCTGCGCCAAGCCACCGGGATCGTGTGGAACCAGGTCTCGCAGACGGCGGAGCCGGGGCCAGGTGTCGATCGAGAGTCCGGCGCCGGGGCCGGATCACCCGGCCAGGAACCATCCGGGACGCAAGGGACCGGCTCAGGCGCGATCGGAGCCCTCACATCGCACCTCTGGAGGCGGCTGGACTGGCGGTTCCTGCTCCCGGACCTGCAGGTCAGCAGCGTCGGGTACGGCGGCACCACCAGCCCGGAACTGAAGTCCGCGCTCCACCTGATCGATCCCGCAGCGGCAGCGGTAGCGCCCGGACGTGCGGATCAAGACAGCACCTACGGAGTTGTCCTGCTCAGCAACCCCGATCTGATGGACTTCAAGGCTGCCGCAGACGCCGTCAAACCTGGCGGCTGGATGTGCGTTGAAGTCCGGCGTTCTCTGTTCCGGCGGTCCGGACCCCGGACGCTGAAAGGCTGGAAACACGCCTTTATCCGCAGCGGTTACCAGGAAGTCAGCGCGTACTGGAATGCGCCGTCGCTGGACCGTACGGCCCGCATCGTTCCAGTGGATTCGGCTGCCGCTATCAGGAACACCCTTTCACTCCACAAGGATGTCCGTTTCGGCGCCGCCAAAGCCCTCGCCGCACGGCTGGCACTCATGCTCCATCTCTTTGACCTGGCTATTCCGGAAGGAACTGTCACGGGCCGCCGCCCCTCGGCGGAGGAGCCGCAATGACATTCGTTGACCGGTTCCTGGCAGAGCGCTATGAGGAGCTTCAGCTCGAAAAATACGGCATTGGCAGGCAGTGGGAGACCGTCCTGCTGACACCCAGATTCATCACGTCCCGGCACGTGGTGGCACTGATTTTCGCGGCAGGAGCGAGGGAGCCCAGCCTTGTGGTGAAGGTGCCGCGGCAGCCGGGCGAGAACGACAGCGTGCGGCACGAAGCCAAGGTTCTGAGGCAGCTCGGCGCCGGACCTGCCACCGGTGTCCCGCATGTGGTGACTGTCTGTGACGTCGGCGCCCACACAGTGCTCGTGGAAACCGCTGTGACTGGAGCCCCCCTTGATCCCCGGCTTGTGGTCGCGGACCTATCGGGCGCCGTCAGCGCGGGGACGGACTTTGTAGACGCGCTGCCGTGCACGCAGGCAGCAGCCCAGAATGACGGATGGTACGACCGGACCATTGGCGAGCCGCTGCAGGCTCTCTGCCGGCTGGTTGCGGACGAGCCGGAAACCAAGGAGCTGGTCAAACGCACTCACGAGCTTCTGGCGCCGCTGCACGACGTGCCGTTGCCCGCCATCGTGGAGCACGGGGACTTAAGCCATCCCAACCTCTTCCTTCGGGACAACGGAACCTTGCAGGTGGTGGACTGGGAGCGGGCCCGCACCGATGGTGTTCCGGGCCATGACCTGGTTTTCTACCTTCAGTACCTCAGCGAATCCACTGAACACGCATTCCATCGGGGCGCGCAGATAGCGGCCTTTGAGAAGGCGTTCGGCGCAGGCGGGTGGGCATTGGTACCGCTCGCCGCCCATCTGAGGCGTCGGGGGGTGGACGCCGGAGTGCTTCCAATGTTGGTTATTGCCACCTGGGCCCGGTCGGCGGCCACGCTTGCGTACCGACTGGACCGCCAGACGGGCCCTGGGCCCGAAACAGACCAGGTCCGCCTGGCAGTGGCCTCCGATCGGGATTTCTGGCTATGGCGGCACGTTGTGACAGGCGTGCTGCATGAGCGCTAGGCCCGGCGCGCAAGCTTCAGCAGTTCCCTGAGCAGGGCCGGGAATCCCAGCCGCAGAATGGCGTACACCAGCCCGATGGCCATGACCACCACGACGGCGGTGGTCATTATGGGACCGAGGAACGGAAGTCCCAGTGTGCCCAACCCGGCCACCCCAACAGCGGCCCCGCAGACCACGCCCGGGACGACGGCGCCGGCCAGGCGGCTCGCCCGGATCTTGATCACCCGGGCCGCGACAGCCTGCATGCCGCAGGCGAAAACAAACGCCACTGTCAACTGCGCACAGGCGACGCCGACGATGCCCCATTGGGCGGCGACGAACAGGACCGGCACGAGGATCACCAGCCGGGCCACGGAAATTCCGATGGAGAGGCCAGGGCGTCCAAGCGCCTTGTAGACGTCGTTGGCACCCGCGCCGAGGGACCGCACTGCTGCGTACAGGGCGAGGAAAACCAGCGGCAGCACCGCCTCGGTCCATTTCTGTCCGAAAAGCAGAGGCACCAGAACCGGAGCCAGAACCGCCAAGCCCACGCCGGCGGTCACCCCATACAGGGTCTGGATCTGGACACTTTTCAGGTATCCGCCGCGAAGCCGGTCTGGATCGCCGCGTACTTGGGCATAAAGCGGGAACAGGACCGTCGAGAGGACAAAGAAGACGTTGAGGATCAGGGCTTCGGGAAGCCGGAAGGCCAGTGTGTAGTAGCCCAAAGCCTGCGCGCCCAGCAGCAGACCAATGATGAGGTAGTCGACGTCGAAAATCAGGCGGGCAAGCAGACTGCTTCCCGCTACAGGCGCCCCGTAGGCGATGTTGGCCCGGAGAGCATCTTTGCCCACGCGCCAGATCTGCCAAGGGGCGTTTTTGCGGACCAGAAACCAGCAGGTGACGGCATAAGCAACGGACCCGGCCGCCGTACCCACGGCCAGTGACCACGCGCCGTTGCCCGCAAAGGCCAGGACCAGGGTCACGGTTCCCATGGTGGCAGCCCGGACCACGGGTGCCAGGGTCAGGGGCTTGAACTTCAGATCCCGTCGCAGCAGGGCTTCCGGGACCGCGCCGAAGGACGTGGCCAACACAGAGATCCCCAGTACTTGGACCAGTGGCCCCACACCTGGCAGATTGAAGAGGCTGGCAATCCACGGCCCGGCCAGGACGATGGCGGTGGCGAGCACACCACCGAGCAGCACGGAAATCAGCAGGGCGGACCGTGCCATGACTCCGGTTCGTGGCAGATAGACGAGCGCCTGGGCCACACCGGCGTCGGCAATGGTCTCGGCGTACGCCATAAGGACCAAGGCAAGCGCCACCAGGCCGTACTCCTCGGGGGACAGGAGTCGCGCCAGAATGATGGTGGTGATCAGAACGATTACCCTGCCGGAGATGAATGCCAGCCCCTGCCACACTGCTCCGCGGACGCCTGCGCGGGTTAGATCACCGGGAGCGAGGCTCATGCCGGGGACCTTCCGTGCAGGATGCCGGCGGAATCGGACTTGATTGCCTTGCCGATCTCATCCGCATATTCCTGGGCCACCGTCCGCCACGTTCGGAGGGAGGCTTCGTCCGCTCCCGGGCGGTGCCATCCGCGCGTCGTCAACCGCCGCACGATGTGATCGGCGAACTCCTGCGGGTCAGGTTCAACGGTGAGCAAAGGGTGGGCAGCTTGCTCGCGGGCGGCCACGGGCGTCGCAACGACGGGAAGGCCAGCGGCCAGGGCTTCCCGGACAGAGTTCCGGATGCCTACCCCGTGCTCATCGGGAAAGACGGCGACGTCGGCGGAGTGGAAGACCTCCAGGACCGACGGCACGTTGGCCAGGACATCCACCCTCGGGCCAGCCAGTGCGCGGACGGAGGGTGCGGGTCGTCGCCCGGCGAGTACAAACCTGGCATCCGGAACCTGTTGCCACACCAGCGGGGCAATTTTGTTGATCAGAACGCCCACGCTGTCGACATTGGGGCCGTAGTTCAGACTGCCGACAAAACAGGCCACGGGACTGCCTGCTGTGGAGGCCCGACGCGTCGACCGTTCGGCGCCGTTGGGGATACTCCTGGCGGGCCGCGCGAGATGCTCGGACCATGAGACGGCATCCTGGGCTCCGACGGTGAGGAGCCGCGCACGCGGCGGCAGCCTCCGCTCGGACCGCACGGCAAGGAATTCCCTGAAGCGGTATGCGGGCCACAGCGCGTGGGCGACGGATGTCTCCATCGCGGCACGGATGGACCATGGATCCACCGTCTGCAGGACCAGGGGCCCGGTTACGGAGTGGGCGAGAAACAGGGCATGCGGACCGTGGATCAGGGTGGCTTCGTGGGCAGCTGAAAGTTTAGCCGCGGTGGTGTGCGCTTTGGCGGTTGAGCGTTGGTGCTTTCCGAAGCCAGTGAGGCCTCCGAGAGACAGGATGGCGGCCCAGCCGCGTCGACGGGTGGGCATCACGTGCACGGTGTTGCAGCGAGTGCGAATTTCGGCCGGCACATCCACCGGCCCCGCGAAGGTTAGGAGCGTCACAGCTATGTCCGCGGGCAGGTTCCGCAAGACCTCGAACGGGATCATGGAACTGCCGTCCCCCAGCATGGGGTCGCGGTTGGGCACGCTTTCTGTGATGTACAGAAGCTTCATTGCAAGAGTTTACGTTGCGGGTGCGGTGTTCTGCCTGAATGGCGGCAACAACTGCGGCTTTACACAAAATTAAAGAAAGCGAACGACGGCAGGATCCTCCCGCCGTCGTCCGCTCACATGATGGCGGTACTACTTCCAGGCGCGCACGTAATCAACCTGGACCTGTGACGCGGCACCATAGGCAGCCGGGGAGCTGCCTGAGGCGCCGACGTTGAGGATGATGTACTGCGGTGCACCGCCGTCGTCGGTGGCGTAGGACTTCACCTTCACGCCGTCGAAGTAGACGTCAGCCGAGTTGGCGGTCCGGTGCAGCCCGAAGGTGTGGAAGTCGTTGCCCCAGTTGCCGGGAACCGTGCCCTGGTTGTGGGCGCCCGACGTCGAGTGGTAATTGACGGTCATCTTTCCGCTCAAAACCTCTGCGATGTCGTTCTCACCATTGGTAGGCCATTTCTGACCATTGGTCCAGAATGCAGGCCAGTTGTAGAGGTTTGTGCCGTCGCCGGGGAACCGGATCCGGGCTTCGACGTAGCCGGTGGTGAACTCGTAGCCAGTGGTGGCCCCGCCGCGCGGATTGGTTGAAACCAACGAACCTGAGGTCGCCGATTCAAGGGAGAGGACGAGGTTTCCGCCGCCCACGGAAACGTTGCTGGGGCTGGTGGTGACCTTGTTCATGGTGCCGCAAGTCGGGGCGAACCAGCAGTTTGACCATTTGGCGGTGTCAAGGGCAGTGCCGTTGAATTCGTCGGCGAAAGCCATTGTCCAAGCGCCGGGAACGCCCACCGGCATGGCGCCGGTAGTTCCGGTTGAGGCCAGCGGCGCCACTGCGGGCGCAGGTGCCGGAGCAGCAGCAGCCGTTGTCGTCGCTACCGGGGCGGGTGCGGGAGCAACCGCAGGCTCTTCAGGCGCAGGCGCAGGCGCCGTGGTCGGATCGGGGGAGGGGTCCGTGGCCGGCAGCGGTGCCGGAACAGCGTTGGTGTCGCGCTTGACCTGTCCCGGAGCCTGGTCACGCTTGGACGTGTCCGCGACGCGGCTCAATTCGGCACTCTGCGGTGCCTGGTCGGAGACCTGGCCGAGGGATACGACTCCCAGCAGGGCGGCAAGAGCGGCCGCGGTCAGCGACATGTTGCGCTTGGACTTGGCACGGACCGCGGACTTCTTCAGCACAGACCGTCGCTGGGTGGGCGACGCGGCTTCGTCAGAATATGGGCGCGCGTGAGTGCGCGGCTGATCATTGGATGCAGACATAAGTGATTGCCTCTCAACGCCTGCGGAGTTAGCTGTCGGGTTCGGATGAGGCCATCCGGCCGCGTAAAGCGGCTCCACCCCTAGGGTCGGCTTAATGCCGTGCCCGGACACTCTGGGTCCCCCGCCTCTGCCTAAATATGTTGTGGATTCCGGGCAGCGGCAGAGCTTGGCGTCTGCCCGGTTTCGGGCCTGGAAGGTCGGCCCACCTGATCGACCGTACACGACAGGATTCGATTAATCACAATCAGGTAACGGAACTCTCAGTTGCGGTGCGTCCCCTTGCGCCCGGCGGCAGGTGCTGTGTTCTAGCGCTGTTCGATGGGGTGGGCCGGGACGCCGACCCACGTTTCGCCATCGGGCACGTTGCTCAGAACGGCGGCACCCATACCAACCGTGGCGTAGGCCCCCACCGAAGTCCGTTCACGGACGCTGCAGTTCAGCCCGAGGTAGGCCGCCCGACCAATCCGGACTCCCCCGCCCAGCGACACGCCGGCGGCGAACGTCGCGAAGTCAGCCACGTCGTCGTCGTGCGTAAAAGTCACGGAAGGCATTGCCACAACATGGGTTCCGATCGTGACGGAGGCCGTTAGGGACACGTTCTTCAGGAGAATGCTGCCGCGGCCGATCCGGCAGCCCTCCGGGCACTCCACGGTGGGATCGATCGCAGTGGCGTAGCGGGCATCGCGCAGGCCCAGGGCGGCCAACCGTTCCACTACGGCTTCCCGGGACTTTCCGGACGCCAGGCACACCAGCACCAGCGCATGGGTGAACTTGGGGGCATCGTCAATGGTTCCCAGCACCGGCGCGCCGTCCACGGTGACGCCGGCCATTTCCCTGTTGTCGTCGAGCAGCCCGACCACGTCGTACTGACCGCTGGCACGGACCATGGTCAGAACTTCCCGGGCCAGCCCGCTGGCGGCGACCAGAACCAGTTCGCTCACCGGGGCATCCCGGCAGCGACCCGGACGCTGTTCATGACCCGGTTCAGGCTCACGTTGTCCAGACTGTGGAAAATAGGGAGTACCAGCGTCCGGTCGGTCAGCCGTTCAGTGTTCTGGAGCCCTGCGTTGCCCGTTCCGCGCCAGCGATAGGCAGGCTGTCGGTGCGCCGCCATGGTGCCGCGGCGGGCTGATATCCCGCCCTCGGCCAGGCGGGCCAGGAGCCCTTCACGGTCCGTCGCGAAGTTGGGTAGGACTTCAAGCCAGAATGACTGGAAGTTGGTGGTCCCGTATGGTGGATCGGCCACAAACCGGAGTCCGGATAGGCCGGAGAGGCCTGCCTCATACCTCGCGGCGATTTCCCGGCGGCGAGCCACTATCCCGGCCAATCTCCCCAGCTGCACGATGCCGATGGCGGCCTGCAGATCCGTCATCTGGTAGTCGAAGCCGACTTCGACATACACCTCCGGCGCAGTCGGGCGGGCCCTGCCACGGTCCGCCGACGGCACGCTCAGGGAGTGGCCGCGCAGGCTCCTGGCCCGGGCCGCCCAGTCTGCCCGGTGGGTTGTCAGCATGCCACCCTCGCCCGTGGTCACCAGGTTGTCCCGGTGGAACGACCACACGGCAATGTCCGCCCCCGTGCCCACGGGCCTGCCCTTGTATTCTGAGCCAACAGCCGAGCCGGCGTCTTCGATCACGAGGATTTCGTGGCGATCGCACAACTCGCTGACGGGGTCCAAGTCAACCGGCATGCCACCCTGGTCCACCACGATCACGGCCCGCGTGTCAAGGGTCAGTGCGGCCCGGAGCGCAGGTGCGGTCACGGTGCCGGTGGCCGGATCCACGTCGCAGAACACGGGCCGTGCCCCGACATACGTCACCGCATTCGCGGCGGCGATGAAGGCCAGCGATGGAACAACCACGTCGTCCCCGGGGCCGATACCGGCCACCACCAGGGCCAGGTGCAGCGCGGTGGTGCTGCTGGAGGTCGCCACCGCGTGGCGCACCTCCTGGACGGCGCTGAACTGCGTCTCGAACGCCTGGACCTTCGGCCCCTGGGTCAGCATGCCGGAGGCGAGGACCTCCGCCACGGCGCGGGCTTCGTCCTCGCCGAGCCAGGGTTCCATGACGTTGATGCGGGCCAGGACGGTTTCAGCCGTCATCTGGCACCGGCCTTCGCGGCGGCCGTTCTCATGTCCGAGTCCTTCCCACATTCGTCCAGGGGGTGCGCAGTTCGTACTGCAAAATTAGTCTGCCGGGTGCCGTTCCGGTGCGGAAAGCCGGCTGCCGTGTGGGCATCGGCCCGGATCATTGCGGGAACTGCGGGTACCTGCAGGGCGTTTGTGCCCGGTTGGAGGGCTAAAGGATGGAAAAGATTAGTGGTTCCTTGGCCTGTGTGGCTTCCATGCCGGCAGCGAGGGCCGTCAGCTGCGCGCGTGATTCCACCCCGAGCTTCCGGTAGATCGCGGTGAGGCGCACTTCTACGGTCCGGACGGAGACATACAGGGTGGCCGCGATTTCCTTGTTTCTCATCCCGCGGGCCACCATTTGGGCCAATACGCGTTCGTGGTCTGCAAGCATCAGGATCGCGGGGCTGACGAGCGCACCTGCTGATGCCACTCGTTCGTCAAGCAGCAGCGAGTCGACGTGCTGGGCCCAGGCGCGGGCACCAGCTTCGTCGAACATCACTTTCGCTCGGAGCAGTAGGTCCCGGGCGCTCCGGAGGCGGCCTAAGGTGCCAAGCCGCTCGGCGTAGCACAGCACGGTCCGGGCGCGTTCCAGCAGTGATTCCTGCGGGTTCCTGCCAGCGAGTGCGTCACTGAAAAGCTGCAGTGACTGTTCACCGTCCGCCAGCATGGCCCGGCTCCGGGCAACAGCCGTCATGAGCCACGGGGAACGCAGGCCCACTGCCTGGCTCTCCAGATGCCACAGTGCTTGGGCGGCTTCCCTGTGCCGGCCAAGCCTGACCAGGACTTCCACCAAATCGGCCGCGCACCGGAGCAGTGTTGGGTTGCTGAAGGCCTGGCCTATTTCCGCTGCCCGGGACAGCTGCGCGAACGCCTCGGCGAGGTTGCCGCGCATGAGGGCAAAATGGCCCTGGCACGCGGCCAGCTGCGCTGTGACCGCGGGATGGCTTTCCGCGCCTGAGAAGTGCTGGGATTCTGTTGTGTAGGCGCGGGCAAGTTCCTCGTCTCCGATCGCGTTGGCCCGCCAGATCCGGAAGACGTGCCGCATTCCCCGGTGATATTTGGATTCCGGTTGCGCGAGCTCAAGATCCTCGATCAGTCTCACCGCTTTCCGGACGTTGCCGGCACGGATTTCGTTGTCCACCGCGAGAAAGTCTGCGGTTTCGCGACAGTTGACTGTGTTTGCCTCCAGGAAGTTCCGCACCCGGGCGAAGGCCTCCTGGGCGGCAATGTGGTGTTCGGAGTAGCTCAGCGCACGACCCTGCACCAGAAGGACGGCAACTGTTTCGTTCCCGCCGTCGGGCCTGCGGCTCTGCTCCGGCTTCCCACTGATCACGTCGATGAGGTGCATGGCGCTCTCGGCCATGGCTAGGCCATCAGGGGCGGCGTGGTCCTTGAACTCGCTGGCGCACCGCAGCAGGCTGGTGGCGTCCGCAGGCTCCCAACGGTCCGCGTAATACAGTGCGCCGACCACGAGCAGGCGGTTTGCGAAGGCCGGATCATGCTGGCCGAGCTCCTTCACCAGCCGGATCACCATGCTGGAGCGCACGGCTCCTCCCTGCATGAACTGGATTTCGAAAGCGAGGCCGGTAAGGCGAAGGATCAGGGCTGGGTTCTGTGTGACGCGTTGCGCCCAGTCCAGGTAGCGCTTGGCGTAAACGAATTCTCCTCGGTTCAGCAGCAGTTCGGCTACCGTGGTCAGTCTCGCGGCCGTCTCCGCTTCCCACGGGTTGATGGTCAGTGCCCGTTCGATGTATTCCATGGCAAACGGCACCTCGCCGCTCCGGATCAGGTCAACGGCAAAGCGGAGCAGCCCAAACGGGGTCTGCCGCTCCAGGGCAGTAAAGCTCAGGTGCCAGCGGTGCGCGTATGGATCTGCGGTTTCCGCCGCTTCCGCCATGGAACGGTGGCCGGCGGTCCGCATTGCAGGCATCATTGCCGCATAGACGTAGCCCCGAAGCAACTGGTCCGGGATCCGCAGATGCGGCCCGGACCTGCTCACCATGCCATTTGCCAGCAGTTCGTCGATTCCGCCCCACAGCGGGTTGTAGGCCCCCTCCAAGGTGGCGATGTCACTGCGGCAGGACAGGGAAAGCAGGTTGAGAACCTGCCTCGCGACCGGCGAAAGCCCCCCCACGATGGCAGCGAACTCGGCTTCGAAACTACCCTTGCCGGGCAGTGGTACGGGCAGTGCGTATTTTCCTTCAGCCGCGCGTTCCAGCAACAACCTGAAAAGCTCGACGGCGGCGAGCGGGTTTCCCTTGGTGGCCGCCGCGACTGTGTGGACCGCCGCCGTCGCGGTCTGTCGCGAGGGGATGGCCTCCAGCATCAGGACCGTGTCGTTGTAGCTCAACGGCCCCAGTTGGAGGGCCGGAAGGGATGCGAACGGGCTGTCCGGCGATTCTTCGCGCGCGCTGGTGAATAGGACAATGTCTGTGCCGGACAGGCGGCGGGCCAGGAATCCGATCACAGCCTGGCTGCTGGGGTCCAGTTGGTCTGCGTCGTCAATGATAATGATGGTGCGTGAGGATGAGCGCTGGTGAAGTCCGTTCAGCAGCATCGTGGACACGGTGGGAACGCTCATGGCGCCGGTTGAATCCCGCAGCAGTTCGTCCGCGAACCGGCTGAGGACGGGATCATCGATGCCGTTCAACAGTGCGGTGAGGCCGGACAGCGGCCAGTCCGATTCGGACGAGCAGGCTCGCAGAACAACAGTCCGGTAGTCCGACAGGCGCGGGATTTCGGACAGTAACGCAGACTTGCCCATGCCGTGCCGGCCCACAATCGTCAGGGCGGACTCGGTGGGCCTGCGGATCACCGAGAGGATCCGGTCCAACTCTTTGGTTCGCCCTATTAACGACATGCGGTCCCCATCTGTTCATCGAAGGAGACCGCTGCTGCGTGCATTTCACATTTGACGAGGTCCGTCCGGTCATTTCGTGACCGTTCGGACCGGACTTTCTGGCCCCGTCATCGCGACCAGCACGGTACCCAGCCGTTGGATAGCAATATAGCTTCAGTCATGCTCCTGCACCAGCGAAGTCCCGGCGCTAAGGTACTCATTTTTGGGCCGCCTCTACTTGGGGAGTTATCCACATACTCGCATCCCGGCTTCCGCGCCCGTCCCAGGACGCTTAGCCTTGTGTCAAGCGCGAATCGCCTATCCGGTCCAAATGCACTAAGATATTGAAGTCTGTGCTGCGCCCTGCCTCCGTTTTGTTGGCCGGGCATCGCACGGCATCGCAAATGAACCTCCTGTTACGGAAATGCCGTAACCGCTTAGCCCAAAGGAGGTGGGTTCACATATGCGTCCTTACGAATTGATGGTAATCATCGACCCCGAGGTCGAAGAGCGTACCGTTGAGCCGTCGCTTCAGAAGTTCCTGAACGTCATCACCAACGATGGTGGAACCATCGAAAAGGTTGACATCTGGGGCCGTCGTCGACTGGCTTACGAGATCAAGAAGAAGTCCGAAGGTATCTACGCCGTGGTGAACTTCACCGCCAAGCCGGACACCGCCAAGGAACTTGACCGCCAGTTGTCTCTTAACGAGACCATCATGCGCACCAAGATCACCCGCCCCGAAGAGCAGAAGGTCGTTGCTGAGTAATTTCAGCTCCAATTTTCATTCTTTACCCCGCAGGATCGAATTCTTCACCCAGGATCGAACAAGGAGGCAGTAGATGGCAGGCGAAACCACTATTACGGTCATCGGTAATCTAACCAATGACCCGGAATTGCGGTTCACACCGTCAGGTTCGGCAGTAGCGAACTTCACCATCGCTTCCACCCCGCGCACCTTTGACCGCCAGTCCAATGAGTGGAAGGACGGGGAAACCCTGTTCCTCCGCGCGGCGGTATGGCGTGAAGCAGCCGAGAACGTTGCCGAGTCCCTCACCAAGGGCATGCGCGTGATTGTTTCCGGCCGTTTGAAGAGCCGTTCCTACGAAACAAAAGAAGGCGAAAAGCGCACCGTTATGGAGCTCGAAGTCGATGAAATCGGCCCGAGCCTGCGTTATGCCAATGCCAAGGTCAACCGCACCCAGCGCTCCGGCGGTGGGGGTGCCGGAAACGGCGCTCAGGGTGGCTTCGGCGGCGGCAACAGCGGCGGTGGCTTCGGAGGCGGCAACTCTGGTGGAAACCAGGGCGGCAACTCCGGTGGAAGCTTCGGTGGTGGCAACCAGCAGGCTGCACAGGAGGATCCCTGGGCAACGCCCGGCGTCTCCAACGCAGGCGGTGGCTGGGGCAACGGCCCCGATTCCGAACCTCCCTTCTAAACCAATCATCTAGGCCCGACGCCGGGACCGCCGAAGGTGCCGCAAGGCACGTGACGTGACTGCCGCCGTCGGACCACCACCATCCCGTGGATCAATATCCACGGGCTCCATAGAATAGGAGCTCCACGATGGCTAAGGCTGAACTCCGTAAGCCCAAACCAAAGTCCAACCCCTTGAAGGCCGCTGACATCACTGTCATCGACTACAAGGACGTAGCATTGCTGCGCAAGTTCATCTCCGACCGCGGAAAGATCCGCGCCCGTCGCGTCACTGGCGTCACGGTGCAGGAACAGCGCAAAATCGCCCAGGCAATCAAGAACGCCCGCGAAGTTGCACTGCTGCCTTACTCCGGCGCTGGCCGCGGTTAGGGAAGGGATTAACTAACATGGCAAAGCTCATTCTGACCCACGAAGTAACCGGTCTCGGTGCTGCTGGCGACGTTGTCGAGGTCAAGGACGGTTACGCACGTAACTACCTTCTGCCCCGCAACTTCGCCCTGACCTGGTCCAAGGGTGGCGAGAAGCAGGTTGAGTCCATCAAGACTGCCCGCGCCGCCCGCGAGCACGCTTCCCTGGAAGATGCTCAGAAGCAGGCCGCTGCACTCTCCGCCAAGCCGGTCAAGCTCGTCGTCAAGGCTGGCGAGACCGGACGCCTGTTCGGCACCGTCAAGCAGGCCGACGTCGCCGACGCTGTTGAGGCCGCTGGCCTTGGCCGCATCGACAAGCGCAAGGTTGAACTGCCGACTCACATCAAGTCGGTTGGTTCCTACCAGGCCAACGTCCGCCTTCACGCTGACGTTGCCGCTGTGATCGAACTCAACGTAGTTGCAGGCAAGTAGCCTTTCCGGCTAGGCAGCCTCAAACTGCACGAGAAACCCCGTTGCCGTCACCGGCAACGGGGTTTTTCTGTGCCTCACGCCGAGGCCAGGTCGTGCGCGGCTCTGCCATGATTCGGTCGTAGCCGCCGAAGCCCACCATCGTCGGACCCCATATGAAGGCTTCCCTCGCAGAGCACGGCTCACGTGTCAGCCAGGCCGCCCGTAAAGATAGCCTGCGGCGGTGAACCAGTATTCATCCCCCGCGCGCCGCCGTCGTCCGTTCACCCAGGTGGACGTATTTACGGACGAACCCTACCGGGGCAATCCGCTCGCGGTGGTTCTTGACGCCGTGGGTCTCAGCACGGAACACATGCAGCGCTTCGCGAACTGGACGAACCTCTCGGAGACCACCTTCCTGCTGCCGCCGACGCATCCCGATGCCGGCTACCGTGTCCGCATCTTCACCGCCCACGAGGAGTTCCCCTTTGCCGGGCATCCCACGCTGGGGTCGGCGCACGCGTGGCTTGAGGCCGGTGGCGTCCCGAAGCGGGACGGGGTCCTGGTCCAGGAATGCGCGGCCGGCCTGGTCCGCGTGAAGCGCGACGGCGGACGGCTGGCATTCGCTGCCCCGCCCCTGACGCGCTCCGGTCCCGTGGCGCGTCCACGTAGAAGCTCTCGGCGAAGACGTCCGGGTGTGCGGCAGTTCCACCACTTGCATCACCGGCACGGTGGAGCTGTAGAGCCGGTGGAATAAACGCGGACAGTCGCCGGTTACCCAATTACATGCAAATACATGTAACATAGGCTGTACCGAATCTCAGGAGTCCAAGTGGAAACCCGCCGCATCACCGTAATATCCGCCGGCCTCGGTGTGCCGTCCTCAAGCAGGCTGCTCGCCGACCAGCTCGCCGCTGTGGCGGAGCACCGCCTCGCCGATGCCGGTTTTGAGGTGACGGTTGAGATCGTTGAGCTCCGCGACCTCGCGGTGGACATCGCCAACAACTTCGTTACCGGCTATGCGGCCCCGCGCCTGACGGATGTCATTGCCGGCGTGGAGGCTTCCGATGGCATCATTGCCGTCAGCCCGGTGTTCAGTGCCTCCTACAGCGGCCTGTTCAAGTCCTTCATCGACGTCCTGGACCCCAAGTCCCTGGAGGGGAAGGCTGTCCTGCTGGGTGCCACCGGCGGTACGGACCGCCACCAGATGGTCCTTGAGTACGCAATGCGCCCGCTGTTCAGCTACCTGCGCACCCGGATGGCCGCAACGGCTGTTTTCGCAGGCCCCCAGGACTGGGGAAACACGGACGACGGCGGCTCCCCCCTATCGTCGCGGATTGACCGTGCTGCGGCTGAGTTTGCCGCCCTCCTGGCGGGGGATCAGTCAGCCCGCAAGTCGGCGGCCCTGGAGTCCCTTCCGTTCGAGCAGCTCTTGGCGGGCATTTCCGGCGGACGCTAGTGCGCGGCCGTCCCCTACCGCCGCGCCGGTCCCGCCGGTGATCACGGCTGCCGAACTGTTCGGTCTCCCCGGTCAATGACCGGAACATGAGGTGTCCTGTGAATTCAATTGACCTGAACATGGGCGAACGCAGCGGCTGGGTCCCGGGGGTCCGGGAGTGCGGGCGTCCTGAAGCGCAGCCGCCCAGGAGCCCTAGTCGTCCAGGAGGGCGATGAACTCGCGTGCCTGCTTCAGGGTGATGTCCGAGTGCTTGGTCAGGGCAGTGGCGGCGCCTTCGGTATCTCCACTGCGCGCCAGCGTGCGGATGCGGCCGTAGATCTCGTCGTTGAGCATGTTGCTGCTGACCTCACGCGTCACATCGCCCTTGCTGGCAATGGCGCGGTAGCGGTAAGGGAATCGCTGGGGCGTGTCGTCGTCGTCGGGCTCTGCCTCCGCCGCTTGAGCGGCGGGGCTGCGGTAGGCCTGCGGATGGGCGGCCAACGCCCCCACCGCGTCCCGGGAGGCCCGCAGGCCTTCTCCTGTGGCCTCGTAGTACAGCTTGATGGCCGCCATAGCCTGTCCCTGGGCAATCAGCGCATACAACCTGCGGTGCTGGTCCTCAGAGAGCTTGGCGGCGGCCAGGCGGGCCACCTCAACCGGATCCGGCGCGGAGGCGGTCCCGGCCTGCCTGACGGCCGCCTTCCGCCTGCTGACGGACCGGGCTGCCAGTGCGACTCCGGCGGCTACGACCGCAAGGATGATGACGGGGATCACGAGCGATTCCATTTCTAAAGCCGATCTACATACTTTTTGGCTGTCGCCAGGTCGGTGTGGGTTGCCTGGCGGAGGAGTTTGATGGCCTGGATCTTGTGCCCGTCGTGCGCCATCGTCTGCAACTGCATTGCCAGCTGAGGGTCCAGAATCCCGCCGGGCAGCGCCGCATAGCCATACTGGCCGGCGCCCGCGCCGGACTGCCCGCGCCGGGCCGCCCGGGCGTGGTCTTCCTGCTGCGATTGCTGCTGTTCGTTTTGGCTGGGCCGGGTGTTGGCTTCGAGGCGGGCACGCACGGCTGTTGCCACGCGCACCTGCTCGGCATAGTGCTCCGCCGAGCGCCTCGCCAGGTCCTGCTGGTACTTCTCGGCGTCGGAGGTCCCGGAATCACGCGGTCTGAGGGCCGTCGTAAATGCCCAGATTATTGCCGCCAACACGCCGGCCGGCAGAAAAGCCATCAGTACGTCGCCCATAGTCAGAGCTTATGCCAGATGCCCGTTATCCACAGCACATTCCTGCCGTTGCATACAGTCGATTCGCTGTGGCGTCAAAATATGCCGGGCGGCGTGTGCAGCATCACCAATAGGGCATGAATCGGCGGCCTAGGCGCCCGGAGGGGCGGAACTTTCAACAGCGCCGCGCTGAAAGCTGTGGACGAAGGTTGGGAAAAAAAGAATTTCGTCCACATCCTCGACAAACGTTTTCGCAGGTCAGACGCCTGCATCCGGCGAAAGTTTTTTTGTTTCCACAGGTTCACCCACAGGCTGTGCACAAGCTATGCCTGTTAGTGCACAGGTTATCCACAGGCCTGCGGGCTAGTGGGCTTGGCCGCTGGGGCGGGGGCGGCTACCGTTGCGGGATACCTGCTTGTGGGGCGCTGTGACGCCGTCGCGGACATATGCTGTCGTCGCAGTGGAGGCCTTCGGCCCGGCCACTGGGGCACATTCTGTGGATAACTTGCGGAACATGGGGATAACTCCCCGCGCGCTGCGCAGACTCCGCTTTGCACAGACTTCAATGGGGCCGCCGGGATTCATTGTCGGTGGCCGCTGATAGACCTGAACGATGCCGTCCAGTGGAGGTCCCGCAGGATGGCGCCCGGCAGGTAAATGACTTACTCGCCGCACTATGACGCGGCACACTATGGAGGACGGCAGTTTTGTCAGTAACGCACCTGGACTCGATCGAGGGTACCCGCGGATCAGAAGGCAGCCGTAAACCGCCACAGGACATCCCCGCCGAGCAGTCCGTCCTCGGCGGCATGATGCTGTCCAAGGATGCCATCGCGGACGTTGTGGAAATCCTCCGCGGCCAGGACTTTTACCGGCCTGCGCACGAGACCATCTACGAGGCGATCATCGACCTCTACGGCCGCGGCGAGCCTGCAGATGCCGTTACAGTCTCGGACGAACTGACCAAGCGCGCGGAGATCAACAGGATCGGCGGGCCCGCCTACCTGCATGAGCTCATCCAGACCGTCCCCACGGCCGCCAATGCCGGCTACTACGCCGAGATCGTGGCAGAGCGCGCCATTCTGCGGCGGCTGGTCAATGCGGGCACCAAGATCGTCCAGCTCGGATACGGCTCCGACGGCGAGGTGGAGGACCTGGTCAACCAGGCGCAGGCTGAGGTTTACGCTGTGGCAGAGCGGCGCACAGCAGAGGACTACGTGGTCCTCAAGGACGTCATGGAAGCCACGGTGGACGAGATCGAAGCGTCCGGACACCGCGGGGAAGGCATGACCGGTGTGCCCACCGGGTTCTACGAACTCGACGAACTCACCCACGGGCTGCACCCCGGACAGATGATCGTCATCGCCGCCCGCCCGGCAGTTGGGAAGTCCACGTTCGCCCTGGACTTCGCCCGCTCGGCGGCCATCAAGAACAACCTGGCCACGGTTATGTTTTCGCTCGAAATGGGCCGGAACGAAATTGCCATGCGCCTGTTGTCCGCCGAAGCAACCATCGGTCTGCAGGATCTTCGCAAGGGCACCATCAAGGACGAACAGTGGTCCAAGATCGCCACCACCATGGGCCGGATGAATGATGCCCCGCTGTTCATCGATGACAGCCCGAACATGTCGTTGATGGAGATCAGGGCCAAGTGCCGCCGCCTCAAGCAGCAGCATGACCTGAAGCTCGTGATCCTGGACTACCTGCAGCTCATGAGCTCCGGCAAGAAAGTGGAGTCGCGCCAGCAGGAAGTCTCCGAGTTCTCCCGTGCGCTCAAGTTGCTGGCCAAGGAACTCCAGGTCCCCGTCATCGCCCTCTCGCAGCTCAACCGTGGCTCCGAGCAGCGCCAGGATAAGCGGCCCATGGTCTCTGACCTTCGTGAATCCGGCTCCATCGAGCAGGATGCGGACATGGTTATCCTGCTCCACCGTGAAGACGTCTATGACAAGGAATCCCCGCGTGCGGGCGAGGCCGACATCCTGATTGCCAAGCACCGTAACGGCCCTACCAAGGACATCGTGGTGGCATTCCAGGGTCACTACTCACGCTTCGCCAACATGGCGGCCGACGCCGGCGGCAGTGGCTTCTAGGACCCTTACTGCCGGGGCTGGCTGGCTCAGCCCTGCCCCAGCAGGTGGTTGGGCAGCCGGTTCCCTGGTGCGGTACCACGGATTTCGAGCAGTTCGCGGGCGTGGGCATGCAGCCGTGTATCTTCTGCCGAGACCGGCACCCAGCTGGGGACGGGGACCGAGTTGCCGTCCGCGTCGCGGGCCACCATCACCGTAAGGCAATATGTGGTGAGGTCCAGTTCCTTGCCCTTCGAATCTCCGGAGCGCACATGTACCGCAATGTGCATGCCTTTGGTCCCGGTGTAAACCAGCCTGGCCTCGACCTCCACTACGTGGCCGATCAGCAGGGGCCGGTAGAAGCGAACGCCGCCGGAGAAGACCGCCACGGCGTCCATGCCACAGTAGCGGGACGCGCAGACGTAAGCGGCTTCGTCGATCCACTTCATCACGATTCCGCCGTGCACTTTACCGCCCCAGTTCACGTCCGTGGGGGACGCCATGAACCGCAGCGTCACCCGTTCGGCGGTCCCCGCGGCGGTATATGCCTGGGCGTTCATAGCTTCGACAATGCGTTCACGGACCTTGATCCGTGCCAGGGCGTGGTCCCGCTGTTCAATCTCCGCTGCCGTGGCCGGTTCGAACTGTTTAACCGGTATCGGATTGCCGTCGTCGCCGACAGCCACAAAGATCACCATGCACTGGCTGCGCATTGTGGCCGGCCCGCCCTTGGGATCGCTTGACGAGACGACGGTCCGGATGTGCATGGAGGAGCGTCCGGTGTAGACGATGGTGGCTTCCACCTCCACCATGTCGCCGCTGTTCACCGGGTCCGCGAAGTGGATGTTGCCCACGTAGGCGGTGACGCAGTAGGACTTGGCCCAGCCCACGGCGGCAGCGTACGCGGCCTTGTCCACCCATTCGAGGACGGTCCCCGCATCCACCGAACCGCTGTGGCCCACATCCGTGGGGGCGGCCAGGAAGCGGAGGGTTACGGAGTTGGCTGCGGTCTCAGTCATGCTGCGATCTTACTGAGACGCAGTGTTAAGGGAGGGTCGGGGCTGACACATATTCGCAAAGGAACTGCCCCCGCCCGCCGTTTGGGCGGACGGGTCAGTTTCGTCTGTGTGGCTGCTGTTGCTTACTTTCCGCCGGTGTAGGTGATATCCGGCTGCGCGGGCAGTTCCATGCACACCCCGACAAAGAAGCTTTCCTGGTACTGCGCACGGCGACCATGGGCATTAGCATATCGCCGCACCCCGGCTGACGGACCGGGCCTTCAGTGCCACCAAGGCCGGCCACGTGGTCAACCACGCCGGGACTACAGCGCTGTTCAATGACGGTTCAGGGAAGGTGGAAGTCTTTGATCCCGCCGCGCTGACTGATGCACTCAAGACCGGTCTGCCTGCGACCAGCACCTACACGGCACCCGAAGCCCATCATGGCGTCGCCATCACGCTGGAGGATGGGAAGCTGCTGGTCACCCTTGGGAACGAAGAGAGCCGCAACGGCCTGGCGCTGTTGAGTGCGCCGGCCGGTGACGGCGGGCCGGTGCGCAGTGAACTGCTCCGCAGCGAGGAGTGCCCCGGCGTGCATGGCGAGGCGGTTGCCGGTGGGGAAACCGTGGTGGTGGGTTGTGAAGACGGCATGTTGGTCTACCGCGACGGGGCCTTCACCAAGATTGCAGGCCCTGACCTCTACGGCCGCATGGGCAACCAGGCCGGAAGCGCCGCCTCCCCGGTGATCCTCGGCGACTGCAAGGTGGACAGGGATACGGAGCTGGAGAGGCCGACCCGAGTCTCACTCGTCAACACTGACACCGGCACGCTGCAGCTCGTGGACCTGGGCACCAGCTATTCCTTCCGCTCCCTGGGCCGGGGTCTCCGGCTGACCTTAGCCAAGGAATTTTACGCCCGACGGCGGACCGGCACCTGGGTGCCGGTCCGCCGTCGGGCGTTGCTCGTTTTGGAGGAGTCCGCTTAGGCGAGGACTGCCAGTTTGGAGCCCTTGCGGCCGAACAGGGCGCGGTCCACGGACATCCGGCCGGCTCCGGTGAGTGCGAGTGCCAGGGCGGCAGCGCCCAGGAGCAGCACCAGTTCGTACCCGCCCTTGTCGGCGAAGACTCCTGCCGGGGCGTGCACCAGGAGGAGGGCGCCGATCATGTTTAGGGCCAGCAGGGCAGCCACCACGCGGGTGAGTACGCCGAGGATGAGGGCAACGCCGCCGGCGAGCTCGAGGCCTGCAACGAGGGGAGCTGAGATGTTGGCTGCGGGGACGCCCATCTGGGTGAACGCGGCCTGGGTGCCGGCGATGGTCCATTCATTGAACTTCTGCCAGCCGTGGGCGGCGAAGAGGAAGCCGAGGATGACGCGCAGGACGGTGATGGCGGTGGTGATAAGGCGTGACTGATTCATAAATCGAGTTTCCCTGACCATTAGTTGAAGTGTCAACTAACAATCCGCCATTGTGTCCTTTGTCATGACATCCGGCGTCATGGAAGCAGGGCCGCCGGGTGGTCGGCGCCGGCCGTTAGGCTGAAGCTGTGCCCAATCAATCCGCCCCCGCCGCCGTGCAGCGTCCTGCCAGCCATGCCCGGGAAATCCTGCGGCTCGCCGTGCCGGCGTTCGGTGCACTGATCGCCGAGCCGCTGTTCCTTCTCGCGGATTCGGCCATTGTGGGCCATCTCGGCGTGGCCCAGCTGGCCGGCGTGGGGCTTGCCTCCGCGGTGTTGCACACCGCCGTCGGCCTGATGGTTTTCCTCGCTTACTCCACCACCCCGGCGGTGGCCCGCGCGATGGGACACGGCCAGTTGGGCAAGGCGCTTGCGGCAGGGCGCGACGGCGTCTGGCTGGCTCTGCTGCTGGGCATAGTCCTGGCGGTGGCCGGTTTCTGGGCCGCTGAACCGCTGGTGTCCCTGATGGGGGCAGAGGGTGATGTGCGCTCATTTGCTGTTGACTATCTCCGCTGGTCCATGCCTGGCCTGGTGGCCATGCTGCTCATCTTCGCGGGCACCGGAGTCCTCCGCGGATTGCAGGACACCAGGACACCGCTGCTGGTGGCCACCGCAGGCTTTGCCCTGAATATTGTCCTTAACCTATGGCTGGTCTACGGGCTGGACTGGTCCGTTGCGGGCTCGGCGGCGGGCACCAGTGTGGCGCAATGGGCCATGGCGGCCGTCTATCTGCTGATGGTCCAGCGAAATGCTGTCCGTCACGGCATCAGCCTGTGGCCCGACTGGAGCGGTATCCGCGCGATGACCCGCGTCGGTTCGTGGCTCATGCTCCGCACCCTGAGCCTGCGCATAGCCATCCTGGCCACGGTTTTTGTGGTCACGGGGCAAGGTGCCGTCAACCTTGCCGCGCACCAGCTGGCCATGACCATTTTCTCCTTCCTCGCTTTTGCCCTGGATGCCCTCGCTATAGCCGCCCAGGCCCTGATCGGCAAGGAACTCGGTGCGTCCAATCCCGTGAGGGCGCGGCAGTTGGCCCGGACAATGATCCGCTGGGGTGCCGGTTTCGGCGTGATCACAGGTGCCCTGTTGGCCGTCGCTGCACCTTGGGCCGGGGCGCTGTTCACGTCAGACGCCGGCGTCCAGTCCGTCCTGACGTACGCCCTGTGGATCCTTGCCGCCGGCCAGCCAATTGCGGGTTTTGTCTTTGTCCTGGATGGCGTGCTGATCGGCGCCGGCGACGCCAAGTATCTGGCACTGGCAGGTGTGGCCAACCTCGCCGTCTACGTGCCCATGCTCGTGGCCGTTGCTGCCTCCGGCATGTCCGCGGCTGCAGGCCTCGTGTGGCTGTGGGCCGCTTTTGCGCTGGGCTACATGGCCGCCCGGGCTGTGACCCTGGGCCTGCGTGCCCGCTCGGACCGCTGGATGGTGCTGGGTTCGCCATAGGGCCGGCGGCCACTAAACTGGACCGGTGAGCCAACCAGTGACCCCCGCAGACATCGCGCCCGGCGCCGCACCGCAGGCTGACCTGTGGAAACCGGTGTTGCTCCGGGCTCTGGCCGCGCTAGTGTTCGGCGCGGTGACCATTTTCTGGGCCGGCCCGTCGGTCCAGGTCATGGGCTGGGCAGGCGGGCTCTATCTGCTGGTCACGGGACTGCTGGTCCTATGGGCCATCCCGAAGACCGGCTACGCGCGTGACGGCATGCCCGGCAAAATCCTCTCCGCCGCCGGGGCGTCCCTGGCAGGCGCAGGTGTTGCCTTGGCGCTGCTGCCTGGGGACCGCGTCTTCGGCGTTGTCGCCTCGGCGGGACTTGGCCTGGCGGGAGCGGTGGAGCTGTACTGCGGCCTCCGATATCGCGGCCGGCACATACTGGCCCGTGACTGGCTGGCCTCGGGCATCGTCGGGCTTGGTACCGCGGCGATCCTGCCTTTCTTCATCAGTCTCGGAGCCCATGCCCTGCTTGGCGTCGCCGGCGGCGGAGCCATCATCTCCGGTGTGCTCTGGGTCCTGTCCGGGCTGACGCTAAGGCACGATTCCCGGCCCGCCTCCGGGAAGCCGTAAACTAGAAGCGAAAGGTTCTACCCGGCGTAGAAAACGCGTCCGGAACAACCCCCGCACACATTCGAACCAGCAAGCCCTTCGGCATGGCTGTAGGAGAGGAACTACCTTGGCAGACCAGAAACCAGGAAAACCGCGCAATCTGCGGACCTCGGTGAAGGGGCCGCTGATGTTCTCTGCGTTCTGGGCCGTCCTCGCTTTCGTCGCGGTGCTGATCTTCGCCTCCGGCGGCAGTTCGAAGACCCCCCGGTTCGACCTCGCCTTCACGGGCGCCGGCATTGCCTTCATCGTTACGTTGGTGATCGCGGCCATGCTGGCCATGAGCCACAAAGAGAACTCCGAGCAACTGGGCAAGGGATCGGGCGTCAACCTGAGTTCAGCGCGGAAGCCGTTGCACGGATTCGGGGGACACGGCTCAAGCCAGGCCGGCGGCGCCCCTGAGACTCCGGACGCTGACAGCCCCGGCTCCAGCCACTCCTAGTGCACCGGCGTCCCGTAGGCGGCTTCCTTTAGGCTGGCTTCCCGCGCCCCGGCTTGCCGCGCGCCGGCCCTGCCCAGGTCCCGCTGCTAGCTAGTGGACCGTCGCCTGCCGCGCCCGGTACGCTGCCACGTGCGCTCGGTTGGCACAGTTCCCGGTGTCGCAATACCGTTTCGACCGGTTGCGGCTGAGGTCCAGGACCGCGGCATCGCAGTCCTCGGCCTCGCACACCAGCATGCGGTCCATTTCCTTGCTCCGGATGACGTCCGCCAGGGCCATGGCAGCTTCGGTGCCCATTCGCTCTGCCAGCGGTGCGTCCCTGGCGGTGGCGTGCAGATGCCAGTCCCACTCATCGTGCTTCATCAGCTGGGGGAGTGCGTTGGCCTCGCGCAACAGGCGGTTGACGCCCGCCACAGCAGAGTCTTCGTCTGCAGTCCAGAGGGCGGCAAGCCGCCCGCGCAGTTCGTGGACACTCGACAGCTCCGCCGCATCGCCGGCGCGGGATCCACTGAACCCTTCGGAGCGAAGGAAGCCGTCCAGCTCCGCCACGGTGGCGAGTAATTCGCGTCCGTTGGCGGCCGTGTTGATTAGGTTGACCACCGTGCGCAGGGCTATTTCGGTGTCAGGTGCAAAGACCATCTTGACTCCTTACTGTGAGCGGGCGTAATGTCAGGACCATTACCCCACTTTACTCCTGACAGGAGGCGTCGGTGACTGCCGCCCCTAACCCCGCAGCCGCGGGCGGATTCCTTGGCTCCGGTCTTGGAATCGCATTGTTCTCTTCTGCCGTCTTCGGGCTCTCCGGCTCCTTTGCCAAGGCGCTCCTGGAAACCGGCTGGTCCCCGGGCGCTGCCGTGACAGCCCGCCTGACCGGTGCTGCGCTGATTCTCGTAATTCCCGCGATTCTGGCCTTGCGCGGACGGTGGTACCAGCTGCGCGACAACTGGGTCACCATCAGTCTTTTCGGCCTGATCGGTGTGGCCGCGTGCCAGCTGTTCTACTTCAATGCAGTAGCCCGCCTCTCCGTGGGCGTAGCGCTGTTGCTTGAATACCTGGCGCCCGTCCTCATCGTGCTATGGCTGTGGGGGGCGAGCAAGAAGCGCCCACGGGCGTTGACCTTAGGCGGAACAGTGCTCTCGCTCGGCGGCCTGATCCTGGTGCTGGACCTCACCGGAACGGTCAAGATCGACATCGTCGGGGTCCTGTGGGGGATGGCCGCTGCCGTATGCCTTGCCATTTACTTCTTCATCACGGCCAAGGAAAATGATTCCCTGCCGCCCATCGTCCTGGCGTCCGCCGGGCTGCTGGCGGGGGCGGCCGTTATGTGGCTGGCGGCTGCAACAGGACTGCTTCCCATGGCATTCAGCACCGCGGATACCAAGCTGGGCCCCTGGATCACGCCGTGGTGGGTCTCCCTGGGTGGCCTGATCATCATGGCAACAGTCCTGGCGTACGTTTCCGGCATTGTGGCTGCCCGCGCCCTTGGCTCCAAAGTCGCGTCCTTCGTTTCGCTGACCGAGGTGCTGTTCGCGGTGGTCTGGGCCTGGCTGCTCCTGGGTGAGCTGCCCGGTGCCATCCAACTCCTGGGCGGCGCCCTCATTGTGGGCGGGGTGGTTCTGGTCCGGCTGGACGAGCTGCGCTCCGGAACGGCCGCAGCTCTTGCCGGGACGCCCGCCCCGCTGGACCACGCGAACGACGTCGAACCTGTGCCCTGAGTGCCGGCTGCCCGGTTGTTAAATGCCGCGGGGCCCGGACACTGTGCAGTGTCCGGGCCCCGGGTCAGCGCTTCTGCGGTTAGCGTGAAGCCTGGTCCTGCTCGTTGGCGTTCTTGGTGGCCTTCTGGCCGGCATCCTTCAGCGCCTGGATGACCTGGTTCAGCGCCGCGGTGTGCGTGCCTGACCATTCCCCACGGAAGTGGGTGGCGTCCGGGCCTTCCCAGTTGGTGCTGTCCAGCACGCGGGAGAGGTTGGACCGCTGCTGCTCGATCTCGCCGGCACCGGCCTGCAGCTTGCTGCCAAGAGTCCTGAGCTGTTCTACATCTGCGCCCCAAATAGCCATCAGTTTCTCCTCGTTGTCCTGGATCCGATCCAGATCGGCATCCCCAGTGGCCTCCGGCTGATCCGGAAGATCCATTGCCTAGAACCTATCCCGGCTCCAAAATACTGTCGATGGGCACCGCTGCCCATGCCGGACAACATCTCGGTGGTTGAGCCTGTCCAATCTGACAGGCTCGAGCACCGCAGGGCGGGGGGTCGATCCGAGGCGTTCCAGAGCCTAGCATGGGCACATGTGCCGGAATATACGAACCCTCCACAACTACGAACCGCACGCCACCTCTGAGGAGGTGAATGCCGCCGCGCTGCAGTATGTGCGCAAGGTCAGTGGCAGCACCAAGCCGTCCAAGGCCAACGAAGACGCCTTCGAAGCGGCGGTGCACGAGATCGCCCACATCACCCAACACCTGCTGGATTCGCTGGTCACCCACGCGCCTGCCAAGCACCGGGACGAGGAGGCCGCCAAAGCGAGGGCCCGTGCGGCCGTGCGCTTCGGCACCGTCTGAGGACATATCAGCTAAGGACCTACCTGCCGAAGCTGCGCAGCCGGAGCGAGTTGGCCACCACCAGGACGGAACTCGCCGCCATCGCTGCACCGGCGAGCATCGGGTTCAACAGGCCCAGGGCGGCCACAGGAATGCCGATGGCGTTATAGAAGAACGCCCAGAACAGGTTGGTCTTGATGATGGCCAGCGTCCGCCGGGACAATTCGATGGCCTGTGCCACCTGTCCCAGGTCATTGCCCATGACGGTGAGGTCCGCCGCCTCGATGGCCACATCGGTACCGGATCCCATGGCGATGCCCAGGTCCGCCTGCGCCAGCGCGGCGGCGTCATTCACGCCGTCGCCGGCCATCGCCACGATGGCCCCGCCCGCCTGAAGCCGTTGGACTGCTTCGACCTTGCCGGCAGGCAGGACGCCGGCATAAACATCGTCAGGGGAAATCCCGACGGCGGCAGCGACCTGTGCGGCCACCGCGGCGTTGTCCCCGGTCAGCAGAATGGGGCGCAGTCCGAGCTTCTTCAGCTTTGCCACCGCTTCCGCGGATCCCGGTTTCACGGTGTCCCGGAGACTGATGATTCCGGCCGGGGTGCCGTCCACTGCCACCCAGATGGCCGTGGCGCCGGTGGCTTCTGCGGTGGCCAGCGCCTCCATCTGCGCGCCGGAGGTGCGGACGCCGTTCTCCGTGAGCCAGCCCGTGCGGCCCGCCAAGATCACGCGCCCTTCCACGGTTCCCACCACTCCGCCGCCGGGTGCAGAACGGAAGTGTTCGACGGCGGGGAGCCGCCCGCCGTCGTCGTGCCCGGTTTGCGCCTCGAGGGCCGCGGCCGCGATGGCGTGTGCGATGGGGTGCTCGGATGCCGCTTCGACGGCGCCGGCGAGCCGCAGCACGTCCCTGCCCTGGTGGCCGTCAAAGGCGAGGGTATTGGCCACGGCGAGTTTTCCGGTGGTGACGGTGCCGGTCTTGTCGAGCAGGATGGTGTCCACCGTGCGGGTGTCTTCCAGGACCTGCGGGCCCTTGATCAGGATGCCCAACTGGGCGCCCCGGCCGGTTCCGGTGAGCAGCCCCACGGGAGTGGCCAGCCCCAGCGCGCACGGGCAAGCGATGACCAACACAGTGACTGCGGCGGTAAAAGCTGCCCTGAGCTCGGCAGGTTCAATCACCGGTCCGCTGAACGCGAGCCACAGCGCAAAGGTGAGCACCGCGAGGGCAAGGACGATGGGGACAAAGACGGCGCTGATCCGGTCGGCGAGGCGCGCAATGGGAGCCTTGCCGGTTTGTGCCTGCGAGACCAACCGGGCCATCTGCGCCAGCGTGGTTTCGGAGCCCACGCGGGTGGCCCGGACGAGCAGCCGGCCGGAAGTGTTGATGGTGGCGCCCGTGACTTTGCTGCCTGGCTCCACCTCCACCGGGACGGATTCGCCGGTTAGCAGGGACGCATCAACAGCTGACATGCCGTCGATCACCTCTCCGTCCGTGGCGATTTTTTCGCCGGGGCGCACCACCACGACGTCGCCCACACGTAGCTGATCGGCGGGGACTTTATGTTCGGAGCCCTCGTGAAGGATGGTGGCGTCCTTGGCGCCGAGGTTCAGCAACGCCTTGAGGGCGTCGCCGGCCTTCTGCTTGGCATTGGCTTCGAGGAACCTGCCAAGGAGCAGGAAGGTGGTGACCACGGCGGCCACTTCGAAGTAGAGGCCGGCGGACTCCATCCCATCCATGGCCGGGTGGGCGGTCATGGCGGGATCCGCGGCGAGCTGCCACACGCTGAACAGGTACGCGGCGGCGACGCCAATCGAGACAAGCGTGTCCATGGTGGAGGCCAGGTGGCGCGCATTGACGGCTGCAGCACGGTGGAAGGGCCAGGCCGCCCAGCTGACCACCGGAAGCGCTAGGGCCCCTGCTACCCAGCCCCAGTTGGGAAACTGCAGTGCCGGAACCATCGAAATCGCGAGGACTGGCAGCGTAAGAATCGCGGCGAGGATCAGCCTTGGCCTCAGCTTGGCGGCGGCGGGACCGTGCGACATGTGCTCACCTTGCGCGCCGCTTTCGGCGCCATGCTCCGCGTGCTCGCTCGTGCCTCCCCGGCGGCCCCCTGGCTTCGTAAGCTCGGCCAAGGAACCCTGCCGCCGTGGGCCCACCTTGGACGCATGCTGCCGCAAGTCCCCGGAGCCGGCGCTGTGCCCGGCTTCCGAACCGCCGTGCTGACTCTGGTCGTGATCGGCGTCGGTGCCGGGGCTGGCACTTTGGCGTGGATAGCGAGCGGGCCGGACCGTGGCCTTGTAGCCCGTGGCGTTGACCGTGTCCACTATTTGCTGGTCCGTGATGCCGGCCGGGACGGTGACGTGGGCGGATTCCAGCGGGAAGTTGACGGAGGCCTCGACGCCGTCGAGTTTGCCCAGCTTCTTTTCCACGCGGTTCACGCAGGAGGCGCAGGTCATGCCCTCAATGTCCAGTTCAACCACCCGGCTTTGTGGGTAGTGATCGAGATGGTCTGTGCTCATGATGGATCCCCCGATCGGTCAGCGTTACGCGTTGTTGGCAACAACCAGGTAGCCGGCTTCGGCAACCGCTTCGCCGATCTCGGACGGCGACAGCTGCTGGCTTGAGGTGATAGTGACGGTGGAAATGCCGCCGGCGTTGAGTTCGACGTCGACCGTTTCAACCCCGGCGAGCGATTCAAGTTCCTCGCTGACGGACGAAACGCAGTGGCCGCAGGTCATGCCGGACACGTTGACGGTGGTGGAGGTGGTGCTCATTTGCGGGATCCTTTTGACGGGGACCGGCGGTGGCCGGCCGTTGATGGGCGTTCTGTTGTCAGTGGGCGGTGCTCAGCGCAGGAGGCGGCCGATGGCCTCTGCCGCTTCCTTGACTTTGATGTCGATGGCTTCAGCGCGAAGGGCAGGATCGGGTTCCCCGGCGGCGCCCACGACGCAGTGGCCGATGTGCTCTTCCACGAGTCCCAGGCTCACGGCGTGCAGGGCCTTGGTGACCGCGGAGACCTGGGTCAGGATGTCGATGCAGTACTTGTCCTCATCCACCATCCGGGCGATGCCGCGGACCTGGCCCTCGATTCGCTTGAGCCGGCGAAGGTAGGCGTCTTTGTTCGCGGTGTAGCCATGCGGAGGCGCCGGGTCAGTTCCGGAGGGTGGGCTCAAGGTTTCCTGGGAAGGTTCCATGCTGCCAACTTATACCCGGTGGGGGTATATTGCAAGTACCCCCTGGGGGTATCATGGTCGGAGGCGTGCGACGCGGGTGCGGGTTGGCGTGGCCGTATGAGGCACAAAAAAGCTCCGGAGTGCGTTATTGGGGGATACGCACTCCGGAGCAGCATTTGGGCAGATTGACCAGCCGCTGCGGCCGGATCCCTCTGCTTGAACTAGCTTACGTGCCAGTATTGCCGTCCGCTACCACCTCGAATAACTACTTTCACTTTATTATTTCGGTCCCCCGAAGTCCTCCCCGGAGGGGACGGACAGCGGCTGCAGGTGCCGGTTCAGGCTCCCGGCTTAGGCATCGTCCTGATGCGCCGGCATCCGGTAGGGAACCACCAGTACAGGCCGGCTTTGATGATGCGTCAGCCAGAGTCCCACTGATCCGTTGAGCAGTTCGGAGATGCGGTGGGTCAGCCCCCGCTCCGACGTTCCAACGATGATCATGGGGGAGTTGCTTTCAGCGGCGAGCCGGGCGAGTGCGCGGCCCGGATCCCCGGCGAGGGTCCGCAGTGTCCATTCCACGGGGGCGCCCGACGCGGTGGCGTCGGCCACGGCTTGCTCCACCACCGACCTGAGACCGGAGGTGATCGTGCGGATATCGTCGTCGTCCTTGTCCGGGTGGAGCGACAGCCGGTGCGCGGATCTGGTTGGATCCCATTCCACAAGGTAGCTGGCCTCGTCAACATAGGCGCACAGCAACGGCGCCGACAGTCTGGCTGCGAGGGATGTTGCGGTCTTCAGCACCTCCGGATGCTGATCGGGCAACAGGCCGACCAAGAGTGGAGGCGGGCCGCTGAAACGTTCTGGATTCATAAGGCCATTCTGTGCCGCCGGGAGCCACTTGAACAGGGCGTCGGCGAGCGGACGCGACAATTTGAACGTGTCAGCTGGCAGCGGGCGATGCCGTGACCACAACGTTTTTCCCCCACGGGTCTTCCGTGTAACAGCTGATCAGGACCACGCGGCTGGGGACCATGTCCCAGATGGGGCTGTCCTTAAGGCTGTCCTTGAGGTAGGTGGTGACGCTGTCCACGC
Organism: Pseudarthrobacter sp. AB1; assembly: GCF_014926485.1. NCBI lineage: Bacteria > Bacillati > Actinomycetota > Actinomycetes > Micrococcales > Micrococcaceae > Pseudarthrobacter > Pseudarthrobacter sp. AB1. The sequence goes on from NZ_PZKO01000032.1 coordinate 112,466, forward strand.
GGTAGGGGATAGTGCCGGTAGCGGTGACGACCTCGAACGTGTCGCCAACGACGGCAGCGGAGCTGAGGTGGTTGAACGGGGCATCCCGGCCCTCCCAGCTGTGCCCGATGATGTATGTGGTGTTGCCCGACCCGTTGCCGGGAGTCCCGAACGGTGTCAGCCAATACCCGTCCATGGTGGTCGGCGGCACGATTGTCTGGCTCTCGATGGCGGTGCTGTCCGGTGCCAGCGGATGCACGGCCGTGTCCATCGCAGCTTTCGGATAGACAATCCGCTGCGGGGCCGAAGCCTTCGGGAGGACCGGCCCGTTGGCCACGGGCGCCACTGCAGCTGGCACGGATGCAGCCGGTGCGGCCGGAAGATCCGGTGCGGCCAGGGGCAACGGCAGTTGGATCGACGACGTTCCGGAAGAGTATGCTGCAGGGCTTGTCCCCGGCGTTGCGGCCCCCTGCTGGTCCAGCAGCGGGCCACCGAACGTGAAGGAGAGGAAGCCCAGGACGCCGCAGGCCAGGATGGCGATGTCTCCGCGGTTCCAGCCCCGAAGCCGTTTCGGTACTTCGTGCCGTCCGGTCAGCTTTGCCACGATGCTCCTTAGGCTGCTGGAAAATGTGCGTACAGGAAGAGTGCCCCGCCCTAAGTTAGCGGGGCGCCCTGCCTGTCAGCTCGGCCCAGTCCGAGCTGCGGCCTAGTCTGCCTTTGGCTCCAGGGACCTGCGGCGTACGGCCACCAGTGCACCGGCGCCGAGCATCACGCCCAGGCCCGCGAGCCAGGTGGGAGCATCCTCAGTTCCGCCCACTGCTGTCTGCGCGTTGAAGCCCTGATTGGTGCCCTGGCTGACAACCGTCGCCCCGGCGGCCGGGGCCTGTACGGTCGCGGGCGCGGCGGGAGCCTGCGCTGCGGGCGTCAGTGTGGTGACCGGCGTCTGGACAACAACCGCCGACGCCACCACAGGAGGTTCAACCAGGGCGGGTGGGTCCACAACAACGGCGGGTGGGTCCACAACAACGGCGGGTGGGTCCACAACAACGGCGGGTGGGTCCACCACCACGGCCGGAGGAACGACCACGACGGCGGGTGGGTCCACCGGCGGATAGACCGGAGGTTCCTCACCGGGAGGCAGCGGGGCACAGTTAGCGATATAGGTTATCTTTCCGGCGTTGGTCCAGTTCAGCCCCCCTGGTATGGACGAGTTCGGCGGAATGATGTCGGCGGGATGCCCGTCGTGGCCGTTCAGGCCGTTCACGCTAAATTGGAGAGCGCTCCAGCCTGTTCCTGTTTGTGCGCCGTCGTGGCAGACGATGACCTTTTCAGCGGCAGCCATGGCTGGTGCTGACAGACTGATCAGCCCTAGCCCCAGCCCCAAGACCCCCAGTGTTGCAAAAGTGCTTTTCATTGTTAACTCCCCAGATTGTTTGAGCGGATCATGATGAGCGGGTAGCGGTGACTCCAAGCGCCGCAGCAGCAAGGTCAGCTTGCTTGTCATTTCAGGCTAGGGCGGCCCCAAGCGGCAGTCGCGGGTACCGTGTACTCGTCTTTTTGTCCCATTGACCTGCGGCGTTACCTGCATGTACGCGCAAACGGGAGCCCGCTACTGGAGTGTTGCCACCCTTGAACGTGGACAGGGCGGCGCCTAACGTTGAAGCATACGAAAGGTGCGTGACCGGCATGGAAATCTACATGTGGTGGCTGGATCTGAATCTGCAAACCAAGGAATGGCTGCGGGAAAACCTCCGTGCGGCGGAACTGCCGTTACCGGTGCTGCAGGGCATTGCCGAAGCCGGGGGCCCGCACCCGGGTACCCCGGTGGCAATCCTCACTGAAGCCGACTGGGATTTCATCGAGACGCAGTCCGAGTTCGTCGACTGACAGGGGGCCGCCGTCGGCACGGACAGCCCCGATCACCACCACCGGACCGGTCCACATAGCGCAGAAAAGCGTTGCGGCCCTCCGGCCGGGGTGGTTGCATGGGGTGCATGGCAACCGCAGAGAACTTTGTCTTAGCGATCGGGACCAAAAAAGGCCTCTGGCTGGCCACCAGCCAGGACCGGAAGCAATGGTCCTTCTCCGGCCCGCATTTCCTGATGAGCGAAATCCCCAGCATCGGGATCGACACGCGGGCCGGCCGAACCCGGATCATGGTGGGCGTCAGGTCCGAGCACTGGGGACCCACCGTGGCCCACTCCGACGATCTTGGCACCACCTGGACCGAACCTGAACAGGGTGCCATCACGTTTCCCGAGGACGCCGGCGCGGCAGTGGAGCGCATCTGGCAGATCTACCCGGACGCAGAGTCGCGGCCAGGGGTGGTATGGGCAGGTGCCGAACCGATCTCGGTCTGGAAATCCACCGACGGCGGCGAGCATTTCGAGCTCAACCGGGGGCTCTGGGACCACTCTCATCGCAGCGACTGGGGGGCGGGCTATGGCGGTGCCGCCGCGCACTCCATCGTGGTGAATCCGGCCGGGGACAACGTCCACGTCGCCATGAGCACCGGCGGTGTGTACCGCTCGCTCGACGGCGGTGAGTCCTGGGAGCCCCGCAACAAGGGTATTTCGGCCTACTTCATGCCGGACCCCAATCCTGAGTTCGGCCAGTGCGTCCACAAGATCGCGGCAGATGCTGCGGTGGAGGGACGGCTGTACGCGCAGAACCATCACGGTGTCTACCGCACGGATGACAACGGCGAACACTGGGACTCCATCGCCGACGGCCTACCCGCCGACTTCGGGTTTGTGATGCTGACGCACCCCCGGCGGGAGGGCACCGCATGGGTTGTGCCGCTGAAGGCCGACGGCGAGCGGATCCCGCCGGATGGAAAGCTTGCCGTGCACCGGACGGACGACGCCGGGGTCACCTGGAAGCGCCTGCATAAGGGCCTGCCCGAGCGCGAGTACAACAGTGTGCTCCGTGACGCCGCGGGCGTGGATTCATCCGAGCCGGCTGGCGTCTACTTTGGAACCCGGGGCGGGACGGTGTACGCCAGCGCGGATGAAGGGGAGACGTTTGCTGAAGTTATCAGCCATCTCCCCGACGTCCTGTGCGTCCGCGCAGCCGTGGTTGCCGGGGCTGGACTGGCAGTTCCGGACACCGCGGCGGCCCGCGGTGCCTGACATCAGCGTGGTACTACCCAGCATTCTCCAGCCGCTGGCCGGCGGGCAGTCCATCCTGACTGCGCCCGCCGACGGGACGGTGACGGTGGGAAGCCTGCTGGATACCGTGACCGGGGGTTACCCGGTGCTGGCCAGAAGGCTGCGGGACGAAACGGGAGCGCTTCGCCGGTACGTGAATATTTACGTTGCCGGCGACGAGGTGCGCCGGCTCGAGGGCCTGGAAACCGAGGTGTCGCCCGGGCAGGAGGTCCTGGTCATTCAGTCGGTGGCCGGAGGTTAAGCCAGGCGGCTCCAAAACGGCGGGCAGTCCGAACTGACTACGCCCGGCGTCGTGGTGCTGATGGTGTGTGGAATGGCGGCGCCCGGTCAAGCGATGCGCCAGACGCTGCATTCGTCCGTATTGATTGCTTTCCGCATGCCGGTGTGGTGGTCCATGATCCAGACAACGCCGATGCCCGGGGCGGTCTCTTGGACGCTGCCTCGGCGGACCACCACGTCGTCGTAGCTGGGGCCTACAGAGAGGCGGGCTTCGATTTCATCGCCGCGGTGGAGCTGGTCCAGGGTACGGACTCTTGTTACATGGGCTTTGGCTTCCTTCAACATGGTGGCCTCCTGGCTGGAGCTGGTGCCTGCGCTTGCCGGCACTTCCAGTGTGGCGGGGCAATGTTGCGCCCGCGTTTCCTCGACGTTAGGAGCCGGTTAGTTCTCCGCGATCGATTCGTTTCCGCCAGCATCAATGGATTCGGAGGACTCCACGCGCCAAACCCCGCCGGGGCCTTCAGATGGACATTGTGCCAGTTCAGGCCTACCGCCGGCGGGTCTCCCGGGCAACAATGGGCACTATGCAACTTCCCGTGATGCCTCCGGTCCCGCCCATGCTCGCCAAAGCCGTCAGCGGGATACCGGACGGGCCCTTGAGCTATGAGCCCAAGTGGGACGGGTTCCGGTCCATCATTTTCCGCGACGGGGATGAGCTGGAGATCGGCAGCCGCAACGAAAAGCCCATGACCCGGTATTTTCCTGAACTTGTGGAGGCCCTGAAGGAGAACCTGCCGCCCCGTTGTGTGCTGGACGGCGAGATTGTCCTGGTGGGTGTAACCGGTGACCGGCTGGATTTTGACGCCCTGCAGCAGCGCATCCATCCCGCCGCCAGCCGCGTGAAACTTCTCGCCGAACGGACCCCGGCCAAGTTCGTGGCCTTTGACCTGCTGGCTCTCGGCGGCGACGACTACACCGGCCGGCCCTTCGCAGAGCGTCGGGCAGCGCTGGAAAAGGCGCTTGCGGGCAGCAAGGCTCCCGTCCACGTCACGGCGGCGACCCAGGACAAGACTGTCGCTGAACAGTGGTTCCAGCAGTTCGAAGGCGCGGGCCTGGACGGGATTGTGGCTAAGCCGCTGGACGGCAGCTACCAGCCGGATAAGCGCGTGATGTTCAAGATCAAACACGAACGCACAGCTGATTGTGTGGTGGCCGGCTACCGCGTGCACAAGAGCGGACCGGACGCGATCGGCTCTTTGCTGCTGGGCCTGTACAAGGGCGACGGCGGTCTGGCCAGCGTGGGCGTGATCGGTGCCTTCCCCATGAAGCGCCGCCAGGAGCTTTTTGCCGAACTGCAGCAACTGGTCACCGACTTTGACGGGCATCCGTGGGCGTGGGCCAAGCAGGGGGAAGGCGAACGGACCCCACGCAACGCCGAAGGCAGCCGGTGGAGCGCCGGCAAGGACCTGTCCTTTGTGCCGCTCCGGCCCGAACTGGTGGTGGAGGTCCGGTACGACCATATGGAAGGTGAGCGTTTCCGCCACACTGCCCAGTTCAACCGCTGGCGGCCGGACCGGGACCCCGCATCCTGCACCTACGAACAGCTGGAGGAACCGGTCAGCTTCGACCTTGCCTCGGTCCTGGACACCGGCCGGCCGTAGGCGCCCGGTTCACAGAAGGCACCCAAGCCGCCGCCCGCCGTCGTACGCTCCTGCCCGATTGCCTCCCCGAGGACACGGGAAAGCCCGGCATGTCTTGGGGACGCGCCGGGCTCTCCAGTATGCAACTGGGCAGGAACGCCAGCTCGCCGAGGATCCTTACTTCAGGCCGAGCTGCTTGGTGGGGACGTTGAACGTCTCCTTGGCCGTTAGGGCGGAGATGGCCGAGATGCTGCAGATGACGGCGGTGAAGATGCTGATCTGGACCCAGCCGCCGGGCTTGATGCCGCCCATCGCAGCCACAATGGCCGGGGCGAAACCTGCCATCAGGAAACCCAGCTGCGTGCCGATCGCCAGGCCGGAGAAACGGACCTTGGTGCTGAACATCTCAGCGTAGAAGGACGGCCAGACCGCGTTGGAGGCCGCGTAACCGAAGGAGAAGAATCCTATGGCTGCGAGGAACATCAGCGGGATGCTGCCGGACTCCAGGCTGAGCAGGAACACCGGCGTCAGGATGGCGCTGGCCACGGCTCCGTAGATGAAGACCGGCTTGCGGCCGATCCGGTCCGCGAGCTTGCCGAACAGTGGCTGGGTTCCCAAGGCGACCAGGTTTGCGCCGACCACCAGCCAGAGCGTGGTGGTCCCGTCAACGCCGGCGACGGTTTTGGCGTAGCTGATGGCGAGCGTGCCGAATACGGTGGAGACGGCGGCGATGAAGGCACAGCAAACCACGCGGAGCACGTCGCGCCAGTGGTCCTTGAGGAGGTCAGCGACAGGCAACTTGGAGATCTGGGCCGTCTTCTGGGCTTCCTCAAACGCCGGGGGCTCGTGCAGGGTGCGCCGGATAAAGAACGCAACCATCACAACAACGGCGCTGAGCCAGAACGGAACGCGCCAGCCGATGCCGTACTTGATCTCGTCCGGGAGGGCCAGGACGGGGATGAAGACGAGGGCGGCGAGGATTTGGCCGCCCTGGGTTCCGGTGAGGGTCCAGGAAGTGAAGAAGGAGCGGCGGTTGTCCGGCGCGTGTTCCAGCGTCATGGATGATGCGCCGGCCTGCTCGCCGGCGGCGGAGAGGCCTTGGCACAGCCGCGCCAGCACCAGCAGGGCCGGAGCCCACCAGCCCACGGTGTTGAAGTCGGGCAGGCAGCCGATCAGGAACGTCGAGGCGCCCATGAGCAGCAGCGTGAACATGAGAACCTTCCGCCGGCCTACCCGGTCACCGAAGTGGCTCAGGATGACTGCGCCCACGGGCCGAGCCACATAGGCGAAGCCGAACGTGGCGAAGGACATGATGGCCGCGTTGGCGCCGGCGTCCGGGAAGAACACCGTGGGAAAGATCAGGGCGGCGGCGGAACCGAAAATGAAGAAGTCGTAGTATTCGACGGCGCTGCCCAGGAAGCTGGCGAGGGCTGCCTTCTTTGGCGTCCCGGCCGGGGCAACAGTGCCCTGCCCGGCGGACGGAAGTGTCTGGCTCATGGAGTTCCTTATGTGTGACGACGGTGTCGCGGATGGATCTGGAGGGTCGCAGCCGCAGCGGCCTGGGTGGAGCTGGAGCGGTGCGGCTGGAGTCCGTTGAAAGACCCGAACCAGTAGCCACATGGTGGGAGCTACTTGTGCGATACAGCAATGATGGCTGTGAGCGCAGTCACTTGTCAAGAAAATAATCACCATCTAGAAATAGTTCCCACGATGTGGCAACATCGACGTATGAGTGTGAATCAAACCACAGTGCCCGATGACGTTGCCGCTGAGCCGAAGGCGCCCAAGGGCGACCGTACTGACATGGTGGGCAAGGCCCTGGGCCTCCTGGTCCTCTTGGGTGACGAGCCGCGCGGTGCCAGCGCCGCGGAGATCTCACGCCGCGCCGCTCTTCCCTTCAGCACCACGTACCGCCTGCTGGGATCCCTGACGCGGGACGGATTTGTGGACTACGAGCCGGACGGCCGCCGCTACCACCTGGGCCTGCGCATCTTCCAGCTGGGACAGCGGGTCTCCAATCATCACGGATTTGCCGGCACGGCACTGCCTGTCCTTCGCCGCGTGACCGAGCAGACCGGGGAGGCCACCATCCTCAGCGTCCGCGACGGCCACCATCATCTGACGGTCAACAAGGTGGACGGCCCGCAGACCTTCCGCGTCACCAGTGATCCCGGGCATCTTGGCGCCCTGCATGCGACGGCCGTGGGCAAAGCGCTGGTGGCTTTTGCCGAGGACGCGGAGCGTGAGGCGCTGCTTGAGGAACTTGATCTGGAACCCCTCACCGAGCACACCGTCACTGACCGGGGAGCCTTCCGTGCCGAAATCGAGAAGGTTCGCCGGCAGGGATATGCCGTGATGGACGAGGAGAACGAGAACGGCATGCGGGCCGTGGCGGTGCCGCTGCTCAACTCCCAGGGCCACGCCTTCGCCTCCCTGGCTACCGCCGTTCCTGTCTTCCGCCTCAGCATCGAAGCCTTGCTGGCCCACGTGCCCGTGCTGCAGGACGCCGCGGCGGAGCTGGCCGCGCGGTTGCCGCAGCGATAAACAACTCCAAAATGTTCGCATGCAGAACAAGCGTGCGAGAAGTGAACATGTGATGTATTGTAATCCCAGTCACCCGATCCGCCGCGGACGCCCCGAGCGCCGCCGCCCGCCGGGTGCCGTATCAAAGGAGCTGCACGGATGAGCAATCGAACTGAGTCCTACCTTGTGGGACTGGTCGGCGACGGTGTTATGCCGTCACTCACTCCCCCCATGCACGAACGCGAGGGCGATGTGCAGGGCCTGCGCTACCTCTACCGCCCCATCGACCTGCTGGAGCTCGGACTTTCCGGCGATGCCGTGGGGGATCTGCTCAAGAGCGCCCGCAGCCTGGGCTTTACCGGCCTGAACATCACCCATCCGTGCAAGCAGCTTGTGCTGGCGCACCTGGACGAGGTCTCACCGGATGCCCTCAGGCTCGGCGCCGTCAACACCGTGGTCATCGAGGACGGCCGCTTCATCGGCCACAACACCGACTTCTCCGGCTTCGCCGCCGCGCTTGCCTCCGGCCTTCCGGGCGCGCGGCTGGACCGCGTTGTCCAGCTGGGCGCGGGAGGTGCCGGGTCCGCCGTCGCCTACGCCCTGCTCACCGCCGGGGTAAAGGCGCTGGACCTGGTGGACGTGGACCCAGCCCGCTGCTCGGCACGCGCGGCGGAGCTGGCTGGCTTCTTCCCGGGCAGCACGGTCACAGCGCGCACGACGGCGGAGCTGCCGCAGCTGATGCCTTTGGCCGACGGCCTGGTGCACTGCACGCCCGTGGGCATGGCCGCCCACCCGGGCGCCCCGCTTGACCTGGACCTGTTGGAAATGCGGCACTGGGTGGCGGACATCGTCTACCGACCGATCGACACCGAGCTGGTCCGCGGCGCCCGCGCCAAGGGCTGCGAGGTCCTGGACGGTGGCCGCATGGCCGTAGGGCAGGCTGCGGATTCCTTCCGAATTTTCACCGGGTTGGAAGCTGACGCAGACCGCATGCGCAGCCATTTCCTGGAGCTCGTGGCCAAGGAAGAGGTGTCCGCCTGATGCGTACCGGAATAGCCACGGTCTGCCTCTCCGGCACCCTGAAGGAGAAGATGCAGGCCTGCGCCATCGCGGGCTTTGACGGCATTGAAATCTTCGAACAGGACCTGGTGACGACGCCGCTCACTCCTGAGAACGTCCGAAAGATGGCGGCCGACCTTGGCCTTACACTGGATCTCTACCAGCCGTTCCGCGACTTCGACAGCGTGTCCGGGGACCTCCTCACCGCCAACCTTCGGCGCGCCGAAGCCAAATTCAAACTCATGGCGCGGCTGGGCATGGACACCATCCTGGTCTGCTCCAACGTCGCCACCGCCAGCATCGACAGCGACGACCTCCGGGTTGAACAGCTCGGCCAACTTGCGGCGCTGGCCGGGGACCACGGCGTCAAGGTTGCCTACGAAGCCCTGGCCTGGGGCAAGTACGTCAAGGACTACGAGCACGCCCACAAGCTGGTGGAAGCGGTGGACCACCCGAACCTGGGCACCTGCCTGGATTCCTTCCATATCCTGTCCCGCAACTGGGACACCGCCCCCATCGAGGCTTTCAACCCGGGAAAGATCTTCTTCGTCCAGGTGGCGGACGCCCCCAAGCTCTCCATGGACGTCCTCTCCTGGAGCCGGCACTACCGGGTCTTCCCGGGCGAGGGACAGTTCGAGCTCGCCAAGTTCATGGGTCACGTGGTCCGGGCGGGGTACAGCGGCCCGGTGTCGCTGGAGATCTTCAACGACGTTTTCCGCCAGTCGGACGTGGAGCGCACCGCCGTGGACGCCATGCGCTCGCTCATCTGGCTGGAGGAACAGAGCGCGAAGTGGCTGGATGCTGACGGTGGCGCCGGCGGTGGTGCCGGTGGCACCGCTGCTGGTGGTCCTACGGGCCCCGGCCGCCGTCGTTATCCGATGGAACTGGCCACGCTCCCGCGGGTGGCCGAACCGGCAGGTTACAACTTCGCCGAGGTCAGGGCCGCGGACACCAAGGGCCTGGAAACCGTGCTGGGCCAGCTGGGTTTCAAGTTCAACGGCCGGCACCGCACCAAGGACGTGCAGCTCTGGAGCCTGGGCCGCGCCCGGGTGATCATCAACGAGGCCGCACCGGCAGACGGGCACGATTCAACGGCGGATGCATCGCCAGCCATCGCCGCCCTGGGGTTTGACGTTGCCTCCCCTGCGATTGCCGCCGCCCGCGCCCAACAGCTGAAGGCCCCCGCGGTCCCGCGCAAGAGCCAGGCCAACGAGGAGGTGTTCCAGGGCTTTGCCGCCCCGGACTCCACCGAGATCTTCCTGTGCCAGGGCACCTCGGACGGCACCGCAGCCTGGACCAGTGAATTCGGGGAAGGGCTGGAAAAGCCGTCCGCCGGAGCCACCGCCGTGATCGACCACGTCAACCTGGCACAGCCGTGGCAGCACTTCGACGAGGCCGTCCTCTTCTACACGAGCGCCCTGGCGCTGGAGCCCCAGCCGTTCGCGGAAGTTCCCAGCCCCACCGGCCTGGTCCGCTCGCAGGTCATGGCCACCGGGGACCGCGCCGTGCGGCTGGTGCTGAACCTGGCGCCGCTGAACCAGCAGCGCAAGACCTACCAGGAACACATCGCCTTCGCCGTGGATGACCTGGTGGCCACCGCCAGGGACTGCAAGGCCCGGGGCCTGGAATTCCTGCAGATCCCGGCCAATTACTACGAGGACCTGGACGCACGCTTCGGCCTGGCACCGGACTTCCTGGCCACACTCCAGGACCTGAACCTGCTGTACGACCGGGACGCGGACGGCGAATTCCTCCACTTCTATACCGCCACCGTGGGCAGTGTGTTCTTCGAAATGGTGGAACGCCGCGGCGCCTACGACGGCTACGGCGCCCCCAACGCCCCCGTGCGCCACGCCGTCCAATACGACCACTTGCAGCATCCCTAAGACAGCACCGCCCGCCGGCACCACCAACACCAACGCCAGCTACAAACAACGAGAGAAGAGGAGGCCGCCGTGGAGACACAGCAGGATCTCAGTGCCGAGATTAACGCCTTGGGCGATGCCTACGCGCGGGCGCTCAAGGACGGCGCCCCAGCCGAGACCCAGCCCCGGCTGGACTACGCGCCCTACCGCAGCAGCATCCTGCGGCACCCCACCAAAAGCCTGCACCACGCGGATCCGGAGACCATCGAGCTTTACTCACCGGCGTTCGGCCATCAGGACGTGCACGCGCTGGAAGCGGACCTGACCATCCAGCACAACGGCGAACCCCAGGGCGAGCGGATCATCGTGGCCGGCAAAGTCCTGGACGGCGACGGCCGCCCCGTGGCCGGGCAGCTCGTGGAAATCTGGCAGGCCAACGCGTCCGGCCGCTACATCCACAAGCGTGACCAGCACCCGGCACCGCTGGACCCCAACTTCACCGGCATCGGACGCTGCATCACCGGCCCGGATGGCTCCTACCGGTTCACCACCATCAAACCCGGCGCCTACCCGTGGAAGAACCACGTCAACGCCTGGCGCCCGGCCCATATCCACTTCTCGATGTTCGGCACCGAGTTCACCCAGCGCATCATCACGCAGATGTACTTCCCGGGCGACCAGCTCTTCCCGCTGGACCCCATCTACCAGACCATCGTGGACCAGGACGCCCGTGACCGGCTGGTGGCCACGTACGACCACAACCTGACAGAGCCCGAGTGGGCGCTGGGCTACAACTGGGACATCGTCCTGACCGGGCCAAAGCGGACCTGGACCGAAAACGAGGCGCTTGGCGCAGCAGGCGATGAGGAATAGGCACATGAGCAACCAGACCACGCAGCTTGTTCCCACCCCCGGGCAGACCGTCGGCCCGTTCTACGGCTACGCGCTGCCGTTCGAGAAAGACAATGAACTCCTGGCCCCCGGCTCGCCCGGGGCCATCCGCCTCCAGGGCACCGTGTACGACGGCGCCGGGGAGACCGTCCCGGACGCCATCCTGGAGATCTGGCAGCCCGACGCAGACGGCAAGGTTATGCAAAAGACCGGTTCGCTGGTCCGCGACGGCTACACCTTCACGGGCTGGGGCCGCGGCTCCGTAGGCTACTCCGGCGTGTTCACGTTCACCACGGTCAACCCCGGCCCCACCGTGCAGGTCCCCGGAAAACCAGCGGCCGCACCCTTCATCTCCGTGGCCATCTTTGCCCGCGGCCTGACGAACCGCCTGTTCACCCGGATCTACCTGCCGGAGAACGAGGAAGCCATCGCCCAGGATCCGCTGCTCAGCTCCCTGGACCCGGAACGGCGGAAGACCCTGATCGCCCGCCGCGACGCCGACGGCGGACTCACCTGGGACATCCGCCTGCAGGGCGAGGGCGAAACAGTCTTCCTGGACTTCCAGTGACTGAGACCCCCAGCATGGGAGGCGCCGTCCACTCCGGAACCGCCGCGGACGGCGACGTCGGCCTGCTCAGTCCTGTCTCGGCGTCGCCCCTGGTGACGGCGCTGACTGGTGACCGCGCCGTGCTGGCGGCGATCCTCGCCGTCGAATCCGGCTGGGCCGCGGTGCTGGAGAAGGCGGGCCTGGCGCCGGCCGGTTCCGCCGCCGTCGTGGCCTCCGCTGCCGAGGCCGGACGTTACGACGCAGCAGACATCGCGCTCCGCGCCCGGGGTGGTGGCAACCCCGTGATCCCGATCCTGGTCGACCTGCGCAAGCAGGTCACGGCGCTGGACGGCGCCCGCATCGGCGCCGTGAAGGCGGTTCACACCTCGCTGACCAGCCAGGACGTGCTGGACACGGCGCTGATGCTGCTCGCGCGCAACACCGTCGACGCGCTGCTGGCGGATCTGAAAGGCACGACGGCGGCGCTCGCTGCCTTGGCAGAGAAGCATGCGGACACGCTGTGCGTCGCCAGGAGCCTGACCCAGCACGCGCTGCCGTATACGTTCGGGCTGCGGTCGGCGCAGTGGTTCCATGGGCTGGCCACCGCAGGCCAGCAGCTGGGCGACGTGCACTTCCCGGTACAGTTCGGCGGCGCCGCCGGCACCCTCGCCGCCGGGACCGTGCTGACCGCCGGCTCGGCAACCAACCCGTTTGACCTGGCCGGCTCACTGGGCCGGCAACTTGGCCTTGCCGCGGCGCCTGCACCGTGGCACACCAACCGTCTGGCGATCACGTCCGTCGGACATGCCCTGGCCTCGGTGCTGGACGCGTGCGGCAAGATCGCCGCAGACGTCCTGTTCCTCAGCCGTCCCGAGGTGGCCGAACTCGCCGAACCGCGGGGCGCCGGCCGCGGCGTCTCCTCGGCCATGCCGCAGAAGCAGAACCCGGTGCTGTCGGTACTTATCCGCAGCGCCGCGCTCCAGGCGCCCCAGCTGGTGGCCCAGCTGCACCTGGCCGCCGCCAACTTCAACGACGAACGCCCCGACGCCGCCTGGCACTCGGAATGGCCGGCCCTGCGCCAGCTTCTCCGGCTGGCACTCGGGGCGGCCGGGCACCTCCGGGAGCTTGCCGAAGGCCTACAGGTTTTCCCGGACGCCATGCGCCGCAACCTGGACCTTGCCGGACCGCTGCTCCTGGCCGAACGGGTGGGCGCGGCCGTCGCGCCGCTGCTCGCCGAACAGGATGGCCGCAACGGCAAGCAGCAGCTCCAGACCGTGACGGACCGTACGCTCCAGGCGCCCGCGACCGAACAGGCGGACACCTACCGCCGGCTGCTCCGAGAGGCCATCCCGGCAGAGACGCTTTCCGATGGGCAGCTGGCGGAACTCCTGGACCCAGCCAGCTACCTGGGCCAGGCAGCCGAAATCGCGCGCCGCATCCTGGCCGCGTTTCCGGACTTTGAGCTTTCCGCAACAGATTCTTCTGCGGACACCAATTCAGCACACAACGACGCGAACGGAGCCAACCGTGGCTAAACCGACCCTGAAGGCAGTGCTGCTTTCGCCCCAGCGCCCGCTGGGGGACAGGCCCCTGCTCGTAGCCGGACCGTCCCTGGGCACGTCCACCCTACTGTGGACCGAGGCGGCAACACTGCTCGGTACCGACTACGACGTGGTGGCCTGGGACCTGCCTGGCCACGGTGTCTCGCCGGCAGCCACCGAAAGCTTTGACGTTGCCGATCTCGCGGATGCGGTGGTGGACCTCGTGGACTCCATCGCGCCCGGCGCCGGCTTTCACTACGCCGGGGTATCCCTCGGCGGCGCCACCGGCCTGCAGCTGGGGATCAAACATGGCCAACGCCTCAAGAGCCTCTCGGTCCAGTGCAGCGGCGCCAAGCTCGGCACGCCGGAAGGTTGGCTGGAACGGGCCGAAACCGTCCGCAGCCAGGGCACCCCCATCATGATCCAGGGCTCCGCGCAGCGCTGGTTCGCGCCGGGCTTTATGGACCGCGAACCCGCGCGCAGCAGCCGCCTCCTGCACGCCCTGCGCGATGCCGACCGCTTCAGCTATGCCTTCTGCTGCGAGGCCCTGGCAGCCTTTGACGTCCGCGGGGACCTCGGCAGCATCAGCGTCCCCACGCAGGCGCTGGCCGGTGCTGAGGATACTGTTGCGCCGCCGTCGTTCGCGGAAGAAGTGGCGGCGGGCATCACCGCTGGCGGGGGCACCGCCAACGCCGTGACGCTGGGCGGAGTGGCCCATCTGGCCCCGTTCGAGGCGCCCGGGCACGTGGCCGACCTGCTCCGGAACCTCATCTCCTGGACCGAATCCCAGGGAGCAACCAAATGAGCGGGGCCGAACTTCCGGGCACAGAACGGAACGGCGTCGTCCAGCCGGACGCCACCAGCCAGGAGATCTACGACGGCGGCATGGTGGTCCGCCGCGAGGTGCTGGGGGCCGCGCACGTGGACCGGGCCAACGCCAACAAGGACGGGTTCACCGAGGATTTCCAGGACATGATCACGCGGATCGCGTGGGGTGGCATCTGGACCCGGCCGGGCATTTCGCGGCAGATGCGCTCGGCCGTGACCATCACCGCCATGGTGGCGCACGGGCACTGGGAAGAGCTGGCCATGCACATCCGCGCGGCCATCACCAACGGCCTGAGCAAGGACGAAATCAAGGAAATCCTGCTGCAGACCGCGATCTACTGCGGAGTTCCCTCTGCCAACACAGCCTTCAAGACCGCCCAGCAGGTGTTCCAAGAACTGGACGGCGACCTGGCTGGGAACCCAGCACAGAATTCAGAGGAGAAATTATGAACCAGGCTTTTGTGTACGACGCCGTTCGCACGCCGTTCGGTAAGTTCGGTTCCGGCCTTGCCGGGGTCCGTCCGGATGACTTGGCGGCGCACGTGATCACCGAATCGGTGAAGCGCGCGCCCGGGCTCGATCCCGAGCGGATCGATGAGGTCGTCTTCGGCAACGCCAACGGCGCGGGCGAGGAAAACCGCAACATCGCCAGAATGGGCACGCTGCTGGCCGGCCTCCCGGTGTCCATCCCCGGCACCACGGTCAACCGGCTCTGCGGCTCCTCGCTGGACGCGGCGATCATTGCCTCGCGACAGATCAACGCCGGCGACGCCGAGCTGATGCTGGTGGGCGGCGCCGAATCGATGTCCCGGGCCCCCTGGGTCCTGCCCAAGACGGAGAAGCCTTACCCGGCCGGGGACATGACACTGGCCTCCACCACGCTGGGCTGGCGCCTGGTGAACAAGGCCATGCCGAAGGAGTGGACCATCTCCCTGGGCGAGGCCACCGAGCGGCTCCGCGAGAAGTACGGCGTAACCCGCGAGCAGCAGGACGAGTTCGCCGCGAACTCGCACAACCTCTCCGCCGCCGCCTGGGAGGAGGGCTTCTACGACAACCTCGTCGCCCCGGTCCCGGGCACCGGCCTGGTCCGCGACGAAGGCATCCGCGCCGGGTCCTCAGCCGAGAAACTCGCCGGGCTGAAGACCGTGTTCCGCACCGAGAACGGCACCGTCACCGCCGGGAACGCATCCCCGCTGTCCGACGGCGCCTCCGCGGCCTGGATCGGCAGTGAAACCGCCGCCGGGCTGCTCGGGCTGGAACCGCTGGCCCGCATCGCCGGCCGCGGCGCACACGGCAACGACCCGCAGTTTTTTGGCTACGCCCCTGTGGAGGCCGCGAACAAGGCCCTCGCGAAGGCGGGCATCGGCTGGGACCAGGTGGGCGCCGTCGAACTTAACGAAGCGTTCGCAGCACAGTCCCTCGCGTGCATCAACGCCTGGGGCATCGACCCCACCATCGTGAACCGCCACGGCGGCGCGCTCGCCATGGGCCACCCGCTGGGCGCATCGGGCACCCGGATCCTGGGCACCCTCGCCCGGTCCTTGCAGGCCTCCGGTGAACGCTGGGGCGTCGCCGCGATCTGCATCGGCGTGGGCCAGGGCCTCGCCGTTGTCCTCGAAAACGTCACGGCCGGTACAGTCGCCAGCACAGGGAAGGCCTAGAACATGCTGACATTTGTTGACGCCGTAGACGAGGCCGTGTCCGGGATCAAGGACGGCTCCACCGTGATGATCGGCGGGTTCGGCAACGCCGGCCAGCCGTTCGAGCTGATCGACGCGCTGATGGACTGCGGCGCCAAGGAGCTGACAGTGGTGAACAACAACGCCGGCCAGGGAGACCAGGGCCTGGCGCTGCTGATCAAGGAGGGCCGGGTGCGGAAGATGATCTGCTCGTTCCCGCGGCAGCCCGATTCATGGCACTTCGACGCCAAGTTCCACGCCGGCGAGATCGAGCTGGAGCTGGTGCCGCAGGGCAATCTGGCCGAGCGGATCCGCGCCGCCGGTGCCGGCATCGGCGGGTTCTTCACGCCCACCGGCTACGGCACCATGCTGGCCGAGGGCAAGGAAACCCGCATCCTCGACGGCCGCGGCCAGGTCTTCGAGACACCCATCCACGCCGACGTCGCGCTGATCAAAGCCCTGAAGGCCGACGGCGTGGGGAACCTTGTGTACCGCAAGACCGCCAGGAACTTCGGCCCCATCATGGCTGCCGCAGCGAAGCACACGGTGGTCCAGGTGTCCGAGATTGTCCCCACCGGCGGGCTCGATCCCGAAAACATCGTGACTCCCGGCATCTACGTCAACAGCATCGTGAAGGTGGCCTGAACATGAGCGCACAGACCAACAGCCAGGCCAGCATTCAGACGTCCCACAAGCCTTTGGGCCGCGACGACCTCGCCGAACTCGTGGCCCGCGACATCAAGCCCGGCTCGTTCGTGAACCTCGGCATCGGCCAGCCCACCCTCGTCTCCAACTACCTCAAGCCGGAGCAGAACATCACGCTCCACACGGAGAACGGCATGCTGGGTATGGGCCCGGAAGCCGCGGGCGACGAGATTGACGGCGACCTCATCAACGCCGGCAAGATCCCGGTCACCGAGCTGCCCGGGGCGTCCTACTTCCACCACGCGGACTCGTTCGCGATCATGCGCGGCGGCCACCTGGACATCTGCGTGCTCGGCGCGTTTCAGGTCTCGGCCACGGGCGACCTCGCCAACTGGCACACCGGGGCCCCGGACGCCATCCCGGCCGTGGGCGGGGCGATGGACCTGGCCACCGGCGCCAAGGACGTGTTTGTGATGATGACGCTCCTGACCCGCGACGGCGCGTCCAAGATCGTGGACGCGTGCACGTACCCGCTCACGGGCGTGGGCTGCGTGACGCGCGTGTATACGGACAAGGCCGTCTTCCTGACAGGGCCCGGCGGTGTCACTGTCCGCGAGACGTTCGGCTGCACCCTGGAGGAGCTCCAGGAACTGGTGCCCGTCCCGCTCAAACCGGCCGCCGCCGTCGCGACCTGACACCCCATCGCGGGCCGAATAGGATTGGTAACCATGACCAACGCACCCGCAGACTCACGGGCCGCCCCGCAGGCGAGTGACCAGTACGTGCAGTCGCTGGCGCGCGGGCTGGCCGTGATCCGCGCCTTTGATACCGACCACCCGGTCATGACCCTCACCGAGGTGGCGGCCCGGACGGACCTGACCCGAGCCACGGCCCGGCGCTTTCTCCACACCCTCGTTGAGCTGGACTACGTACGGACCGACGGTAAGACGTTTGCGCTCACGGCCAAGGTGCTGCAGCTCGGCTACGCCTACCTCAGCGGGCTGTCCCTTCCGCAGCTTGCCCAGCCGCACCTGGAGGAGCTGTCCCTCAAGCTGGGCGAGTCCACATCGGCGGCGGTGCTGGACGGCACGGACATTGCCTACATCGCCCGGGTGACCACGCGCCGCATCATGAACGTGGGCATCACGGTGGGCACCCGCTTCCCGGCCTATGCCACGTCCATGGGCAGGGTGCTGCTCGCGGCCCTGCCGCCCACCGGGCTCAGGGACTACCTGGCAGCGGCGGCCATCAAACCGCTGACGCCGCGCGGGCTGGGCGCTGTCCCGGAGCTGCTGGCAGTGCTGGATACGGTCCGCGCCCAGGGCTGGTGCCTGCTTGACCAGGAGCTTGAGCTCGGGCTGATGTCCGTTGCCGCTCCCGTGTACGACGGGCCAACAAAGGTGGTGGCCGCGGTGAACGTATCCCTCCAGGCCCAATCGGTGGCGGCCCAACCGGACCCGGAAGCGTACCTCGCTGCCGTGGCCCGCGAAATCGTGGCGACCGCGAAGCTGGTCTCGGCGGACCTCAGCGCGCGCCAGTAAGCTGGCGGCCGGCTGGCTCTTGCGGGTCTGCGCGAACAGGCAGCAAATGCCCCCACAACGCGAATCTGAGCGAATTAGCTGCCAGTTCGTGCAAGGCGCCATAGACTCGAGCCAACTACGTCCGTAAGGGAGTTGGCGGTTTGAAACTGGGCATACCGCGGGAACGTCATGAGGGTGAACGGCGTGTGGCCGCCACGCCGGAAACGGTCAGGCAGTTGGCGGGGCTGGGCCTGGATGTCCTGATCGAGGCGGGCGCCGGGGCCGCCGCCGGCCATTCGGACCACGATTACACCGACGCGGGAGCCCGCATCGTCCAGGACCTGGACCCCGGTGACCTGGAGGTCCTGGTCCACGTCCGCCCGCTGGAACCCCCGACGGCGGCAGCCCTGAAAAGGGGCACCGTCACCGTTGGCCTGGCGTCGCCGTCGTCCGAGCTCGCCACCGTGCAGGCGCTCGTGGAGGCCGGTGTGACCGCCTTCGCCTTGGAACTTGTCCCGCGCATTTCACGGGCGCAGTCAATGGATGCGCTCAGCTCCCAGGCCCTGGTGGCTGGCTACCGCTGCGTGCTGGAAGCCGCCATCCGGCTCCCGCGCTTCTTCCCGCTGTACATGACCGCTGCCGGCACCGTCCCGCCGGCCCGGGTGCTGGTGCTCGGCGCCGGGGTTGCCGGGCTGCAGGCCATCGGCACCGCGAAGCGGCTGGGGGCCAGGGTCTCTGCCAACGACATCCGGCCCGCCTCCGCCGACGAGGTCGCATCGATGGGCGGCACGTTCATCAAACTTGATCTGGAAACGGCGGAGGCATCGGGCGGCTACGCCCGCGAGCTCAGCGCCGACCGCGGCGCCCTGCAGCGTGAACTCCTCGCCCCGCACGTGGCCATGGCCGATGTCCTGATTACGACCGCGGCCGTTCCCGGCAGGCGCGCACCGCTGCTGGTCAGCCAGCAAATGGTGCAGGGCATGCGCCCCGGTTCCGTCGTCGTCGACCTCGCCGCCGAGTCCGGCGGCAACGTGGAGGGAGCCGTTCCCGGCGAGGACATCCTGATCCCCACCGCTGATGGTCAGGGCCACGTCACGCTGGTGGGGCTGAAGGATGCGCCGTCCGCGATGGCGCAGGACGCATCGCGGCTGTACGCCAAGAATGTGGCCAACCTGCTCGCCCTGATGATCCGGGAAGGCACCGTTGCCCCCGATTTCGCGGACGAGGTGGTAGCCGGAGCGTGCCTGACGCACGACGGCGCGGTGCGGCACCAGCCCACGGCCGAGGCTCTGGAGGCACTTGTGCCTGCCCTGCCCGACCATGCGCCCCGGGCCCAGAGCGACAGGGTCCAGACAGAGGGGGGAATCTGATGGACGGCATGAGCCTGCTGACGGTCACCGTGCTGGCGGTGTTCGTGGGCTTCGAGGTGGTTTCCAAGGTCTCGAGTACCCTGCACACCCCGCTGATGTCCGGCGCCAACGCCATCCACGGCATCATCCTGGTAGGCGCAATCATTGTGGCCGGGCAGGCCGCGGACCCGTGGATCCTGGCCGTGGCGCTGCTCGCCGTGGTGCTGGCCACCGCCAACCTGGTGGGCGGCTTTGTGGTGACGGACCGGATGCTGCACATGTTCCGTGCCCGGAAGGACGTCGTCCGCCAAGGCGCCCCGGTCCAGGGCGCCCCGCTCAAGGAATCCACCGGCAAGGAGGACGCGAAGTGACTCTCCTCGATCCGGTCTGGACCTCGCTTCTCTACCTCGCCGCCGCGGTGTTCTTTATCTTGGCGCTTCGCGGGCTCAGCTCGCCCCGGACCGCCCGCCGCGGCAACCTCATCGGTGCATTCGGTGCGCTGCTCGCCGTCGTTACGGTCTTTCTTTCCGCCCGGCTGGACAACATCCCCTGGATCATCGGTGCCATTGCGGTGGGGACCGCGGTGGCGGCGCCGGTGGCCCGGCGGGTGCAGATGACCCAGATGCCCCAGCTCGTCGCGCTGTTTAACGGGGTGGGTGGCGGCGCCGCAGCCCTGGTGGCGCTGCTGGAACTCAGCCATACGGCCGACCCCTGGGTCCGCGTCGCAATCGTGTTCACCCTCCTGGTGGGGGCCGTTTCCTTCGCAGGCTCCGGGGTCACTTTCGCCAAACTCCAGGAGCTGATGACCACCCGCCCCGTCGTTTTTCCAGGCCTCCCCGTGGTGATGGCCGCGGTGCTTCTCGCAGCGGTGGGCACCGCCGTCGCCGTCGTCCTGACCGGTTCCCTGGCGTTTGCGGTGCTGCTGATGGTGCTGGGCCTGGCGGCCGGCGCGTTGCTGGTGCTGCCCGTGGGCGGCGCGGACGTGCCCATCGTCATCTCGCTCCTGAACGCGTTCACCGGCCTGGCCGTGGCGGCGTCGGGCGTGGTGCTGGGCAACGTGCTGCTGGTGGTGGCCGGCACGCTGGTGGGCGCCTCCGGTACCATCCTCACCCGGGCCATGGCGGCCGCGATGGGCCGCAGCGTGGCCGGCATCCTGTTCGGTGCCTTCAAGGGAGGTTCGACGGCGGGATCCACCGCCGTGAGCGAACGTCCCGTCAGGTCCTCCAGCCCGGAGGACGTCGCGGTGCTTCTGGGCTACGCGCAGCGGGTGATCATCGTCCCCGGCTACGGCCTGGCCGTGGCCCAGGGCCAGCACACCGCGGCAGAGCTGGCCCTGGCCCTCGAAGCCCGCGGCATCGAGGTGGACTTCGCCATTCACCCCGTGGCCGGCCGGATGCCGGGGCACATGAACGTGCTCCTGGCCGAGGCCAACGTGCCGTACGAATCACTCAAAGAGATGGGCGAGATCAATTCCGAATTCCGCATGGCCGACGTCGCTTTGGTGGTGGGCGCCAACGACGTGGTGAACCCCGCGGCGAAGACCTCCTCCGGCTCGCCGATCTACGGCATGCCCATCCTGGAAGTGGCCGACGCCCGCCAGGTGATCTTCCTGAAACGCTCCATGCGGCCCGGATTCGCCGGAATCGAAAACGAGCTCCTGTACGAGCCGCAGACCTCGCTGCTCTTCGGCGACGCCAAGGATTCACTCGCCAAGGTGCTGGGCGCGGTGAAGGCGCTGTAACAAAGTACGCTGTCCCCAGGCCCACTTTCCCATGTCAGCGAAGGACACCATGACAGCCAACAGCTCCACTCCCCTCAAGCGCCCGGCCATCATCATCAACCCTGCCAAGCCGGTGGACATCGACGTGCGTGCCCTGGCGGCGAAGCACTGCTCGGAGAACGGCTGGGGCGAGCCCATCTGGCTGGAGACCACCAAGGAGGACCCCGGCGTCGGCCAGGCGAAGGAGGCACTCACGCAAGGGGCCGACGTCGTTATTGCCGCCGGCGGCGACGGTACCGTGCGGTGTGTGGCCGAGGTCCTGTCCGGCGGCGACGTGCCCATGGGGTTGCTTCCGTTCGGCACGGGAAACCTGCTGGCCCGCAACCTCGGCATGGACGTCACGGACTTTGACGGTGCCATGGCCGGGGCGCTGGCGGGCACCGAGCGGAAGATCGACATCGTGCGGGCCGTCCGCAATGACCCGGACAAGGAGCAGGTCTTCCTGGTGATGGCGGGCGTGGGCTATGACGCGACCATCATGGCCGATACCAACGAGGACCTCAAGGACAAGGTGGGCTGGCTGGCGTACGTTGACGCCGGCATCCGGAACCTGCCAGGCAAGCCGGTGAAGGCAACCATCGTGATCGACGGCAAGGACGTGGTGCACCGCGGCGTCCGCAGCGTAATGGTGGGCAACTGCGGCAAGGTCCAGGGCGGACTCGAGATCTTCCCGGACGCCAAGATGGATGACGGCCTGCTGGACGTGGCGGTGCTGGCCCCCAAGGGGAAGCTGGGCTGGTTCTCCGTGATCGCCGGCATGATCGGCAAGGGGAAGGGCAAGGACACGTCTGTGGAGTACTACCAGGGTAAATCCGTGGAAATCACCCTTGAACACAACGACGACTACCAGCTTGACGGCGACCACGAAGGCGACGGCAAGCACGTCCTGATGACCCTTGAGCCCGGCGCGCTGACCATCCGGATGTAGCCCCGGCCGCCGGAACTCCGGCAGCCTGGGCACAGACGTGAAGGGTTCGACGGCGGCCCGCTCCCAGTGGGCGGGCCGCCGTCGGTTCCTGCCTGGGCTGCTGGAACTGCAGGCCGCTGACCTGCTGCCTGGCCGTTAGCCGGCCAGCAGCCTGCCCCACCTCGGTGCGAGCAAGGGGGACCCGGCAAGTTTGAGGCAGTGCCACAGCGTTACGGCCACGGAGTCCAGCACCGGAACGCCGGTTTCGGCCTCCACTTCAGCCGCGAGGTTGGCGCCGTACAGGTTGGTGCAGAGGTAGACCAGGGCATCCGGACGGGCTGCGGCCAGCTCCAGTGACCCCGGCCGCATCTCGTCGTCCGTGACCCGGGCGAACGACTCGTTGTCGCTGAGCCCCAGGGCCCGGTGGCCGATGGTTTTGATGCCGTCCCGCTGGTAGGAGTCCATGACCGCGCGGTTGACGTCTTCCGTGTACGGCGTGAAAAGCCCTATCCGCTCCGTGCCGAAGGACTCGAAGGCTGCCAGATAGGCCAGCGTGGACGTGGTGGCCGGGATGCCCGTCGCGTCCGCGATTTCGCCGGCCAGCTCCCGGTCGTGGTCCGCGCCGAGCCAGGAGCCGGACGTGCCGTTCCAGGCGATGACGTCAACGCCTGCCGTTGTTAGCAGCTCGGCGGCGGTGCGCATAACGGCGGGGTCGAACTGCCTGTCCGAGGAGTCATCCAGGGCGATCCTGGTGACGGGGATCCGGGTGAAGTGGATGGTGACGTCGTCCCGGTCGCCCAGGATGCGGTAGCTCTGCGGCTCCAGACAGGTGTTTGAGGACGGCACGATCATGCCGATACGGGTCTTGCGTGCTGCGGATGGCATGGCTGCTCCTACTTTGCTGCGGCGAGGGTTGCGGGGGTGGTGGCCAGGGCGGAATCCACGGCGGACGCAAGGTGTTCGCGGAAGCCATTGCGGGCCACGAAACGCCCCACGGCGCCGGGATCGTGGAAGCCGGCGCCGTCGAGCACCACCCGCCCGGCGGACACCACGACGGCGGGCCAGCCCGTGAGCGTCCGGCCGTCGAACGGCGAGAAATCGGTGCCCATGTGCAGCGCTCCGCCGTCCACCGTCCGTTCCTCGGCGGGGTCGAAGATCACCAGGTCGGCGTCGAAGCCTTCGGCGATGGTCCCCTTGCCGGGGACCGCATTGATGCGGGCCGGGCCTGCGGCGAAGACCTCCACGAACTCTTCCACCGAGCTGCCGGCGGAAGCCATGGCCGTGAAGGTGACGGGCATCCGGGTTTCCACGCCGGGCAGGCCGTGCGGCATGGCGCGGACGTCGTCCGTGCGCTCGCGCTTCTGGGACAGGTCGTAGCAGGAGTGGTCCGAGGAGACGGTGTGGATAGCGCCGCCGGCCAGCCGTTCCTTGAGCGCGGCCACGGTTTCGGGGCTGCGCATCGGCGGGCAGCAGGCGTACCACTCCGGGAAAGCTGACCCGTACACCGTGTCATCGAGGGCTAGGTAGTGCGGGCACGTCTCGGAATAGGCTTTCTGGCCGCGGGCACGTGCCTCGGTGACCAGATCCACGGCGCCCGGCGTGGACTGGTGCACGAAGTACACGGGGGCCTGGGTGTACTCGGCCATGGCCAGGGTTTCCCTGACCGAGATTTCCTCGGCGAGTTCCGGTCGCGTCCGGTGCAGGTGTTCGATACCGATCCTGCCGTCGTCGGCGTGCTGCTGCGTGCAGTCGTTGATGATGGGGTCGTGTTCGGCGTGGATGTAGGTGAGGCCGTCGAGCCGGACCATCTCGCGCATGACCTTCAGGATGGTGTCCCCGTCCGCCATGGTGCTGCCGCGGTTGGTGGTGTACATCTTGACGGACCGGATGCCCTCGGCGGCGAGCTGCTCAAGCTGCCACGGCACTGTTTCGTCCCAGCTCACCACCGCGCCGTGCAGGGCAACATCGCAGCGGGACTCAACGGCGAGTTCCTTCTTGTGCAGGACGGCGGCCAGCGGGGTTTCCTGGGCGTCCCGGGGGATGCCAAAGTCGATGATCGTGGTGGTGCCGCCCCACAGCGCCGCGGTCGAAGTGGTGCGGTAGTCGTCGAGGGTGCGGAAGCGTCCGGTCACCTGGGCCACATGGCAGTGGCCGTCCACGCCGCCGGGAATCACCAGCCGGCCGGCGGCGTCGATGGTGCGTTCGGCTGCGGGTATGGCTTCCGAGGCTTCCACGAGTTGGGTGATCAGGCCGTCCTGGATAACGATGTGGGCGTTCTGGCGGCCGAAGCAGTTAACTACTGTGGCGTTGGCGATGACAAGGTCGGGCTGTCGGGACATCGTTGTCCTCCTAAATCTGTGAAGCGGCGTGTGCGGACTGGGCGGCGGCCATGGCGGCGTCGAGGTTTCCGGAGAGGCCGTTGCGGGCCTTGAGCGGCGGCGGCGCGAAGGCCCCGGCCCGGTGCGGGCCGGACTGAAGCCCGACGACGGCCTCCGCCATGCGGATGCCGGCTGAGATGCCGTCCACCACCGGAACCGGGATCTGGCCCCGAAGTTCGCGGGCCAGCCCGGCAAGGGGCGCCCCTGCGAGGATCACGACGTCGGCGCCGTCCTCGGTGACGGCCTGCCGGCTGAGTGCCAGCAGCGTTTCCTTGAAGTCGTGCTGCACGGACCCGATGCCGTTGAGGCTTTCGTTGATGGAGCGGATGGAGGCCAGCCGGCCGCCGAGGCCGAAGCGTTCCACGCAGTCCAGGTACCAGGGTTTGATCCGGTCCGAGATGGCGATGATGGAGAAACGGTGGCCCTGCAGGGCGGCGGCGCACAGGGCGGCTTCCGTGATGCCGATGACGGGCACGTCTGTGAGTTCCTTCAGGGCAGGCATGCCCGGATCGCCGAAGGCCGCCACGACGACACCGTCGATGCGGTCCCCGTGTGAGGCGCCGTCAGAGATGGTGCCGCTGGCAGCTTCTGCGGTGTATTCGGCAATGACCTCTGCCACCGCGCCGGCGGCGATCAGGGACTCAAAGCGGGTTTCGATGTATTCGACGCCGTGCCCTGCCGTGCGGACCACGAGTTCGGTGTCCGGCGCAGCCGAACGGAGGGCTTCGGATTCAATCAGGGCCGTAACGTCGTGGCTGATGTTGGGGTTGATGACAAGGAGTTTCATTTTTTCTTCCGGTGAAGAGCGGGTTCTGTTTTCTGGAAGTCGTCGGGGAACTGCTCGCGGTACTTGCCGATGTGCGACGCAGACTGGGCCGCGGCACGGTCCGGATCGCCGCTGGCGATGGCGCCGTACAATTCCCGGTGTTCCTGGATCAGTTCGGGCAGGTCGCTGACGTGCCGGAACAGCCAGTGCATACGGCCCTGCAGTGGTTCCAGTGCGGATTTGAGGAAGCCGTTGTCCGCGATCCGGGTGATGGCGTCGTGGAATTCGCTGTTGGCCCGGTGGGCTTCCATGACTGCGCCCTTGGCGAGGCAGCGTTCGGCCTCCTCCAGCAGGCCGTCAAGGTAGCCCAGGTCTTCCGGTGTTGCGCGGACGGCGGCCAGCCGGCAGGCCAGCACCTCGAGTGACTGCCGGACGTCGAAGAGATCCTCCACGTCCTTGGGGCTGAGTGAGCTGACCTCGGCTCCGCGGGCTCCCCGGTCGCTGAGGAGGCCCTCCTGGCGCAGCATCCGGAGCGCCTCGCGGACCGGCAGCCGGGAGACATTGAATTCGGCTGCCAGGTCGCGCTCCACCAGCCGTGTGCCGGGAGCGTAATGCCCTTCAAAGATCCTGGTGCGGAGGGTGTCCCGGACAGTCTCGCGGAGGGGGCGTTCCTTGTCCTGGGTCTCTTCGGCGGTAAGCATGGTGCTCCATTCGGATTCTTTGGTGACGTTGCGCTCCCGGCGGCCGGGAGATGGTGCTGTGGCCTAGCTTAGGGCGGGCCGGTCTGGACGGTTGTCCCGACGGGCGGCCTAGACGGGAAGCCGCTTGGTGTAGTTCAACGTCAGGACAGAGGCGCCCATGATGATTGCGGATCCCACGAAGTACAGCAGAGCCCACGTGTAGGAGCCGGTCGCCCCGACGATCAGGCCCACGGCTATCGGAGTGACGAAACCGGCGATGTTGCCGCTGAAGTTCATGGCGCCGCCCAGCACGCCGGCGTTCGTCCGGCCGCCCAGGATGGAGGGGATGCTCCAGAACAGGCCCACCCAGCGGAGGAAGAACATGACCACGGACAGGAGGACAACGGCGGTCGTCGAATCAGCAACGATGGTAACTCCAATGAGGCCGCCGATTACCACGATGCTGGAGATACCGAGGAGGGTCCGCATAACGAGGTTGGCCGAAGCTCCGGAGTTGCGCCATTTGTCGGCGATGGTGCCGCCCAGGATTTCCCCGACGAATCCGGCCCCGAAGATCACGAAGGTGGACCAGCCGATGGTCTTGAGGTCAAAACCCTTGGCCTGGGCCAAGTACAGCGGACCCCACGTCAGCAGGCCATAGAAAACGCCGTTGAAACCCAGCCAGCCGAAGCACATTGCCCAGAAAGACCGGAATCGCAGGTAGGGCAGAAGCGCGCGCTTTCCTTTGCTGCCGCCCAGCTCAGCTTCTGAATCCTCCGCGGCGTGGGAGGCCTCAAGGTATTCCGCCTCGGCTTCGTTGACCCCGGGGTGCTGCCGCGGGTTGTCCCGGACGTACCACCACACGGCAAGGCCCATCAGGACGGTGGCGGCGCCGGCGATGATGAACGCGAGGCGCCAACTGCCGGTGGAGGCGATCAGGCCGGCAATGAGGATGCCGCCAAGGCCAGCACCGAGGGGGGCCCCGGCGTCGAGGATGGTGGCACCGCGGCCACGTTCGGATTTGTGCATCCAGATGGCGTTCAGCTTGCCGCCGGCCGGCATAACGCCGGCTTCCGTAACGCCGATACCCATCCGGGCAATGAACATGCTGAGGAAGCCGCCGGCGAAGCCGGAGGCGGCCGTGGCCGCCCCCCATCCGACGCAGGATGCCGTCATGACCTTGCGGGGACCGAACTTGTCGATCAGCAGGCCTACCGGGACCTGCATCAGCGCGTAGGTCCAGAAGAAGGCGGAGAGCAGCAGCCCCACGAGCTCCGGGGCGAGATTGAATTCCTTCTGGATGATCGGGAGGGCCACCGAGATGGACCCCCGGTCGATGTAATTGACGGCCACGAGGACCAGCAGGAGCAGGAACATTTTCCAGCGGACGTTGGTGCGACGTTGCACGCCGTCCTTCTGCTGTTGGCCGCTGGGCGCGGGGTTCAAGGTGTCGTCAGCGCTTGCTGTTTTGGTGTTCGGAATAGACACAGCTTCTCCTTCACGGGGAAGTTACGGATGGGGAACGGAGAGATCCGGGATTTTGGAAAATATGGCCCGCGGGCGGGCGGGTGATTGAAGAATGTGGCTCCGGATTGCGCGTTGGGAAGCGCCGGAAATGACGTGCATCTTTTGGGATCCCGTTTTGGGATCCCAAAATTAAAGGTAGAAGTGAGCCGCGCCACTGTCAAGGCTTTTCTTCAATTGCGCCGGTGCGGGCCTTAAAAACGGATTGTGACTGCCTGCGCCGCGGCAGGGAGAAGTGTGGTTCGGGCCTTCCGCTTGCCGGGTCTGGTCGACGGCGGCCCAGTGCCGGGCACTAGTGCTGGCAGCTGGCGGCAGGCCGATGGGCCAAGATTTCGGCGAGCTCGGCGAGCCGGTGAGCGCGGGCTGACTCGGCGGGTGTGAACGGTTCGCCGGGACGGGCGAACGTGATGGGTCCGTGCCAGGCGGTGGGGATCTTCAGGCGGGTGCCGGTGTCGTGCTTTTCCAGGACCGCCTCCGCAGGCGTGAGGATGCGGGCACGAAGCAGCTCGGCGACTGCCAGCGGCAGCTCGTCAGGGGCATCGGCGATCCGGGCCGCCAGGCTCAGCGCTTTTGTCTGACCGTCCGCCATGGCCAGGGCGGTGGTGGGCCAGACCCGCGACCGCGAGCCGCCGCCGTCGTGCAGTGCCTCCAGCAGGTGCCGTTCACTGAGGTTCCCCGGCGCCGAGAGCACAAACTCGTCCAGCACGCCGCCGGCAACCGGGTGGACATGGATGCTGAGGATGTTGGTGTCCAGTCGGGCCAGCGCCCGGGTGATTTTCTGCAGCGACCCCGGGTGGTCCTGGAGCACCGTTCGCGCCCGCCACAACGCCGGTGCGCTGCCCAGCTTCCTGTGGTGCCGGAGGGCCGGCGCGTGCAGCCAGCCGCGGAGGATCCGGGCGGCTGAGGGCTCCGCCACCCAGATCACCAGCACGGTGGCGGTGAACGTGAGAACCAGGACCTTGGCAAAATACGGCAGGTGAGTTTCCACCACGAGGGCATGGACCAGCAGTTCGATCGGGAGCATAACGGCCACGTTGGCCAAGGTCAGGCGGGTCTTGGTCGGTTCCGGCATCAGGCCGCAGACTTCACAGCTCAAATCAGCCGCGGCAGGCTTCCTTGCGGTGGGCTTCATGCCTCAAGAATCACAGGGTGGTGTTTCGGCGGCGTTGCCCTGCAGTTCCGATCGTGGGAACAGGCTGCGGCGTAGGATCGATGTGTACGTCAGCGGCCATCTCCTGGCTTCGGCTGCGGCCTGCCGGGTCCCAGTTCCACATCTTCGCTTTCGCGGCCATTGCCTCGATCCCCAACCAGCCGCCGCTCTGGGAAGGGATGCTGGTGGCCGTCCTCACCACCGCGTTCTGCCTTCTGATCGGCGCCCACCAGCCTGCTCCGGGACCGGATTGTCGAGACGGTGATCGGTGCCGCCGTCGGGATCGCCGTGGTGCTGGCACCTGTCCTCTGGCGGCGGGTGCGGCGGGTGCCGGGGGTGCCGGGTTCGCCGGGTGTGAGCTGAGCCGGATGTAATCCGGAGCCGGGAGGGTTGCCGGGCGCGGCGCCAGGCCTCAGGAACCCAGCCGGCCGCCAGACTCCTCGAGGTAGCAGGACCCGCACAGGGATTCGTACCAGACGTCCTGGCCGTCGATGGCCACCTGATCGCCGTCGAACACCACCCTGTTGCCAACCCGCCGGGTGTTGAAGATGGCCTTGCGCCCGCAACGGCAAATGGTCTTGAGCTCTTCCAGCGTGTGGGCCACCTCCAGAAGCCGGCGTGATCCCGGGAAGGCATGGGTCAGGAAGTCGGTCCTGATGCCATAAGCCAGTACCGGGACGTTGTCCAGGACCGCGATGCGGAACAGGTCATCCACTTGGGCCGGCGTCAGGAACTGGGCCTCGTCCACCAGAAAACAGGCCACCGGCTTCTGGTCCACGTGCTCCAGCAGCGCATCCGGGTCATCGCCGGCCGCATGGGCGGCGAAGAGTTCGCGCACGGGGGTGGTGGCGGACAGCAGGAAGTCCGCGGACCGTGTCATGCCCAGCCGGGACACAATGTCCGTATCGCCTTTGGTATCCACGCCAGGCTTGGCCAGCAGGACGCGCTGTCCGCGCTCCTCGTAGTTGAAAGCGGCCTGCAGGAGTCCGGTGGACTTGCCGGAGTTCATGGCGCCGTAGCGGAAGTAGAGCTTGGCCAAGAGAGTCCTTTCAAGGGGTCCGGCTATCGATCCTATGCCGTACGACCCACGGACCCATGGCGGTGACGTGACGCGGGGCCGGGCGGCGTAAGGCGTCCGCCGTCGTCAGTCCTGGATGAGCGTTTCGGTCAGGTGATGAGTGGGAATCCGGTCCCGCTCATAGGTGATTTCGGTGTAGCCGTGTGGCTCCGGCTTGCCAGCGGGGCTGAGGTTCACAAAGACGATCTCTTCGATGGTGAGGATGCTCTGGCGCGTGATCATGTTGCGGACTTCGGCGCGCATGGTCAAGGATGTCCGGCCGAAGCGCGTTGCCGTCAGGCCCATCTCCACCAGGTCGCCCTGCACGGCGGAGCTCACGAAGTTGATCTCCGAGATGTACTTCGTGACTGCGCGGCCGTTGCCAAGCTGGAGGATGGCGTAGATCGCGGCTTCCTCATCGATCCATTTCAGCAGGCTTCCTCCGAAAAGGGTTCCGTTGGCGTTCAGGTCCTCCGGCCGGATCCATTTGCGGGTGCGGAAGGTGATGTCAGTGGATTCCATATGGCGAGGTTAGCGTGCCGCGGCGCACGTTACGTCGTAGCTGTTGTGTGTAACGGGCCGCCGCCCGGATTTGGCTCACGCCATGGCGGTGTGGGCGGCGCTGTGCGAGTCAATCGACTTGGCGTAACAGTACGAGTGCTCCACTCCCACGTAAGCGCCAAAGTTGGGGACGGAGTCGAAGCCGGAGTTCTCGTAGAAGTTCCGGCCGTCCGGCTGCGCCGAGCCCGCTTCGGCCTTGATGCGCGTGATGCCCTGCTTGTGCGCCTCTGCTTCGAGGGCCGCCAGGATGGAGCTGGCCACGCCCGATCCCCGCGTATACGGGAGCACGTAAAGCCGCTTGATTTCGGCAGTGGCGCTGTCCAGGAGCCTGAGTCCGCCGCAGCCCACGGGCTGTCCCGAGCCTTTGTCGTACGCCACCAGGAACACGGCGCAGTCGGCGCCCGACGGCGGGGTCCCCGGTTCGTGGTCAGGGGTACCGAAGCGGGCGTCCAGTTCCGCCTGCTGGGCCCTGCGCAGATCGGCGCCCACGGGGTTGGACCAGGTGACCGAACGGATGTTGAGCCGCGGATTGGTCTGCATGACTGCCTCGTTTCGCCGAAGGGTGATGCCTGATAATCCTAAGAGCCCGTGGTTACCGTGGTGTTTCCTTGGCGTAAGCGTCCGGAGAACTTCGGGCTGCCGGCGGACCAGGGTTTCGGGAGCGCGAATGGCCGCTGGTTCCGCGTAGGATCGGGCCCGCCGGTTCAGGGTCTCCGGGCTGTAGTCCTGAAGGTCCTCCGCCGCGACGTGCTCGTAGTGCGTCCAGTGTTTCCCAGCGGCTACACGGGCTCGCCGGTGGGGTCCTCGGCGGTCGGATCCGTAAGGGCGAGGCCGCCCACCGGGCTCCCGTCCCAATGGATCAGCTTCCAGCCGGCGCCGGGGTCCCCTTCCAGGGCCACGATGCCGGTGTTGGAAAGGACATGCCGGGCCGCGAACTCATGGTCGGCGCCGGCGGCGCGGAGACCTGTCCAGGTGCGGATGGCGGCGCCATGACTCACGACGGCCGCGACGGCGGTGCCTCCATTGCTGGCCGCGCGCTCGGCAATCCGGTTGATGGCGGCGTCGAACCGTTCGAAAAAGTCGTGGCCGTTAGGGCCGGCAGGCATCCTGCGGTCCAGGTCACCGGCTGCCCACGCAAATACCGTGCCCATGTATCGCATGTGCGACTCGTGGTCGGTCAGTTTCTCCAGGGCCCCTGCCTCGATTTCGTGCAGACCATCCAGGATTTCAACTTCAAGACCGTGGAGCCGGGACAGCGGGCCGGCCGTGATCTGGGTCCGCAGAAGCGTTGACGTGTACAGGGCGCCTATCTGCTCGTTGGCCAGGGACCGTGCCATGGCCTCTGCCTGGCGTTCGCCCAGTTCGGTCAGCCCGGGGCCGGGGTGGGCGGTGTCCAGCTGGCCGAGAACGTTTCCGGGGGTCTGTCCGTGGCGGATGAGGAGCAGCTTCATGACTCCAGTTTCGCATCCGGCGGCGAATTCCGGCGTCGGCCTGCCGTGCCGCTGTCGTGCGTTCCTGCCCAGTTGCTGGTGCCTGCGGGTGGCCTGACACGGCGTGTCGCACATGCACCGCCTATAGCCGGGCCGGCAACCGGGCGGGAACGAACCGGGCGCGGCCACGGCAACAGGTTTCGGCAGGCTTAACCAAAGGAAGGCGCCGGGCCCTCGAAGGACCCGGCGCCGCCGTCGTACGTTTATGGCCGAGCGAGCCGGCTTAATTGAGGTGGTCCACCAGCTGGTCCGCGATGCCGGTGTACTTGCCCGGTGTGAGGGCGAGCAGCCGTGCCTCGGCCTCGGGGGAGAGTCCCAGGCTCTGGACGAATTCCCGCATGCGGGCGGCGTCCACACGCTGGCCGCGGGTGAGGTCTTTGAGCCGCTCGTACGGGTTTTCCATGCCTTCGACGCCGGCGATCGCCTCGGCGCGCATGACCATCTGGATGGCCTCGCCCAGGACTTCCCAGTTGGTGTCGAGGTCGCCCGCGAGGATGTCTTCGGCAACGTCGAGGCGGTCCAGGCCCTTGGCCACGTTGGAGATCGCCAGGAGTGAGTGGCCGAACGCCACGCCGATGTTGCGCTGGCTGGAGGAGTCGGTGAGGTCGCGCTGCCAGCGGGAGGTCACCAGTGTTGAGCCGAGCACGTCCAGGAGGCCGGAGGAGATTTCCAGGTTGGCCTCGGCGTTCTCGAACCGGATGGGGTTGACCTTGTGCGGCATGGTGGATGATCCGGTGGCGCCGGCCACGGGGATCTGGGCGAAGTAGCCGATGGAGATGTAGCTCCACACGTCCGTGCAGACGTTGTGCAGGATCCGGTTGAACCGGGCAACGTCGGCGTAAAGCTCGGCCTGCCAGTCGTGGCTTTCAATCTGGGTGGTCAGCGGGTTCCACGTCAAGTCCAGGCCCTCGACGAAGGACTTGGCCACCTGCTGCCAGTCGGCGCCGGGGACGGAGGCCACGTGGGCTGCATAAGTTCCGGTGGCGCCGTTGATCTTGCCCAGGTATTCGGTCTTGGCGATCCGGTCCAGCTGGCGGGTCAGGCGGTGCGCGATGACTGCCAGTTCCTTGCCCAGGGTGGTGGGCGTGGCCGGCTGGCCGTGTGTGCGGGACAGCATGGGAACCGCACGGTTCTCCTCGGCCATCTTGCTGATCTGGGCCACGAGGGCGCGTGCTGCTGGCAGCCACACGTCCTCCACAGCACCCTTGACGCCCAGGGCGTAAGCAAGGTTGTTGATGTCCTCGGACGTGCAGCCAAAGTGGACCATGGCTGTCAGGTTCCCGATGCCGACGCCGGGCAGACGGCGGCCGATGTAGTACTCAACAGCCTTCACGTCATGGACCGTGACCGCTTCGATTTCGGCGAGCTCGGACACCGAGGCGGAGTTGAATTCTGTGACGATCGCGCGGAGCTTTTTCTGCTGCTCCACGGTGAGCTGGCCTGCGCCGGGAAGGACGTTATTACTGGTCAGGTGGATGAGCCACTCGACTTCCACGGCCACGCGGTCACGGTTCAGGGCTGCCTCGGACAGGTAGTCAACGAGGGGCGCGACGGCGGACTGGTAACGGCCGTCCAGCGGGCCCAGGGCGATCTGGTCCGGTGACGCGGCGAGGGCCAGGCGTCCGGAGGGCGTGCGGGTATCAGCTGTGGCGGCAGTTTCAGGCATGTGCTGATTCTTTCATGAACTCTTCACTGCCGCTTAAGCCGACCGTCTGATGTTCACAACGGCGTGACTTGTCCACATAGCCGACGGCGATGCTTCCGTCGTGCGGGCGGCCTTCCGTACCGTCGGGGTTCAGGACTTGGCTACCCGGACCAGATATTCGTCCGGGTAGCCGGAAGGGGGGAGCGGGCATGGGCAGTGACGTGACGGCAGCCGACATGGCGGCATGCATGTCCCGCGGTTATGAGGTTCAGCGGTTGGCGGCCCGGGTTGATCTTTGCTTGGGGAGGGTGGAAAAGGTCCTTGGCGGCTTTCGCGAGATCCAGCTCCTGGACTGGCAGTCGCCTGCGGGGCAGGCCTACCGGAATTCGGTAGCACTACAGGAGGCGGCGCTCGGAAGGGCACGGGCGCGGCTCGAGGATGCGTTGTCTTCGGTGCGACGCCACGCACAGGCGGTGGGAGCTTCCGCCGGCAACCCGGCGGGGCGGTACTGATGGCCGAGGTAACCCCGTCCGGGAGCGGCGGACCAATCCAGTTGACGGGACCTGCCGTGGACGGCGGAATGGAAATCAGGGGCGGCGTTGGCGGCATCAGTTTTCAGTTGGAGGAGCTCATCGGCGGCGCGGAGAAGCTTGACGCTGCTGCAGAGGAGCTGGCTGCCGTGGAAGTGGAGGTGCGCCGCATCTGGGAAGACCTGTGTCCTTACCAGGATGAAGCGCGTCCCACCGGGACGGCGGCCCTGATTGGCGTCGGCGAGGCGCAGTGGAGCGTCCAGGCCGTGCGCGCAGAGCTGCAGGGAATCAGTAACCAGGTGCGGGCCAGCAAGCGGGATTACGAAACGGCTGAAGCCTGGGCGGGTTTCGCGCGCGGCATGGGCGGCGGCCTGACCAGCACGGAAACTCTCGGTCGGCAGGCGGGGGATCTCGGGTTGGGCTTCGTTCCCAACAGGGAAGTCGCGGAGCTCGTCGCAGGCCCTTTGGCCATGGCTGCCTTGCTGGCAGTCTCCCCGGAGCGCTTTTGGGTAGCGCTCGCGGCAGACGTGGCGGCGGGCAGGCATATTGCGTCCGCCGTTCCTTTGCTTGCCGGTGTGTCAGGGCGTTCAAACCGAATCCTTCAGCCGCGTCCGGTCACGTTGGAAAAGAAGGAGACGCTGCCCATTGAATTCGACGGCTCTCCGGCTGCGTTGTTGGCACGGGCGCAGATCATCGATGAACGCGGTGAAGGCTACATCGAAGTCGTCGAAGTGGATAACGGGGAGCGGAAGGCCTACGTGGTGGTCATTCCCGGAACGCAGGCCGGAGGTGAAATTGGCGGCGTGAATCCGTTCGATGAAGCCGGCATCGTTGAAGGGCTGGGCCATAGCTCCGCAGAAATCAACGCGGCGGTGTTACGGGCCCTGCAGGATGCAGGCGCGGAAAGAGGGGCGCCGGTCGTGGCGGTGGGCTACAGCCAAGGTGGAATCCACGCCATGAACCTTGCGGCCGACGAAGGGTTCCTCAACCAATACGACATGGAATATGTTCTCACTGCAGGGTCCCCCGTAGGGGGCATCGTTCCGCAGGTCGGCGTCACAGCACTCCATCTGGAGCATAGGCAGGATTGGGTGCCTGGAGCTGACGGCACACCGAACCCGGACGCCAGAAACCGGGTTACGGTGACCCTCAACAGTCCCGTCACCACGCCCGAAGGTGGTGAATTCGGCATCGGTCCAGGCCATCGGCTCAGCAACTACCAGGCAGGCGCCCGGCAGGTTGCAGTGAGCGACGATCCTTCACTCGTGGCGTCAACCGCCGTCCTGAGCGGCGTCCTGGGGGCAGGCGGCACGGCAACTGCCACCCGCTTCGCGCTGACCCGTTCGAAGCCACCCGAACCTGTAACGAAGCCCACGCCCGACCCTCCACCGCGGCCCGCTGAGATCGGCCGGGCGCGGTGATCCGCCGGGCTAGCGTCGGCGGCCGCCCGGAACCCTGCTCGCGACCAGCGATATGAGCGTGATGATGATGGCTGCGAGGACTGCCGTCCAGAAGAACGAGTCGATGGCGAAGTGCACCGGCGTGTAACTGCTGAGCCAGGACGTCAGGTACAGCATGGCGGCGTTGATGACGATGGTGAACAGGCCCAGCGTGAGGATGGTGATGGGCAAGGACAGGAGGCTGACCAGGGGGCGGACGAACGCGTTCACCACACCGAAGATCAAACCGATGAACAGGTACGCGAGAATGATGCCGACGGTCTCCGTGCCCTGCGTTACGCCCGTGTTGGCTACCGCTGCGGTAGTCGCCGAAGTAGAGATATCCAGGCCCGGCAGTATCCAGCTGGCAATCCAGAGGGCCAGCCCGTTGATGAGGACTCGAACAATAAAAGAGCGCACACGCCCATGCTGTCACACTGCCCCTGAGCCCCACCCGTGCGCCCGCCCAACCCCTGCCGTTCAGGCGAAGTAGGCTAGTTTGCATGACTTCATCAGAGATGTTGCCTGGCGAAATCCGGCCGCGCCCTGTGGTTGGCCGGCTTCCCCGCTACGCCGCAGGCTTGCCTCCCGTCGCCGTGGACGGGCTGGCCAGCTACAAGCTCTCCTCCAACGAAAACCCCCTGCCCCCTCTTCCGGAGGTGCTGGAGGCGATTTCCAACGAGACGGACTTCAACCGCTACCCCGACCCCTTGAGCAGCAAACTTCGTGCTGCGCTCGCCGAGTTCCTGGCGGTACCGGCCGAGGACATTGTCGCGGGAGCCGGAAGCCTCGGTGCCCTGAACCAGCTGCTGTCCACATTCGCCGGTCAGAACGACGACGGCAAGGCTGACGAAGTGGTTTATGCGTGGCGGTCTTTCGAGGCGTATCCCATCAGCGTTGGCCTGGTGGGTGCGGAAAGCGTCCGCATCCCGCTGACGGCAGACGGACGCCACAACCTCGACGCCATGGCTGCAGCCGTGACCGTCCGCACCAGGGTCATCCTGCTCTGCACCCCAAATAACCCCACGGGGCCCACCCTGACCACTGCCGAAACGGAGCGGTTCATCCAGGCGGTCCCGTCCGACGTCGTGGTGGTTATCGATGAGGCCTACCAGGAGTTCGTCCGTGCCAGCGATGCCGTGGACGGCATCGCAATGTACCGAAAATACCCGAATGTTGTGGTGCTCCGGACGTTCTCCAAGGCACACGGATTGGCGGGCCTGCGCGTGGGCTACAGCATCTCTAACCCCGGGCTGACCCAGTACCTTCGCGTCACGGCTACGCCCTTCTCCGTGTCACAGATCGCGGAAAAAGCAGCCATCGTCTCGTTGCAGAACTACCCGCTGGTTGTAGAAAGGGTACAAAGTATCGTGGACGAACGAACCCGGGTAACCAGCGGGCTGCGTGAGCTCGGCTGGTTTGTGCCAGAGGCGGAGGGCAACTTCATCTGGCTGAACCTCGGCGAGAACAGCACGGAATTTGCCGAACTGGCGGGCAAACAGGCACTTTCGGTGCGGGCCTTCGGCAGTGAAGGCGTGCGGGTCAGCATAGGCGAGGCAGAAGCCAACAGTCGGTTCCTCGAGCTCTGTGCAGACTATACAAAGGCGCCGCGACGTTCCTAGCGCTTAACATGCATCAGGAGCGGCACCTACTGAAGATAAAGTAAGGACCAGTAAGCCAATATATATGCCACCAATGGAATGCATTCCTCCAATGGCATATATCCCAGCGACATTGCAATGCATCCGCATGCGGCAAGCAAGGAGACGGTATGGGCGCCACACATCTGCCCTCCACCGAGTTCGATCAGACAGCGGCAGACGACCAACTCGAGGCTGAAGCCGAGGCCCAACTGGGCAGCCCGGCCGAGCCTATGGTGCAGTTGCTGGCGCCTGACGGGACCCTGGGGACGGACCCGGTCTTCTCGGCCTATGCAGATCGGCTGGACGGTAAAAAGCTGCGTGGCTTCTACGCTGACATGGCCAAGATCCGCCGCTTTGATGTGGAGGCAACCGCGCTCCAGCGCCAAGGTCAGCTGGCCCTGTGGGTCCCGCTGACCGGCCAGGAGGCTGCGCAGATCGGCTCCGGCCGGGCCAGTCAGCCGCAGGACTACATCTTCCCCACCTACCGTGAGCACGGCGTGGCACTGACCCGCAATGTGGACCTCGCTGAGCTCTTGCGCCAGTTCCGCGGCGTCTCGAACGGTGGCTGGAACCCTAAGGACACCAACTTCCATCTCTACACCCTGGTCCTGGCCGCGCAGACGCCGCACGCCGTCGGCTACGCCATGGGGATCCAGCGGGACCAGAAGCTCGCGGCAGCTGCAGTCGCCGCGGATGCAGCTGCGGACCGGCCGGCCGAGCCCAAGGCAGCGGTGATGGTCTACTTCGGTGACGGTGCCAGTTCCGAGGGCGACGTCCACGAATCCATGGTGTTCGCCGCCTCCTACAACGCTCCGGTGGTGTTCTTCTGCCAGAACAACCACTGGGCCATCTCCGTTCCCAGCTCGGTGCAGACCCGCATACCGCTGTCCAATCGCGCCAAAGGTTACGGTTTCCCGGGCATCCGGGTGGACGGCAACGATGCGATCGCCGTCCACGCAGTGACCGAGTGGGCGCTCGAACATGCCCGCGAGGGCAACGGCCCCGTGCTGATCGAGGCCTTCACCTACCGCGTCGGTGCGCATACCACTGCTGATGACCCCACAAAGTACCGGGAGTCCGCCGAGGAAACCCTGTGGCGGGCCAAGGATCCGCTGGACCGCCTGGAAAAGTATCTCCGGGCCCAGGGGCTGGCAGATGACGCCTTCTTTGAGCAGGTCAAGGCCGACGGCGACGAACTCGCCGCCTACGTCCGCAAGACCACGTACGACCTCGAGACCCCGGACATCCGGACGGCTTTCGCCAATACCTATGTCGAGGCCCACCCGCTGGTGGCCGAGGAATTGGCCTGGTTTGAGGAGTACAGCGCAAGCTTCGCTGAGACGCCGGAGCACAGCGCTGAACCCAGCAGCCCGGACCCGGATGACGCAGCGACAGGAGTGGCCCGCTGATGACCACCATGACCATAGCCAAGGCCCTTAATGAGGGCCTGCGCGCCACCCTGGACAACAACCCGCGTACCCTGCTTATGGGCGAGGACATCGGAGCCCTGGGCGGCGTCTACCGCGTCACCGACGGCCTTCTCGCGGAGTTCGGCGCGGACCGCGTGGTGGACACACCGCTCGCGGAGTCCGGCATCATCGGCACGGCCATCGGCCTCGCCCTGCGCGGCTACCTGCCCGTCTGCGAGATCCAGTTCGACGGGTTTGTGTTCCCAGGCTTCAACCAGATCACCACCCAGCTGGCCAAGATGCACGCCCGCAGCAACGGCAGCCTCACCGTTCCCGTCGTTGTCCGGATCCCATACGGCGGCGGTATCGGCTCCATTGAGCACCATTCGGAATCACCGGAGGCGCTGTTCGCCCACACCGCAGGCCTGCGCATCATCACACCGTCCAACGCCCACGACGCCTACTGGATGATCCGGCAGGCAGTGGAGTGCCAGGACCCCGTGATCGTCTTCGAACCGAAGCGCCGCTACTGGCTCAAGGGCGAGGTCAACACTGATTCTCCCGGCGCATCTGCCGATCCCTTTAAAGCCCATGTACTCCGCGAGGGCACGGACGCCACAGTGGTGGCCTACGGACCGCTCGTGCCGGTGGCCCTTGCCGCTGCCGACGCCGCTGCCGAGGACGGTCACAGCATCGAGGTCATCGACCTGCGCTCCATTTCGCCGATCGACTTCGACACCGTCACTGCGTCCGCGAAGAAGACCGGCCGGCTTGTTGTGGCGCATGAGGCGCCGACGTTCGGCGGCATCGGCGGCGAGATCGCAGCCCGGATCAGCGAACGGGCATTCCTCTCACTGGAGGCTCCCGTGATCCGGGTGGGCGGCTTCCATATGCCGTACCCGGTGGCGAAGGTCGAGGAAGACTACCTCCCCGACATCGACCGCATCCTCGAGGCGCTGGACCGCTCCCTGGCCTACTAGGCGCAGGCACCTTCCCCCGCTCACGCTTCCCGCTCCCGCTTGGCTCGAAAGAGGACACCATGACTCTGAACAAGTTCAACCTGCCCGACGTGGGCGAAGGCCTCACCGAGGCGGAAATCGTCTCCTGGAAGGTCAAGCCGGGGGACACCGTCGCCATCAACGACGTCCTGTGCGAGATCGAGACCGCCAAGTCGCTCGTTGAGCTGCCATCCCCCTTCGCCGGCACCGTCACCGAGCTGCTGGTCCCCGAGGGCGTGACCATCGACGTCGGAACCGCCATCATCAGCGTCTCGGACGCCGTTTCCGGCGACCCGACGCCCGCTGACGTCCCGGCCCCCACCACTCCGGTCCAGCCCTTGTACGGCAAGCTTCCCACGGATGACGGCGGCACGGCGGGCAGTGCCCTGGCCGGCGGTCCGCTGGTGGGATCGGGCCCCAAGGCCGACGCCGTCAAGCGCCGTCCCCGGAAGTCGGCACCTGCCGCCCAGGCCGGGTCAGCCCCGGTCCCCGTGGTCGAGCGTGCCGGCGAAAACCCGGTGGCCGAGCCTGTCGAGACCCGGACCGGCCCTCCCGCCCGGATTTCGCCAAGCACAAACACCGGCGTCGTCGATAACCGTCCCACCCTCGGCGGAACCATCACCGGCCTCGTTAACCGCGTCCTGGCCAAGCCGCCCGTCCGCAAGATTGCCCGGGATCTGGGGATCGATCTGGCCGATGTGGTGGCCACCGGCTCCCGCGGCGAAGTCACGCGCGAGGACCTGGTCAGCTACCAGTCCCAGCGCGATGCAGAGCTGGACCAGGCCGAGGGCTTCTGGGGCAAGGCCGGCAAGCCGCAGGACCAGCGGATTGAACGAATTCCAGTCAAGGGCGTCCGCAAGGCGACGGCCAAGGCAATGGTGGAGTCGGCGTTCTCGGCCCCCCACGTGAGCATCTTTGTTGATGTTGACGCCAGCCGCACCATGGAGTTCGTCAAGCGCCTGAAGGCTTCGCGCGACTTTGAGGGAATCAAGGTTTCCCCGCTGCTGATCCTGGCCAAGGCCGTCATCTGGGCTGCCGCGCGGAACCCCAGCGTCAACGCCACCTGGGTAGACAACGTGGACGGGACCGACGCCGCCGAGATCCAGGTCAAGCACTACATGAACCTTGGCATCGCCGCAGCCACCCCGCGCGGGCTGATGGTTCCCAACATTAAGGACGCCCAGGACCTGTCACTCAAGGAACTGGCACTGGCTCTGAACAACCTGGCCACCACGGCCCGGGCGGGCAAGACCCAGCCCGCCGAAATGCAGGGCGGAACGCTTACTGTCACGAACATCGGTGCGCTGGGGATCGATACGGGAACCCCGATCATCAACCCGGGCGAAGTGGCAATTGTGGCGTTCGGAACCATCAAGCAGAAGCCCTGGGTCCTGGACGGCGAAGTCATTCCGCGCTGGATCACCACGCTCGGCGGCTCCTTTGACCACCGCGTAGTGGACGGTGACTTGTCCGCCCGCTTTATGGCCGATGTCGCCGCGATCCTTGAGGAGCCGGCGCTCCTGCTGGACTAGGGCTGCCGGGATCACGAGCATCAATACCGTGCACCAGGCTGCCGTTCGGTCCAGGGACCGGGCAGCCAGGTGGCTGACTGAGGTGTTCCAACCACCGGTGGTGGTGACGCTTCAACTCCTCCTCAGCCCCGTGGTCGAGGCCGGATTCCCTGGCACCATTGGCTATGGAGCCTTGGCCGCGCTGTTTGTGTGTGTGCTGCCGCTCCTGGTGCTCCTGGGGCTCGTGCGGCTGGGCAAGGTCACGGACCATCACGTCAGCAACCGCAAACAGCGCGCGCCCGTGCTGCTGATGGCGCTTGGATTTGTTGCCGCCGGTCTGGTGGTGCTGCAGGCCGCCAATGCCCCGCGAAGCGTAATGGTCATGGTGCTGGCCATCATCGCCGGCATCATTGTGCTGGCCGCGGTGAGCCCCGTCTGGAAGATCAGCGGTCACGCTGCGGCGGTATCGTCGGCGACAGTTATTTATGTCCTGATGCTAGGTCCGGCCTGGCTGCCGTTGCTCCTGCTGGTTCCCGCCGTCGGTTGGTCGCGGATGGTGCTCCGCGCACATACCCTGGCGCAGGTTGTGGCCGGTTCGCTTTTTGGCGGCTTGGTGATGGCGGGCCTTTGGTGGCTTTTGCGCGGCTGGCTCACCTAGCAGAGCCTGGTGTCAGTAACCGTAGGCGGAGTAGGACGTCATCATCTCGACCATTTCGGGATTCCCCGCCATGGCGCCAGCCAAGGCAGCGGATGTGGCGAACATCAGGCCGCCAAGAACCAGGGCAACGCCTGCGATGGCCGCGAAGAATTTCCAGTCGCCGCGCAGCACGCTCTCGAGGGTCTCCGGCAGGCGCAGTCCCGGCGAGATGAGGTTGGGTGCACTGTCCAGGGAGCCGTCATCCAGCAGGGCAATGACGCGGCCGTTGCCGCGGTCCACACGCATGGAGCAGATGTGGTTGCCGTGGCGGGCCAGGAGGATGTCGTGGCCAACAAGTTGGCGGCGCTGAAGAGTTAGCAAGGGGGCCCCTTTGGCTGGAGTGGAGAGTAGTTGTCCGCTCCGTTGAGGGCCCTTCCATTTTATCGCCGGCCGGGTGCTGAAACCGGCGTTTAAGGGGTGAGAACGGACACCATGCACCGTCGCGCGGTGCGGCCGGTGCATCGTGTCCCGTTGTCAGCTAGTCGGCGTCGTAGGTGTTGGCAATGTAGACGTCGCACGTGGCATTGTGGGCCACGCTGTTGGCCACGCTTCCCAGGACCCGGCCGATGCCGCGCATCCGCCGGTTGCCCACAACGATCATCGTGGCGCCCAGTCGCTCGGATTCCTTGATGAGCGCTTCGGCAGGCTTGCCGCGGGCGGCCGAGTAGGTCACCTTGATGGAACCGGCCAGGGCCTCGGCCACTGTCTTGGCAACATGCTCGGCACCGTCGGCGTCGGAAACGATCCACTGGTCGCTGCCAGAGCCGAAGATCTCGGTACGGTCGCTGTCGAAGGCTGAGACGACGTGAAGCGAGGCACCCACGGCGGCGGCGAGATCCCGGGCCGATTCGGCGGCCTTCTTGGCGGTGCCGCTGCCGTCGACGCCAACAACAATAATTCCGCTCATGCTTTGTACTCCTTGTTCAGATTCACTCTTGGCCACACTCAGTCCGGCCAACGTTACAGCGCTGCAAGGGCTTCCCGCAGTACCGGTGCCAAACGGCGGACACCTTCCTTGATGGCGTCGGACGGAACCGCGCTGAACGCCAGCCGCAGCTTGTTGGACGGCGCATCAGACGGGGTGAATGCAGCCCCGGGGATAAAGACGACACCGGCGTCGATCGCCTTCTGCAGCAGGGGATAGGTGTCCACGCCTTCCGGCAGTGTGACCCAGACGAAGAAGCCGCCTTCCGGGCTGGTCCAGCTGGTGCCGGCGGGCATGTGTTCGTCCAGGGCCGCGAGCATGGCAGTGCATCGCCCGGCGTACAGTTCCCGGTAGGTCTCGATCTGGCCCTTCCAGTCATAGTCCCTGAGGTAGGCGGACACCAGCATCTGGTTCAGCGTCGGCGGGCACAGCGTCACGGATTCGGATGCAAGGTAGTAGCGCCGCTGAAGGTGCTCCGGGACCAACGCCCAGCCGATGCGCAGGCCGGGGGCAAAGATCTTGGAGAAGGATCCCATGTAGATGACATCATCGGGGTTGGCCGCGCGGAGCGGTTGCAGTGGTTTCCCGTCGTACCGGAGGAGCCCATAGGGGTTGTCCTCCAGCACCAGAATATTCGCGTTCCGGCATATATCAACAACCCGCTGACGGCGTTTCTCCGCCAGGGTAATCCCCGAGGGATTGTTGAAGTTGGGGATCGTGTAGAGGAACTTGATGTTCTTTCCCGCCGTCTGGAGCGCGGCGATCCTGGCCTCGAGCAGCTCAGGTACCAGGCCGTCGTCGTCCATCTCCACGGTGGCCACCTCCACCTGGTAGGCCTCAAACGTGTTGAGGGCGCCCACGTAGGTGGGATTCTCCACCAGCACCACGTCCCCCGGGTTGCAGA
This sequence comes from Pseudarthrobacter sp. AB1, assembly GCF_014926485.1. Taxonomy (NCBI): domain Bacteria; kingdom Bacillati; phylum Actinomycetota; class Actinomycetes; order Micrococcales; family Micrococcaceae; genus Pseudarthrobacter; species Pseudarthrobacter sp. AB1. Next base: position 155,915 of record NZ_PZKO01000032.1, read on the forward strand.
AGACCTTGACGGCCACATCCTGGGCCGACTGCGAGCCTGCGGTGATTACTATGTTCTGCGGGAGCGCGTCCAGGATTCCTTCGGCCGCCATCACCTCGCAGACCTGGGTGCGCAGTTCTTCGGTGCCCTGCCCGCCGCCGTATTGCAGGGCGGTGAGCCCCTCGTCGGCGATGATGCTTGCAGCCGTGGCGGCCAGCCGCTCCAGCGGAAGGGATTGCAGGTAGGGGCTGCCCCCGGCAAGGGACACCAGCCCGGGGCGCATCGAGATGTCAAAAACGTCCCGGACCGCCGATTGCTTAATGTTGGCTGCGCGTTCCGAAAACAGCGCCTCGTGGGGATGGGCGGCGCGGTGGGCGGACGTGGCCGCGCGCTCGATGGCATCAATGGCTTCGGCCGGTAGCTGCACTGCGCCGGCATCAAGTGTTTCGTGGCTCACATCCTCAGCATACAGCTGGAAGTTGCTAATCAGGCAACATATGTTGATCAACTGGCCCTAGCTAAGGCGCAATGCTTCGGCGAGCCCCACGCCGTTGACGTAAACGTCGGCGCGGATTGCGCCCACCGACGCTACGGCAGTCTGTGTGAGCTGGGCCTCGATACGCGGGATGTCGCACACTCCCGCTGGACGGATCGAGCCGGACAGGTAGACCGTCACGGACGTACCGTCGAAAGTGCCGGACAGGAACGTCAGGGTTGAGCCGGACAGGGAGTTGTACAGCCCTGGCGTAGGCTCTGCGGCTCCGTCCAGGAGGGCGCGCATGGCGTTGGCCAAAGGTTCCGCGGATCCGGCCACGGTACGGCGGACGCCGGCCAGGCTGTCGTTGCAGCCAAAGCGCACACCTGCGGCCCCGCCGTCGTCCAGCAGTACGTAGTAGGCGGTCACCGTCTGGAATCCGGCGGACAGGCCAGGGGCCGGCACGGCCGGGGGCGGCGCCGAGGGCGCCAGAGCCGGCGATGGGCTTGCCGCCTTAGGTGCGCCGGGTGCCGCACCGGCACCGGGCGTGGGAGTCCCGGGCGAAGCCGGTCCGGACGCTGGACCGGTGCCCAGGCTCCGCTCCGGTGTTCCCGTAACCCCGCCTGACGCTTGGCTTGAAGGCCCGGGGGGCGAGCCGGAGGACGGGCCGGTGGCCTCGGCGGGCGCAGCGGTGGCCGGCGGGGGCGCCTGCGGCTGCGGAACTGGAACCAGGGGCTGCTGGGCGCGGTCAGGGCGTTCAAGCGTAGTTGCACCGGCCGGGACGCTGCTGCCCGTACGCGGGTTCGAAGCGGGGGCGCAGCCTCCCAGCCACAGCGGAAGAGTAAGTGCTGCCGCCGTCGCCATCAGCATTCCGGCGCTCTGCCTGCCTGCCATCTCTGCACCGCGTTCCCGTCCCCAATGCTTTCCGTGCATTTAACGTTACGGCGGTCCCTCCGCCCTGGAAATGCCGGCCCGGTACCGGTTGGAACAAGACTTGGTCACGTGCGCGGTGGCTGGTCCCGTTCCTGCTTACGGCGAGATAACAAATGCCCCGGACACCTTTCGGTGGCCGGGGCATTTGGTGGTTTATGGCCGCTGCGTGCGGCTGCCTTACGCTGCCGGCTGGGCGGCGGCGAGTGCGTCGAAGACGCCCTTGATCTGCTCCACTACCTCGGCATCGTCCTTCGGGTGCAGCTCGGCGAAGCGGACCATGGAGCCGGGGACTGCGAGCTTGACGTCCTCAAGCACCTGGGCGCCGGCAATGCCCACTGCCTTGCGGGCTTCGTCCTGGGCCCACACGCCACCGAATTGGCCGAATGCGGTACCGACGACGGCGGTGGGCTTGCCGGAGAGGGCGCCGGCGCCGAAGGGGCGGGACAGCCAGTCGATGGCGTTCTTCAGCGATGCGGGCACCGTGCCGTTGTGTTCCGGGGTCACCAGGAGAAGGGTGTCCGCTTCCTTGGCGGCCGCGCGGAGGGCGGCGGCAGCGGCGGGAACCTGGCCTTCGACGTCGATGTCCTCGTTGTAGAACGGGATGTTGCCCAGGCTTTCGTGGATGACGACGTCAACCTGCTCGGGGGCGTTCAGCTGGATGGCTTCGGCGAGCTTCTGGTTGGTGGACTCGGCGCGGAGGCTGCCAACAAGGGTAAGAACGGTGCTCTTCGACATATGGACTCCTGGGGTCAGGCTGCGGACGGGACCGCTGGCCGGTGGAAGGTGGAGGCTTGGTGCCTTCATTGTCTAAACGGACCGTAGTCCGATTATTATTCCCGGGATTAGGATAAGGACTGTGAGCTTTATCCCACTGCTGCCCGGTTCGCTCTCCGGGCCGCCCGCTGAGCGCAGTGACGCTGCGCGGAACCGTGAGCGGCTTTTGTGCGCGGCCCGGGAGCTGATTGCCGAGTCCGGCCCGGATGCCCTGACCATGGACAGGCTGGCCGAGCGGGCCGGCGTGGGCAAGGGCACCGTCTTCCGCCGGTTCGGCAGTCGCGCCGGGCTGATGATGACGTTGCTGAGCGATTCCGAGGCCGCCTTCCAAGCCCGATTTATGTTCGGCCCCCCGCCCCTGGGGCCGGGCGCTCCGGGGCTGGAGCGGCTGATCGCCTTCGGTGCGGAGCGGATCGCGTATGTGATGGAGCACGGGGACCTGGCGAGGGCTGCTGAGTCTTCGCACCACGGCCGCTACGAGGTCCCGGCAGTCATACTGTGGCAGCGCCATATCGAGCACCTCCTGCGGGAAGCAGGCATGGATGCGGACCCGTTGCTGATGGCCATGTCCCTGGCCGCCACGCTGGATCCGGACCGGCTCCTGCACGCGGTCCGCGCCCAAGGCCTGGCGCCCGAGCGGTTGACCGATTCCTGGCGGGACCTTGTCACTCGTGTGGTCCGCGGGCGGTAGGATACGCCTAGATCTGGCGAATGGTCCAGTCAAATCAATTCCACTGAATTATTCATAACAATCTGATACGGCGGGCACGGATTCCGCACAGGTGCCCGCATTCCGGACGCTACTCTGTGGTAGTTTCCTCTGGAATGTGACCCGCAACATAGTCCACCCGGACTTATCTGAGCTGGTCGCAGGAGACCGGCTACACGCTGGTGGAAACCCGGTGGCGGCGAGACCCGTCGCGGGCCGGGGAAATCGGAAGGATCTGGAACGTGGATGCAGTGAAGGCAGGAACTCCGTTGCCAGCCCAAGGTGACCCCTTGGAGTGTTCGTCCATAGTCCAGGTGGCAAAGATCCTGAAGTAGCTGCCAAATGATCAGGTACCTCGCCAAGCGCGGCATCACCTACGTCTTCATGATTTTCCTGACCACGTCTGCCGGCTATTTCCTGGCGGTCAGTTCGCTTAAGCCGGCGCTCCTCGAACAGGAACGGATTCCCCGTCCCACACCCGAGCAGGTAGCCAATTCCATGCGCCTGAAAGGCCTGGACCCGGACCTCAGCCCGTGGGAGCGCTACGTGGAGTGGCTCTCAGGGATCGTGACCCGCTGGGACTGGGGACGCAGCCCCAACGGCGCATTCATCAACGCTGAATTCGGGGACCGCGTCTGGATCTCCACCCGGCTCTTCCTGGCATCCATCGTCCTGACCCTTGTCATCGGCGTCGCCCTCGGGGTGTACTCGGCGGCCCGGCAGTACAAGTTCCAGGACCGGGTGATCACCTCCTACAGCTACCTCGCGTACATCGTGCCCGCCCCCATTGCCTACTTCCTGGTGCAGCTCGGTGCCATCAACATCAACGAAACCGTCGGGGAGCGCATCTTCTTCGTGACAGGCATCTCCACGCCGGGCATGCAGCCCGGGTGGGCGCAGTTTGTGGACATGGTGGGCCACTATGCGGTTCCAACGATCGCCATCACCCTGGTCGGCTGGGGTTCGTACCAGATCGCGCAGCGCCAGTACCTGCTGGATAACGTCAATGCGGACTTCGTCCGCACGGCGCGCGCCAAGGGGCTAACGCGGAACCAGGCCATTACCCGGCACGCGCTTCGGGTTTCGTTCATCCCGGTCGCTCAAAGCATCGCGTTCACCATCCCGGCCATCTTCGCGGGCGGCTTTTTCGCGGAGAAGATCTTCGCCTGGCCCGGTGTGGGCTCCTGGAGCATTGACGCCATCTCTCTGCAGGACGTCAATGCGGCCACAGCCACCCTCGCCTACGGCTCGGTTATCTTCGCCGTGGGCGCCATTCTCGCCGACTTTGCCACCACGCTTGTGGACCCGAGAGTGAGGGTGCAGTAGCCATGACCAACCTCAATGCCATTGATCCGGCGGCGGTCGCGCAGGACGCGCATCTCGAAAGCGCTGATGTGGTGATTGCCAAGTCCACCATCATTTTCCGCCGTTTTATGCGGAACAAGACGGCCGTCGCCGGGCTGGCGATCTTCCTGGGCCTGACCCTCTTCTCCTTCGTGGGCGGGTTCTTTACTCCTTGGGACAAGGAGACCCTGGACCCCTTCAACATCGGCATGCCGCCGTCCGCTGACCACTTCCTGGGCACGTCGCAGGCCGGCATCGACCTCTACGCCATGACTGTAGAAGGCACCAGGATCTCCATCCTGATCGGCCTGATTGTGGGCCTCGTGTCCGTCCTGGTCGCAGCGGTCTACGGCTGCACCATGGCCTATTTCGGCGGAAAAGTGGACAAGGTGATGCTCTTCGTCCTGGAGGCGCTCATCATGATCCCCGCCCTGCTGGTGGTGGCGGTGGCCACCAGCGGCGGAGGGGACGGCCTGAAGAAGAACCTCCCCAGCTGGCTCCTGCTGATCATCGTGCTCCTGGTGTTCAGCTGGATGGGGACCGCGCGGCTTATCCGCTCGATGTCCATGTCGCTGATGCAGCGCGATTTCGTCAAAGCGGCCCAGTACATGGGCGTCCCGCCGCGGCGCATCGTGTGGCGGCACCTGGTCCCCAACATCGGATCGCTGCTGGTCCTGGACATCACCCGCGGCGTCACCGGGGCCATCCTGGCCGAAGTGGCTTTCTCCTTCATCGGCATCGGCATCAAGGTGCCGGATGTGAGCCTCGGCGTGCTGATTGGCGGCGCCACGTCCCAGGTCCAGACCTTCCCCTGGATGTTCTGGGTCCCGCTCACCGTGATGTTCCTGCTCACGGGATCCCTGGCCATGATGAACGATGGCCTGCGTGACGCTTTTGACCCGAGCTCCAGCTCGGTTGGCCGGGCCAAGAAGAACAGCGCAGAGAAGAAGAGCAAATGAGCACCTTCCTTGAGCCGGCTGACCCGGCCCCCACCGCCGCCGAGCGGCTCCACATCGCCGGCCTCCACTCGCCGTCGGACGCTGTCCTGTCCGTCCGGGACCTGAACGTCGGCTTCAACTCCGAAAACGGGGCTGTGCATGCCGTTCGGGGCGTCAACTTCGACCTGATGCCCGGAAGAACCCTGGGAATCGTAGGGGAGTCCGGGTCCGGCAAATCGGTGACATCGCTGGCCATCATGGGCTTGCTGCCTGCCACTGCCGAGATTTCCGGCTCGGTCAGGCTCAAGGGCAAGGAACTGCTGGGCCTGAGCGACAAAGCCATGTGTGCCTACCGCGGCAACGACATCGCCATGGTGTTCCAGGACCCGCTGTCCTCCCTCACTCCGGTGTATACGGTGGGAACCCAGATCACCGAGGCCCTCACCATCCACAATCCGGGCATGAGCAAGGCGGCGAAGGAAACCCGTGCCGTCGAACTCCTGGCGATGGTGGGCATTCCCAGCCCCCGGAACAGGCTCCGGGCCTTTCCGCACGAGTTCTCCGGTGGCATGCGCCAGCGCGTGATGATCGCCATCGCCATCGCCAACAATCCGCGCGTACTGATCGCGGATGAGCCGACGACGGCCCTGGACGTCACCATCCAGGCCCAGGTGCTTGAGGTGCTGCATAAGGCGCAGGAGGAAACGGGTGCCGCCGTGGTGATGATCACGCACGATCTGGGCGTGGTGGCGGGCATCGCCGACGACATCATGGTGATGTATGCCGGTAAGCCGGTGGAAACCGGCAGCGTGGATGACATCTACTACGATCCCCGGATGCCCTACACGATGGGCCTGCTCGGGGCGGTCCCACGCGTGGACGTCGCGGAGAAATCCTCGCTGGTCCCCATCGATGGCATCCCGCCGAACCTCCTCCACACCCCCACCGGCTGCTCCTTCGCGCCGCGGTGCCCGCTGGTGACCGACGCCTGCCTGCAGGGCGAGCCTTCCTTGAACCCGGTTCCGGGAGCTAACTACCACCACGCGGCCTGCATCAAATCCGGCTCCCTCGGCGAGGACGTGGATGTCCACGACATCTTTTCCGCCCCACCGGTCCCTGCCTCCCGCTTTGACCTCATCCCCCGCGCGGAACGCTCAACAGTGCTGGAACTCAGGGATGTCCGCAAGCACTTTCCGCTGACCAAGGGCGCCCTGCTCAAGCGGCGCATCGGCACCGTGAAGGCCGTGGACGGCCTGAGCTTCGACATCCGCGAAGGCGAATGCTTCTCCATCGTGGGCGAGTCCGGGTCGGGCAAAACCACCACCCTGCTGGAAATTATGGAGTTCCATAAGGACCAGGACGGCGAGGTGATCATCGGCGGCATCAGCAACAAGCAGGCCGCCGACGCCAAGACCAAAAGCGCCATGCGCAGGGAAATGCAGATGGTTTTCCAGGATCCCACCGGCGCCCTCGATCCCCGCTTCACCGTCTACGAGGTCCTGGCCGAGCCGCTGCAGAACGCCGGACTCAGCAAGCCGGACATCAAAAAACGCATCATGGAACTCATGAAACTGGTGGGCCTGCAGCCGGACCACGTCAACCGGTTCCCCAACCAGTTCTCCGGCGGCCAGCGGCAGCGCGTCGGCATAGCCCGGGCCCTGGCCGTGAACCCCAAACTGGTGGTCCTGGACGAGCCGGTGTCCGCGCTGGACGTCTCGGTCCAGGCCGGCGTCATCAACCTCCTGGACAAGCTCCGCGCCGAGCTGGGGCTCAGCTACCTGATGGTGGCCCACGATCTCTCCGTGGTCCGCCACATCTCCAACCGGGTGGCTGTCATGTACCTGGGCAAGATCGTCGAGATCGGTGAGGTTGACCGGGTCTTCGATAACCCCCGCCACCCGTATACCCGCGCACTGTTGTCCGCGATCCCTGTCCCCGACCCGCAGTTCGAGCGCACCCGGGAGCGGATCATCCTCCAGGGGGATCTGCCGTCCCCGTTGGATGCGCCGAAGGGCTGCAATTTCGCCACGCGCTGCCCCGTCTTCGCGGCGCTTCCGGCTGCGAAGCAGGAGCAGTGCCTGACTCTGGAGCCGCCCCTGGAACCCGTGCAGCCTTCGGGGGCGGTGCAGGTTCTGAGGGCTGGTCCGGTGCCCGGGCCGGACCAGCAGTTCGCCTGCTTCTTCCCGGACGGCGAACTGGACGAGCACATGCTGGTGGTCCACGGAACAGCGGAACCCCATGCACCCTAGATTTTTTCGACCCATCACAAGCATCACCCGCACCTATGAAGGGAAAACCATGAGGAATCTGACCAAGATCGGCGGCGCAGCGGCCATTGCCGCAGCCTTGACGCTGACGGCCTGCGGCGGTGGAGGAACACCCACCGGACCGGAAACCGCTCAGGGGCAGGGGACAGGCAGCGACCTCGCCAAGCTCATCAGCATCAACGAGAAGCCGGCCGCTGATCTTGAGCCCGGCGGCAAGGTCACCTTGCCCCTCGGCAACATCGGGCCCGACTTCAACGGGTTCTCCAACAACGGCAACAGCGCGGACAACTCCGCCCTGCAGATCCCCATGAACCCGGCGGCTGTGAACAGCGGCGGCATCGGCGGCTGCTGGAAGGTTGACTTCGTCGGCAAGGCAACACCGAACAAGGACTTCTGCGAGTCCGTGGAGAGCAAGGTGGTGGACGGCAAGCAGACCGTCACCATCAAGGTCAATGACAAGGCCACGTACAACGACGGCACACCGATCGACGTCAAGGCCTTCCAGAACACTTGGAACATCCTCAAGAGCCCGGATGCCGGCTACGACATCGTGAGCTCCGGAGCCTACGAATTCGTTGAGTCGATTGAGGCCGGCAGCAGCGACAAGGAAGTCATCGTCAAGACCACCCAGCCGGTCTACCCGCTGGATGCCCTCTTCTTCGGCCTGATCCACCCTGCTGTGAACACGCCTGAACTCTTCAACGAAGGCTTCAACGGTGAAATGCACCCCGAGTGGATGGCCGGACCGTTCAAGCTGGACCAGTACGACACGGCAGCCAAGACGGTAACGCTGGTTCCCAACGACAAGTGGTGGGGTACCAAGCCGGTCCTGGCAAACGTCGTTTTCCGCCAGCTGGAGACCAGCGCACAGATCGCCGCTTTCAAGAACGGCGAGATCGACGCCATGTCAGCCAACACCATGTCCCTCTACAAGCAACTGGAGGGTACCAAGGACTCCGAGGTCCGCCGCGGTCAGCGCCTCTTCGCGGGCGGCATGAACATCAATGCCAAGAAGATCACTGACGTTGCCGTCCGGAAAGCCATGTTTGCCGCCGTCGACCGCGACGCCCTGCGCAAGGTCCGCTTCAACGGGCTGAACTGGGAGGAGCCCAGCTCTGGTTCCATGATGTTGCTGCCGTTCTCCGAGTACTACCAGGACAACTACCCCGTAAAGGAGACCGGTCCGGATGCAGCCAAGAAGGTACTGACCGACGCCGGCTACAAGGCCAACGCCGCCGGCGTCATGGAGAAAGACGGAATGCCCGCTGCCTTCAAGATCAGCAACTTCGGCGACGATCCCACCACCCTCGCCTTCACCCAGACGCTCCAGAAGCAGCTGCAGGCAGGCGGCATGGACGTCGGAATCGACCAGCGCGCCTCTGCCGACTTCGGCAAGGTCATGGGCGCACGCGATTTCGATGTTAGCGTTTCCGGCTACACGGTGGGCCCGGACGCCACGGACGCCGTCAAGCAGTACTACGACTCCAAGACCGACCTGAACGGACTGGGCGATGCCGAACTGGACAAGAAGATCGCCGATCTCGCCTCCATCGAGGACAACGCCGAGCGCAACAAGGCGGCCATGGACGTAGAAAAGGAACACATGTCCAAGTACTTCTCCATGGGAGTTGTGATGAACGGCCCGCAGATCTCCTTCGTCCGCACCGGCCTGGCCAACTACGGCCCGTCCCTCTTCCAGAGCCTCTCCCAGGTTCCGGACTGGTCCACCCTGGGCTGGATCAAGAAGTAACCCCCTGTAACGCTCTCTCACTTAATACGGGGTTTTCGCCAACGCTCTCTCACTTCCGGCAGGTCTGCGGGAAGTGAGAGAGCGTTTGGCTTTAATGCACATTAACTGCGAGAGGGTGGGGGTACGGTTTTGCCTATGACCTGGACTGAACCCGAACGCCGTATACGCACCGCCGTCGTCGGCTATGGCCTGTCCGGCAGCGTTTTCCACGCGCCGCTCATTGCGGCAGATCCCCGCTACTCGCTGGACGTTATCGCCACGTCCGACGCCGGGAGGCAGGCTGCCGCGACGCAGCGGTACCCGGGCGTCAAAACAGTGCCCGACGGCGACGCGGTGCTTGCGCTGGCCGGTGACCTTGACCTTGTGGTGCTGGGGACCCCGCCGGCCACTCACTTTCCGTTGGCAAAGGCCGCGCTGGAGGCTGGGCTGGATGTTGTGGTGGACAAGCCTTTCGCCGTCAGCAGTGCCGAGGGGCTGGAGCTGATCGCCCTCGCGCAGCGGCTGGGCCGCGTGCTCACGGTCTTCCAGAACCGGCGTTGGGACGGCGATTTTTTGACCGTGCAGAAGTTGCTGGCCAGCGACGCGCTGGGGAGCGTGACCCGCTTTGAATCCAGCTTTGAACGCTGGTCCCCGGACATCTCGAAGGCCTGGAAAGCCAGCGCCACGGCAGCGGATGGCGGCGGCGTGCTGTTCGATCTCGGCACGCACCTTATCGATCAGGCGCTTTTGCTTTTCGGTCCAGCTACCGTTGCCTACGCGGAACTGCAGGCGCGGCGTCCGCACGAGAAGGTGGACGATGACGTTTTCCTGGTGCTCAACCACGAGTCCGGGGTGACCAGCCACCTGGGCATGAACATGCTCTGCGCCCAGCCGGGTCCGCGGTTCCGCATTCTCGGATCCGCTGGCGGGTTCACCAAGCACGGGATCGATCCGCAGGAGCCGTTCATTGCTGCCGGCGGCGGCCCGCTGGACCCCGAATACGGGGTTGAGGCACCGGAATGGGCAGGGCCCTTGGGCCGCGATGGCCACCTCCATCCACTGCCCACCGAACGAGGCGCCTACCCCGAGTTCTACCGGCTGCTGGCAGCCAAGATCGACGACGGCGGTGCCTCCTCCGCACTTCCGCTCCCGGTAGACCCGGCAGACGCCGTCGAGGTCCTCAAAGTTATAGAAGAGGCAAGGGAAATGGCTGCTGCACACACGGGGTCTTAACGTCGGAACGGCAGCCATCCAGAAAGCGTGCGTCAGAGCGACGTAGGAGCAGCACGCGTTGGATGACGGCCGTTCCGACGGCAATCAAGGGGACTAAGCAGAGACCAGTTCGTGCCAGTCCGCTACGAGGGGCAGGTTGTGTGCCTCGGAGACGGAGTGGTGTGCCACGTGGCCGCCGGCGATGTTGAGGCCGGCGGCGAGGGCCGGGTCGCGGTCGAATGCGGCCTTGACGCCCAGGTTGGCCAGGGCCACGGCGTAGCGCAGGGTGACGTTCGTCAGCGCGTAGGTGGAGGTGTTCGGGACGGCGCCCGGCATGTTGGCAACGCAGTAGAAGATCGTGTTGTGGACCTTGTACGTCGGTTCCTGGTGCGTGGTGGGGTGCGTGTCCTCGAAGCAGCCGCCCTGGTCCACCGCGATGTCCACCAGCACGGAGCCGGGCTTCATCCGGGCCACGAGCTCGTTGGTGACCAGCTTGGGTGCCTTGGCGCCCGGGATCAGCACGGAGCCGATCACCAGGTCCGCGTCCACCACTGACTTTTCGATCTCGTACTTGTTGGAGGCCACGGTCTTGAGCCGGCCCTGGTACTGGGCATCGAGTTCGCGGAGGCGGTTGATGTTAATGTCCAGGATGGTGACGTCGGCGCCCAGGCCCAGGGCCATCGCGGCGGCGTTGGTGCCGGCCACGCCGGCGCCAAGGACAACCACCTTCGCCGGGCGGACACCCGGTACGCCGCCGAGCAGGACGCCCTTGCCACCGGCGGGTGCCATCAGGGACGTGGCGCCTACCTGCACGGAAAGGCGGCCGGCAACCTCGGACATGGGGGCCAGCAACGGCAGCGTGCGGCCTTCCTGCACGGTCTCGTAGGCGATCGCGGTGACGCCGGAGTTAATGAGTTCCTGCGTGAGTTCGGGCTCGGCGGCCAGGTGGAGGTACGTGAAGAGGATCATGCCCTTACGGAAGCGGTGGTACTCGGCCTTGATGGGTTCCTTGACCTTCATGACCATGTCGGCCCGGCCCCAGACGTCATCTGCCTCGGCCACGATTTCGGCGCCGGCGATCGCGTATTCCTCGTCCGTGATCCCTGAGCCCAGGCCTGCGCCGCGCTCCACCAGGACCGTGTGGCCGTGGGTGCGGAACTCGTGAACGCCGGCAGCGGTGATGGCGACACGGAATTCGTTATTCTTGATCTCTTTGGGGACACCGATGATCATTTGTGGCTCCATATTCTCAGACCGGTTAGGCCCGAAATTGCGGGGGAAGTTGTGATTCCAGAATAAATCCGGTTGTGACCCAACTGACAGGAAAGCAAGGCCGGGGGCGTCCAGGCTCCGCGTCAGTTCGGGTTTTTTTAGTTTCACTGCTCGACATATGTACAGCGTGAGAACGTCAGGTGTCGCCTGCTGTTCGTTCGCCGGGATGCTGGCTGGAGCAGTAGTGTTACCCCATGCAGCAGGACGTGGAACAACTCGTTGAGCAGGTGGCGCAGAAGCTAGGGCGGGGACTGTCCCTGGAGGACCTTGACGGACTGCTGCTCGCTTACAGCTCCAACCAGTCCCATGCGGACCGGGTCCGGGTGAACTTCCTGTTGAGCAAGCGTGTCCCGGCCGATGTCAGCGCCTGGCAGCTTTCCCACGGCATCGCCACGGCGGTCCGCCCGGTAGTGATTCCCGCCAACCAGGAGCTCGGGATGCTGGGCCGGGTGTGTGTTCCCTTGATGGTGCGCGGATTCCGTGTCGGCTACCTGTGGGTGCAGCAGGACTCGGCAGAGGAAAATCCGACGGCGATCCTCTCCCAGTTGCCGGACGTGGCACCGGAGGTGGAGCGGCTCTCCGGCCTGCTGCTGGAGTCCAACACGGCCGAGTCCGAGTTCAGGAGGGGCCGCGAACGCGAGTTCCTGGCAGCCTGTTCAGGCGATGCCAACGCGGTGGCTACCGTGGCGGGGTGGAAGGAAATCCAGGGCAAGGGGCCGTGGCAGATGGTCACAGTGCTCGACGCCGATGGCTGGGCCGGCGGCCCGGACCCCATCGCCTCCATGCTGATCCACCGGTCGGCGGCGCTGCAGGCGACGGTTGGAGTGGACGTGGCGCTGTTCAGCGCCGGCACGGAAACCCACTCGGTGGTGCTGTTCCGCGAGTCGGTGGGCCGGGCCAACCATGCCCAGGTACTGGTCCACTACCAGCTGGAGCTGGCCAAGCGTTCGGGCCGGCCGGTGCACCGTATCATCCTTGGCATCAGCGAGGGTTTCGCCAAGCCGCGGGAGCTTGCCGAGGCGTATGGGCAGTCCCGGCTGGCGGCGCAGGCGGCAGCCGTAGACCCTCAGCTCGGCGAACTGGTGGACTGCCGTGCCACCGGGGTGTACCAGCTGCTGGCATCGGCGGGCGGGGGAGCCGGCGCCTGGGCTGACTCCGGGTCCGTTTATGTGCGGATGCTGGAGGACCACGACCGCAACGATGAGCTGCTCCCCGTTCTGGAGCTCATCTATGACAACGACGGTTCGGTCCAGGACGTGGCCACCAAACTCCACCTGCACCGCAGCAGCATCTACAACCGGCTGGGCCGCATCCGGCAGCTCCTGGGTGTGGACCCGCTGAGGGGGATGTCCCGGCTGGAACTCCATGCGGCACTGAAAATGCGGCGCTGGGCGTCGCGCCCGCGGATCTAACGCGCGGAGGCGGCCACCCCGGATCCAGCCCACCCCGGATCCAGCCCTGAGCTAGGCCTGCGCTGGCTTCTCCTGCTGATCCAGTTTCTTCTGCCGTTCCAGCCAGGCCATGATGGCCGCGAGCCTGATCCGCCGGTGTGTGCCGCGGTATTCCACAGGAATCTCGCCGCGATCGGTCATGTTGCGCAGGTACGTGTGAGAAATCCCGGCGAGTTCGGCGGCTTGGGAGGTGGTGAGCATTTCCTCCACACTGCTGACGGTCACCGCTTCGCCGCGGCTGAACCGGCTGAGGATGTCTACGACGGCGTCCCTCGCCTGGGGCGTCAGCCGGTGGACGGTTCCGTCCACAAAAACCGTGATGTCGTTGCCGCCCGCCAGGGCCCGTTGAAGTTTCCCAGCGTCCTCGGGTGGAAGCGCAGCAGTCATTCTCGGAGCTATCAGTGCCATGCCAGAAGCCTAACCCGCGCGCTTCCGGGCGGCGGCTGTAAGCTCGCGGGGTGAGGCTCAGTGATGGCGAGGACATTGAATCCGGCGGGCTGGCGGGCAGGCTGTACCGCTCCGTGGCGCCAGTAGGCGATGTGCCGCGACCGACGTATGTCCTGCTCCACGGGATCGGCGTTTCCCACCGCTACTTCGCGCGGCTGCACCGGGAGCTGGCTCTCGCAGCTGATGTCTACTCCTTCGATCTCCCAGGGTTTGGCGACGCGCCCAAGCCCCGGCGCCAGGTGCCGGTGGGTGAGTATGCGGCTTTCGTGCGGGCAGCGCTTGCTGAAGCGGGGGTGACGTCCTGCGTAGTGATCGGGCATTCCATGGGAACCCAGCATGCCGTCGAACTCGCCCTCCAGGAGCCGGAACTCGTGGCCGGCGTAGTTCTGATGGGCCCGGTGGTGGACCCCCGCCGAAAGTCAGTTGCGCGGCAGGCGCTGGCGCTGACCCGCGACGCCATGTTCAGCGAGAGCCCGTCCGCGAATGCCATCGTTTTGGCGGACTATTTCCGGGCCGGCCCGCGCTGGTACTTCACCGAGCTGCCCGTGATGATGCAGTACCCCCTTGAGGCCAGGATCCGCGGAGTCAGCCAGCCGCTGCTGGTGCTTCGCGGCAGCCAAGACCCGGTGGCCGGGCGTGACTGGTGCGAGAGGCTGGCCGCCCAGGCCCACCAGGGCAGTGCGGCGGAGATCCCCGGCCATGGCCACGTTTTCCAGCACACTGCCACGGGGCCGGTCGCCGCCGCGATCACCAGGTGGGTCCCTATTCGGCGTCGAGGTCCGTTTCCAGGAGCTTGACCAGCGAATCCAGTGCCTCGTCCGCGCCGTCACCTTCGGCCCGGAGCACCACAACGTCGCCCTTGGCGGCGCCCAGAGTCATCAGCGACAGGATGCTCGAAGCGTCCAGTGCCTCGTCCTCAGGGTCGCCCTGCATGGCGATGGTGACTTCCACTCCCACGTTTCCGGCAGCTTCCGCAAACAGCGCAGCGGGGCGAGCGTGCAGGCCGGAGCGGCTGGCGATGGTGGCGATGCGTTCGGGCATTGTTCCTCCTGGTGGGTGCTTCGTGGTGGTTGGCTGTCTGGAGCGGCAGGCGCTCAGAGGCCGAGCTCTTCGAGGACGGGCAGCTTTTCCCGTACCCAGGCCTTGGCTTCGGTGGCGCTGGGCGCGGAGAGAGCCAGCTTGGCCAGCTGCTGCGCCTCTGCCAGCGTGACGGTCTTCAGTACCGCGGCCACAGCGGCCAGGGACCGCGCGGTCATGGACAGCGTGGTGACGCCCAGCCCCGTAAGTACGACGGCGAGGGCCGGGTCAGCGGCCGCCTCACCGCATACGCCCACGGGCTTGTTGTGGCCTTCCGCGCGGGAGCCTTCCACTGTCAATCCCACCAAACGCAGCACGGCCGGCTGCCAGGGCGTGTTGAGGTTGGCCAGGGGGCCCAGCTGACGGTCGGCCGCCATGGCGTACTGGGTGAGGTCGTTGGTGCCCAGGCTTGCAAAGCCCACCTCGCGCAGGATGGCCTCGGCGGTGAGCGCGGCGGAGGGGACTTCCACCATCACGCCGGGCGTCTTGATGCCGGCGTCGGCGCACATTGAGGCGAAGCGGGCCGCCTCTTCCGCCGTCGAGATCATTGGGGCCATGACCCACACGTCCGCTTCGGACTGCTTCTCGGCCAAGGCGATCGCTTCCAGCTGGCGGTCCAGCACACCCGGTGTGGTGAAGTCCGTGCGGTAGCCGCGGACGCCCAGGGCCGGGTTGGGCTCCGTGGAGTCGGTCAGGAATGGAAGCGGCTTGTCGGCGCCGGCGTCGAGCGTTCGCAGAACCACTTTCTTTCCTGGGAATGCATCAAAAACGCTTTTGTAGGCGGCGGCCTGTTCCTCAACGCTGGGCTCGGAGTCCCGTTCGAGGAAGCAAAATTCGGTGCGGAAAAGGCCCACGCCCTGGGCGCCCAGCTTGGCAGCCGCCTCGGCGTCCTTGCCGCCGCCAACGTTGGCGAGCAGCGGCACCAGGTGGCCGTCCGCCGTCGTGCCCGTGCCGCTGAACTCGGCCAGCAGGGAAGCCGTGGCCGCCCATGCTTCCGCTGCGGCACGCAATGATTCGTCGGGTTCAGCAGTAATGGTGCCGGCCGCGCCGTCCACATAGACGTCCGTGCCGTCCGGGAGTTCGTCCACGCCTACGGCTGCCACCACGGCTGGCAGGCCAAGGGAACGGGCGATGATGGCGGTGTGGGACTGGGGGCCGCCGCCCGCTGTAACGAGTGCCAGCACTTTATTCGGGTCCAGGGTGGCGGTGTCCGCCGGTGCCAGGTCTTCGGCGACGAGGATGAATGGCGTGCTGGAGGTAGGGATGCCGGGCGCGGGCACCCCGCGCAGCTCGGCGACGATCCGTGCGCGCACATCCAGGACGTCGGTGGCGCGTTCGGCCATGTAACCGCCCAGGTTGTGAAGCATTTCAGCAACGGACGAACCGGATTCCCAGATGGCGCGCTCGCTTGAGAGGCCGCGGGCAACGAGCTTGGCCGCACCCTTTATCAGCATGGTGTCCTTGGCCATCAGCGCCGTGGCTTCCAGGACGGCTTTGCCGTCTCCGGATGCGTGCGCGGCCCTGGCCTTAAGTTCGTCATGGACGGCCTGCGAGGCTGCCTTGAGCGCGGCGGTGGCTTCCTCGGCGGACGTACCGCCGGCCAGCTGCTCGCCTGCGGGGGGTTCGCTGATCGGTTTGGGCATCTGCCGGATTGTCCCGATGATGCGGCCGGGGCTGACGCCAACTCCTGGGAAGTTCTGCACTGAAGGTCCTCATTCTCTGCCGGTAGCCAGGCCCGCCTAGGTTCTCCCGGCGCCATGCCGGGGCCGCCGCGACCACTATGTGCGAGGGCGGAAACGTGCCTGAAAAAATTATATGTGATTCAGTTCATATAGCAATGCTATAGGTGATAGGGTAGCGGCTATGAGTTTGGATGGCCAGCTTCCCCCCAAAATGCGGCTGTTGCATGCAGCCGCCGAGTTGCTTTCAAAATCCGCCGGAGCATCCGTGTCCACCCGCCAGATCACGCAGCTGGCAGGGGTAACGGCGCCCACCCTGTACCACCACTTCGGTGACAAGGAAGGTCTTTTCGACGCCGTCGTCACCGCAGGTTTTGAGGAATATGTCGCGGGCGAAAGAGACTTCGCCCCGTCCGGAAATCCGTTGGAGGATATCCGGAGGATGTGGGACAACCACGTTCAGTTCGGAGTTAAGCAGCCGGAACTGTACCTGGTGATGTTCGGCAATATCCGCCCCGAAAGCCGCCCCGCCATCGTCGCCGATGCCGAGGCGCTGATGGAGGAGATGCTGAACAAGGCTGCGGCAGCGGGCCAGCTGAATGTCCAGCCACGGGAAGCGGCCAGGTCTATCCTGGCCGCCAATGTGGGTGTGACGCTCATGCTGATTGCGGAGCCCGCCGCCGAACGTAACCTCGAACTGTCCACCATGACCCGGGACGCCATGATCTTTGCGGTGTCCGCGGCACAAGCCGAAGGGGCGGCCACGGAAGACTCCGCAAGGTCCTCTGTGGTGGTGGCAGCGATTGCCCTGAATGCCGCGCTTCAGGCATCGCACTCCGACCAGCTCTCCAGCTCGGAACTCAAACTTTTCCTCGAATGGCTTCACCGAATCTCCACCAGCACGTCGTCGTAAGTATCGGATCCATCCTGCATAGCCGCAGGAATGACGGTTAGGAAAGCACATGGCAACACAGACAGTTGCAAAACCCCGCACCAGCCTGCGGGTCGGCGTCCAGAAGTTCGGGACGTTCCTGTCCGGAATGATCATGCCCAACATCGGCGCGTTCATCGCCTGGGGCCTTATTACCGCCCTCTTCATTGAGAAGGGCTGGATTCCCGTACCTGCCCTTGGCGGTTTCGGCACCAATGCCGAGGGAGTTCCCTATGTAGGCCTGGTTGGTCCTATGATCACCTACCTGCTGCCGCTCCTGATCGGCTACACCGGCGGCAAAATGGTCTATGACGTCCGCGGCGGCGTGGTGGGCGCCATCGGTACCATGGGCGTCATTGTGGGCGCCGGCATCCCGATGTTCATCGGCGCCATGATCATGGGTCCCCTCGGCGGCTGGACGATGAAGAAGATCGACCTCCTGTGGGAGGGCAAGATCCGCCCGGGCTTCGAAATGCTCGTGAACAACTTCTCCGCCGGTATCTGGGGCGCGCTGCTGGCGATGCTGGGCTTCTATGGCATCTCGCCGCTGGTCCAGGCTTTCAGCACCGGGGCCGGGAACGTGGTCCAGTTCCTGGTCAACAACGGCCTCCTGCCGCTTACCAGCATTTTCATTGAACCTGCCAAGGTGCTGTTCCTGAACAACGCCATCAACCACGGCGTGCTGACTCCGCTGGGCATCCAGCAATCACTTGAACAGGGCAAGTCCATCCTCTTCCTGCTCGAGGCGAACCCCGGCCCGGGCCTCGGCATCCTGCTGGCGTACATGTTCTTCGGCCGCGGCCTCGCCAAGGGCTCCGCCCCCGGTGCCGCCATCATCCACTTCTTCGGCGGCATCCACGAAATCTACTTCCCGTACGTCCTGATGCGCCCGCTGCTGATCCTGGCCGCCATCGCCGGCGGCATGACGGGTATTGCCACCTTGGCCGTCACCGGCTCCGGGCTGGTAGCGCCGGCTGCGCCTGGCTCGATCATCGCAGTACTCGCCCAGACCTCCCGTGACAGCTACGTCGGAGTGATCCTCGCGGTTCTGCTTGCTACCGCGGTGTCCTTCCTGGTGGCCTCGGTGATCCTGAAGACCACCAAGCACAGCGACGAGACGGACCTGACCGACGCCACATCCAAGATGGAAGCCATGAAGGGCAAAAAGAGCTCCATCTCCTCGGTCCTGACCGGCGCTGGTTCAGGGGTGGGGACGGCCGTCCTGGCCGGCCCGATCAAGAACATCGTCTTCGCGTGCGACGCCGGTATGGGCTCCAGTGCCATGGGAGCATCCGTGCTGCGGAACAAGATCAAGGCGGCCGGGTTCCCGGACGTCAAGGTCACCAACGCCGCTATCGCCAACCTCAGCGACACCTATGACGTTGTGATCACCCACCAGGACCTGACCGAGCGCGCCAAGCCCGTCACCTCCAGTGCTGCGCACTTCTCCGTGGATAACTTCATGAACAGCCCGCGGTATGACGAGATTGTGGAGCTGGTCAAGGAGCACAACACCGAAGGAGCAACGCCCGACGCCGGTGCTGCTGCCGGCCACGGCGCCCACGTCGCCAATGCCCCGTTGGATGGAGAATCCGCCGCTGGCAGCGGTATGGCACCAGCGGAGACGGCGCTGCCGTCGGACATCCTGATGGCCGACAGCGTCATCCTCAACGGCACCGCCACCACCCGCGATGCCGCCATCGACGAAGCCGGCCAGCTCCTCCTGGCCCGAGGCGCCGTGGACGAGGGGTACCTCGCCGCCATGCACGAACGCGAGGAATCCGTATCCACCTACATGGGGAGCTTCCTGGCTATCCCGCATGGCACCAATGCCGCTAAGGACCACATCCTGAAGTCAGCGGTGTCAGTCATCCGCTACCCGAACGGCATCGACTGGGACGGCAAGCAGGTCAAGTTCGTGGTTGGCGTGGCGGGCATCAACAACGAACACCTCCACATCCTGTCCTCCATCGCCAAGGTCTTCACCGACAAGGCGCAGGTGGCGCAGCTGGAAGCAGCCACGTCCGTTGAGGAAGTCCTGGAGCTGTTTGGAAAGGTGAACTCATAGTGAAGGCAGTACATTTCGGGGCCGGGAACATCGGCCGCGGCTTTGTGGGGCTGCTGCTGCACCAGGCCGGTTATGAAGTGGTGTTCGCGGATGTCGCGGACGCGCTCATCGACCAGCTGGCGGCCGCCGACAGCTACAACGTCCACGAGGTGGGGGAGAACCCAACCCTCCGGACGGTGGACAACTTCCGTGCGCTCAACTCCGGCACGCAGGAAGCGGAGCTGGTACGGGAGATCGCGACGGCGGACATCGTCACCACCGCCGTGGGGCCACACATCCTGAAGTTCGTGGCGCCCGCCATTACCAAGGGCATCGCGGCGCGCGCTGCCGGGCTGGCGCCGCTGCAGGTCATGGCCTGCGAGAACGCCATCAACGCCACGGACATCCTGCGGGCCGATGTCGGCGCGCTCTGGGACGACGCCGCAGGCTCCCTGGACGCCGCCGCGGTGTTTGCGAACACCGCGGTCGACCGGATCGTGCCCAACCAGGCGCCGGGCCAGGGCCTGGACGTCACCGTGGAGACGTTCTACGAGTGGGTCATCGACCGGACGGCATTTGGCGATGCTGCACCGGTCATCCCGGGTGCGACGTTTGTGGACGAGCTTTCGCCCTACATCGAGCGGAAGCTCTTCACCGTGAACACCGGCCACGCCTCCGCCGCGTACTTCGGGTTCGAGGCAGGCCTGGAGAAACTTTCCGATGCCATGGCCGACCAGGACGTGGCGGAAGACGTCCGCGCGGTCCTGGCGGAAACCAAGCAGCTTCTCGTGGCCAAGCACGGCTTCAACAATGACGAGCAGGAAGCCTATGTCCAGAAGATCCTGGTCCGGTTCTCCAACCCGCACCTGCCGGACACGGTGAACCGGGTGGGGCGCGCCCCGATGCGGAAGCTCAGCCGGCATGAACGGTTCATCGGACCCGCAGCCGAACTCGCCGAACGGGGGATCGTGCCCGAGGCGCTCCTGGGTGCCATTGCTGCGGCCCTGCGCTTCACCGACCCCGCCGACGCCGAGGCCACCGAGCTTGCGCAGATCCTGGCGTCCTCATCGCCGGCAGACGCCACGGCCAGGATCACGGGGCTCGCCCCGGAGCACCCGCTGTTCGCGGCAGTGTCCGTGCTGGTGGAAGAACGCCAAGCAGAAGGGGCCAAGGCCCCCGCCTAAACGCTCTCTCACTTCCTGCGGGTTTTTCCGAAACCCTCTCGCAATCACGACGCCGGCACTCACCTGAGTGCCGGCGTCGTGCATTACCTGTTTTGGTGACCCGCGCGCATCAGGAGTCCGTCTTCGTCGTCAGGGCAAGCACACCGTCCAGATAGCGCATGACCAGTGAGGCGGCTATCAAGGCGGCGGAAAACGGCAGGAAAAACAGCGTCACCAGCTGGAAGACTATTTGCAGGACCATGCTTAGCGCCTGTGAGTAGGCCGGCCCGAACAGCAGGGTCTGCATGATCTGCGGTGCAAGGATGATCGAGACGGCGCCGACGGCGCCCACAATAATTCCTGTCCGCAGAGTTATCGCCGGTAAGCGTGAGACCGTGTGCTGATCCATTCCAGACCCTCCCCATATGACTGTTGTTCCGTGTTGGCCAGCCAAGCACGGGCCCGCGTGGATCACAAGGAACGTGGCTGTGGAATGCTGGGGAGATGACCACAAACCCCGGCGCTCTGACCCCCTTGCTGACTGCCGACGTCGACGGCGGGACCTTCCGCCTCAGGCACGCCGTATCCGCGGACCTGCCCGGGATCGTTGCACTGCTGGCCGACGGTTCCCTGGGCGCCGTCCGCGAAGGAGGCCACGAAATGGCGCCCTACGAGCGGGCTTTTGAAGCGATCGACGCCGACCCTTGCCACTTGCTCGTGGTGGGGGAGTACGTACCGGTTGGGGCAGCGAACCGCCCCGTGGCAGCCACCTTCCAGCTGAGTTTCCTGCCCGGCATCTCGCGGCAGGGCTCCTGGCGCTCGCAGATTGAAGCGGTCCGCGTGGCGGGCAGCCTCCGTGGCCAGGGCCTGGGAAACCTGATGGTGGGGTGGGCGATTGACGAATCCAGGCGCCGCGGTTGCACGCTGATGCAGCTGACCACCCACAAGACGCGGACGGCCGCCCACCGCTTCTACGAGCGGCTTGGCTTTGATGCCAGCCATGAGGGCATGAAGCTCACTCTCTGACCCCCGGGCGTTATGCCTTCTTTGAACCCTTGGGCACAAACAGCGTCTCGGCCTGTTCCAGGGACATGCCGTTGGTCTCCGGCACCTTGAACATGACAAAGAAGAACGACGCCGCCGCGAACAGCGCGTACATGGCGTAGGTCAGCGGCAGGGACGCAGCGGCCATCACCGGGAAGCTGAGCGTGATGGCAAAGTTGGCCACCCACTGCGCGGCCGCGGCCAGGCCCAGGGCGCGGGCACGGATCCGGGACGGGAAGATCTCGCCAAGGAGGACCCAGACCAGCGGGCCCCAGGAGGCGCCGAAACTGACCACAAAGATGTTGGCCGCCACGAGGGCCACCGGACCCCAGGCGCCCGGCAGGGAGATCCCGGACCCTGAACCCACGGCGGCGGAGAACGCCAGCGCCATGGTGCCCAGTGAAATGGCCATGCCTATGGACCCGGCCAGGAGAATGGGCCGGCGTCCGATCCTGTCCACCAGGGCGATGGCCACCAGCGTGACCAGGATGTTGGTGATGGAGGTTGCCACCGAGATGGTGAGCGAGTCCTTCTCCTGGAAACCGACGGCCTTCCACAGCGTGGTGGAGTAGTAGAAGATCACGTTGATGCCAACGAACTGCTGCAGGACGGAGAGGACGATGCCCACCCAGACCACTGCCTGCAGGCCGAACGTCTTCCCGCGGAGCGAACCCTTCTGACCGGACAGCTTGTCCTCTTCGATGGCGTCCTGGATTTCGCGGATGTGCCGGTCGGTGTCCTCGGACGGGGCGATGGAGTCGAAGACCTTCCGGGCTTCGTCTTCCTTGCCCTGGAACACGAGGAACCGCGGGGATTCCGGGAGCGTGTAGGCGATCCAGCCGTAGACGACGGCGGGAACCGCTGCGGCGAGGAACATCCAGCGCCAGGCTTCCAGGCCCAGCCAGAACGGCTGGTCCGCGCCGCCGGCGGTGGTGGCGAAGAGTGCGTCGGACAGGAGCGCGGCGAAAATACCGGTGGTGATGGCCAGCTGCTGCAGCGATGCCAGCCGGCCACGGACCTGGCGAGGGGAAATCTCGGAAATGTACGCCGGCGCGATCACCGATGCCAGGCCGATGCCCAGGCCACCCACCAGGCGCCAGAAAATCAGGTCCCAGACGCCGAAGGCGAAGCCGGTTCCGATGGCGCTGACCAGGAACAGCAGCGCACCGAGCTTCATGGCGGGAATGCGGCCGTAGCGGTCGGCGACCTTGCCGGCGAGGAACGCACCTGCCGCGCAGCCCAGCAGGGCGATGGCCACGGCGAAGCCGGTCACAGCCTCGGAGAGCGCGAACTCGTCCTTGATGGCATCCACCGCGCCGTTCACCACGGAGGAGTCGAAGCCGAACAGGAAGCCGCCTACCGCGCCTGCGAGTGCCAGCCAGATCACCCGCTGCGGGATCTTGGCGGTTGTCTGCTCCTTGGCGGTGGGCATGCTGCTCCCTGGGTGTGGGGGTCGGGTGGATGCGCGTGCGGACGTCGTCGGCTGCGGTACCGGCTCAGAGGCCGGGGCACACGCGCTACACAGTGTGGCACGTCACCGCCCGCCGTTCCACTTGGTGGACTCCTCACGGGAAAGGCACGATGACGACGGCGGGCCGCCCCGCCGTCGTCGTTTTCAGTTCCGGAACAGGGGAGTCAGTGCGCCGGGACGGACTCCTTGGCCACCTTCGGGTCCGTCAGTTTCTTGTTCGGCAGGGCGAAGCTGATCAGGAACGCGATCCCGGTGAGAACGGCCGCGGTGATCATCACGGTGTCGATCGCGTACGCGAAGCCTTCCGTAATGGGCCGCGTGAGCACGCTGTTGGCCGAGTGCAGCCAGCTGGTGTCATTGAGTGATTCGTTCGATGCCCCGTTCTGGAAGAACTCGTAGAGCTTGGCGTTGGCCGGGTCCGCCGCGACGGCCGGGTCGCGCAGCACGGCCTGGTAGTCGGAGCTGGCCACGGCTGACTTCATGGTCTCGGCGATCCGGCTTGCGGCCAGGCTGAACAGCATGGAGATGAACACGGCCGTTCCCACCGCACCGCCCATGGAGCGGAAGAACGCGGCGGAGGACGTGCCCACGCCCATGTCTTTCGGGGGGACGGAGACCTGCATGGCCAGGGTGAGCGGCTGCATGCAGAAACCCAGGCCCATGCCGAAGAACACGGCGATCACGCCGGGAACCCACAAGCCCGTGTCCACGCCCAGGGACAGGCCCATGGTCAGGGCGGCGGCGGTGAGGATGCCCGTACCCACGATCGGGAAGATCCGGTACGTGCCCGACGCCGAAATGGTGCGGCCAGCCGTGATGGAACCGGTCAGGATGCCCAGGGTGAAGGTGATCATCATCAGGCCGGCTTCGGTGGGTGTGAGCCCCTTGACCAGCTGCAGGTACATGGGCAGCATGGCGATGGCGCCGAACATGCCGATGCCGATGATGAAGTTCAGCAGCGAGGACAGGCCGAAGGTAGCGTTCCTGAAGAGCCGGAGGGGGATCAGGGCGTAGTCCCCGGCGCGCTTTTCAGCCAGCAGGAACCAGATGATGCCCACAGCGCCGAGGCCGTAGCAGAGGAAGGAGTTCAGCGACATAAAGCCCCAGCTGCGGCCCTGTTCCGCCACCAGCAGCAGCGGGACGATGGCGAGCGTGATGGCGGCTGCACCGAAGTAGTCGATCTTCTGCTTCACGTGCTTGGCCGGCAGGTGCAGGAACAAAAACACCACTGTTAGGGCTGCCAGGCCGATGGGCAGGTTGATGAAGAACACCCAGCGCCAGCCGTCAAAGCCCAGGATGTTGGCGGACCCTGCGAACGCGCCGCCCACTACCGGGCCGAGCACGGACGAGATGCCGAACACCGACATAAAGTAGCCCTGGTACTTGGCCCGGTCCTTGAGGGACACGATGTCCCCGATGATGGTCAGCGCGAGGGCCAGCAGGCCGCCGGCGCCCAGGCCCTGGACGCCGCGGGCGATGGCCAGTTCCGTCATGGAATGCACTGAACCGGCGTAGAGCGAGCCGGCCAGGAAAATGACGATGGCGATCAGGTACAGCGGACGGCGGCCGAAAATATCGCTCAGCTTGCCGTACAGCGGCGTGCTGACGGTAGACGTGATGAGGTAGGCGGTGGTGGCCCACGCCTGCAGGGACAGCCCGTCGAGGTCGTTGGCGATGGTGTAGATGGAAGTGGACACAATGGTCTGGTCCAGCGATGCCAGGAACATGCCCAGCATCAGCCCCACCATCACGGTGACGATCTGACGCTGTGTCAGGGTTTCGCCGGCGGCACGCACAGCGGTTGTTTTGGACATGGCTTCTCCAGGAAAGAATAAGGGATCACGCTTGATAGTTGCTTCCAGTAACTATATAAGTTCCCGCTTCATTCCCGCTGCCAGATATTTTTTTCAAGCCCGCCCCACCCCCGCAGCCGGGGGACCCCAATCAGCGCTCCACGAGGATGCCGTCCGGATCGCACCAGACGGTGACGCCGGGACGGAAGGTCACGCCGTCGAGCACTACATCCACGTCAACCTCACCGGCGCCGGCCTTCGCGCTCTTGCGCGGGTTGCTGCCCAGCGCCTTGACGCCAAGATCCAGTTGGGCGATCGCCTCGCGATCGCGGATGGCGCCGTTGATCACGACGCCGGCCCAGCCATTCGCGACGGCGCTCTCGGCGATCATGTCCCCCATCAGTGCGGTGCCCAGCGAACCGCTGCCGTCCACCACCAGCACGGCGCCGTTGCCGGGGGTGGCCAGTGTGGACTTGACCAGGGCGTTGTCCTGGAAGCAGCGGATGGTCCGCACCGGGCCGCTGAAGTGTGAACGGCCGCCGCAGGACTGGAACTGGAGTGATACGGACGCCAGTTCCTCGCCGCGTTCGTCGTACAGGTCTGCGGTGTTGACGGGGCTGGTGGTGTTGCCTGCAGCAGATGCGGTCATTGGATCTCCAGATGTTCAATGTCGTGGTGGACTGCCCGCTGTGCATAGCCGCACAAGGCAGGCGCCGTATAACAAGCGGGGCGATGCAGCCCACGATAGTCTGATTTTCAGAATCACCAACCGTTCCAGGGGGAACCAGCATGAGCCTGTCCGACACACCCGCAGCGCCGGATCCCAGCGCTTCGTCGGTTCCCGGGACGGTCCCGGAAAGCTCGACGGCGGCGCTCGCCGAGCCGACGCAGAAGGTCACCGCGCGCTGGGTGACCGGGCTGGTGCTGGTCAACGTGGGCATTAACGCCGCCTTCTTTGGTCCCATTAACATTTTTATCGGCCAGCAGGCCATCGGCATCGACGAAGCCAACAAGGAAGCCATCCTGTCCCTCGTGACAGGGTGCGGCGCCGCCGTGTCGCTGGTGGCGAATCCGCTGTTCGGTGCACTGTCGGACCGGACGGTCTCAGGCTTCGGCCGGCGTGCGCCCTGGGTCCTGGCGGGCGCCATCCTGGCCACCGCCGCCCTACTGGCGATGTCCGGCGCCACTGCTGTAGCCCTGATGGTCCTGTTCTGGTGCCTGGTCCAGCTGGGCGCCAACGCTGCGTACGCCGCCATCACCGCCGCCGTCCCGGACCGGGTGCCGGTGCTGCAGCGCGGTGGCGTGGGCGGCCTGGCGGCGATGGGCCAGACCGTGGGCATCCTCCTCGGCGCGGTCTTCGGTGCGGTGGTCTCGGGAAACTACATGGTGGGGTACACCATGTGTGCTGCCGCCCTGCTGTTCTCCGTGCTGCCCTACTTGTTCCACCGGAATGACCCGCCACTGCCCAGGGAGCTCCGGCCGCCGTTCTCGTGGGGCAGTTTCCTGCGCGGCTTCTGGATCAGCCCGGCCCGCTACCCGGACTTCGCCTGGGCCTGGCTCACCCGCTTCCTGGTCAACGTCTGCAACCAGATGACCATCGTCTACCTGCTCTTTTTTCTCCGGGACGTCCTCAAGCACGAGGACCCGGCCCTGGGGGTCCTGACACTGACCGGCATTTACGCGGTGATGGTGATGATCACTGCGGTAATAGCGGGGCCGTGGAGCGACCGGCTGGGCCGGCGGAAACCGTTTGTGATCGGGTCCTCCGCCATCATTGCCGTCGCGGGCCTGACAATGGCCTTCTTCCCCGTGTGGACCGGCGCCCTTATTGGAGCCGGGATCCTGGGCGTGGGGTTCGGCGCCTACCTTGCCGTCGACTTTGCGCTGCTGACGCAGGTGCTGCCGCAGGCTGCCGATCGTGGCAAGGATATGGGCGTCATCAACGTCGCCAACTCGCTGCCCCAGGTGTTCGCGCCCGTCCTCGCATTCCTTGCCGTGACGTACTTCGGAGGGTACCTCACGCTGTTTATCACGGCGGCCGTCATCGGCCTGCTGGGAGCCGTATTCGTGGTCAAAATCAAGGGGGTCGCCTGATTTCGGCATTGGCCCGTGCCGTATAGTTGAGGCGGACTGCAGTCCGGGGGATGAGGACTCTCCCTGCCGCTGCACCATAAGAACACAACCCCGGAATCCTGATGCCCGAGACACTTTCAGCCCATCCGTCCATGGCCGCCCGGCCCTCCACGCCGCGCCAGCGGCTGCGCTATACGCGCGTCCTGGAATCAGCCGCAGGGTTTGCCCGCAAGGGGCTGGAGTCCGTGGACCTCGCGGAAATTTCGGAAAAGTCCGGCGTGCCGCTGGGAACCGTCTACCGGTATTTCCCCACCGCCAACCACCTGATGCTGTCCCTATACCGCCAGCAGCTGGACGAGCTTCAGGGCCGGGCCCGCACATCAGCGGCCAGCTTCGGTGGCAAGGCCCTCGCCGGTGTGGTCATGGAAATTTTCCATATGCGGGTGATGCAGCCCGCAGTCGAGCAGTGCCTGAGCCGCTGCGTCTACCTTAAGGACAAGGACACCACGGCACTCCTGCATGAAATCGATGCGTTGAGCGAAACGGCGGTGGCCATCGCCTCAGACGACGCCGTAGCGGCCCGGGTGCTCCTGCTGACCGTCACTGGTCTGGTCCAGTCCGTCCGAAACCGCCGGCTTTCGCTTTTTGAGGCCGAAGAGGACCTCAAAAAGGCCTGCACGCTGCTTGCTCCGGTGGCTGCCGGGGCCAGGGCTGCCCACCGATCGGCGTAACTGGTCTAGACCAATAGGCCAATAAATACGTCTTTATGCGGTGTCGTGGGTCACAAAAGTGCCTGATTAAACGATTTGGCATGCCTTGGCAACGCCGAATGCGCTTTCCGGGGCGTGAGCGCTGTTTAGTATTGCAGGACCGGAGTGGCTGGCAACCCGCATCTGCAAGGGCTTCACACCGGGCCCGCCACCATTGGGTCCACGAAGCGCCGAACATGACCACCTTGAGCCTCCCTGCGCTTGAGCCCTTCCGCGCCGTGCGCCCACGGCTAGCACCAGGAGACAACGACGTGTCCATTGACGTAATCGCACCTACAGACAATTCCGCTGCAACTGCCCTCACCGAGGCCGAGATCTTCGAGGCCCACCAGGGCGGCAAACTCTCGGTGACCAGCACGGTCCCGCTGTCCAACAAGCGCGACCTGTCTATCGCCTACACCCCCGGTGTGGCCGAGGTCAGCCGAGCCATCCACAACAACCCGGAACTCGCCAAGACCCTCACTTGGGCGCAGCGCCTGGTGGTTGTGGTCAGCGACGGCACCGCGGTGCTGGGCCTGGGCAACATCGGCGCCGCCGCCTCACTGCCCGTGATGGAAGGCAAGTCCGCCCTGTTCAAGACCTTCGGCGAGCTGGATTCCATTCCCCTGGTCCTGAACACCACGGACGTTGACGAGATCGTGGAAACCCTGGTCCGTCTGCGCCCCAGCTTCGGCGCGGTCAACCTCGAGGACATCTCGGCCCCGCGATGCTTCGAACTCGAAGAAAAGCTCATCGAAGCCCTGGACTGCCCGGTCATGCACGATGACCAGCACGGCACCGCCGTAGTGGCCCTCGCCGCCCTGACAAACGCCGCCAAGGTCACCGGCCGCGAACTCGCAGACCTCCGCGTAGTGGTTTCCGGCGCCGGAGCCGCCGGCATCGCCGTCGCCGAAATCCTGCTCGCTGCCGGCATCACGGATGTTGTCCTGCTCGATTCCAAGGGCGTCATCAACCGGGAGCGGGCCGACATCGCCGCCGAGCCGCAGAGCAAGAAGTCCCAGATGGCAGAGCGCAGCAACCCCCGCAGTGTCACGGGCGGCCCCCGCGAAGCGCTGCTCGGTGCTGATGTGTTCATCGGGGTTTCCTCCTCGAAGCTGGACGAGGCGCACCTTAAGCTGATGAACGCCGATTCCATCGTGTTCGCCCTCTCCAACCCGGACCCCGAAGTCCTGCCCGAGGTGGCCGCCAAGTACGCTGCCGTGGTGGCCACCGGCCGTAGCGACTTCCCCAACCAGATCAACAACGTCCTGGCCTTCCCCGGAATCTTCCGCGGTGCGCTGGACGCCGGTGCCCGCCGGATCACGCCCGCCATGAAGCTTGCCGCAGCCCGCGCCATTGCCGAGCTCGCGGAAGCTGACCTCTCGGTGGACTACATCGTGCCCAGCCCGCTGGATCCGCGCGTTGCCCCGGCAGTGACGGCGGCCGTCGCCGCTGCCGTGAAAGCCGAGTAACCATCGCAGTATCACGCTGACACAACGCCCGACGGCGGTGCCTCCCGCGCAAGGGGGACGCGCCGCCGCCGTCGGGCCTTAAGCGGCGAAGCTGACCGCCGTGCCGCCCTAAACTGGGGCTCATGAACTCCGAAACCGTGGTGAGCATCCTGTGCGGCCTGGCGATCCTGGTCGGGGTGGCGGGCACCATCATCCCCGTCCTGCCCGGCAGCTTCCTGATCGGGCTCAGCCTGCTGGCGTGGGCCATCTGGGGCGGCGCCGGGACCACGGGCTGGGTGGTCTTCGCGGTGGGAATGGTGTTTGTGCTGGCTGGCATGGCAGCCAGCGCCGTACTGACCGGACGGAAGCTCAGACAGCACAGCATCCCAAACCGCAGCGTGGCAGTCGGCCTGGCCGCGGGTGTGGCCGGCATGTTCATCATCCCGGTGGTGGGGCTCTTTGTGGGCTTCGCCGCCGGCCTGCTGCTCAGTGAATTCCTCCGCACCCGGAACCTCGGCACGGCAACGTCCACCAGCTGGGCCGCCCTCAAAGCGACCGGGCTGGGCATGCTGGTGGAGTTCGGGCTGGCGTGCCTTGCGGCCAGCACCTGGGTGATCGGGCTCTGGGTCGCCGCGGCCACATAGCTCGGGCACATAGTCTGCCACGTAGCATGGAGAGATGACCGCGGGGGATACCAGAGGACCGATCTACCGGGACACCCGTGACCTGACGCCCTTCGGGAATGTTCACATGCAGACCCCCGTCCGGGACCTCGCCGGCAGCGTGGGCGGGCTGATCCACGGAGTGCTGGGCGGCCGGGACGCCGCGCTGATCGCCGTGGACGGCGAGGTCCCCAGACTCAAGCTGATGCCCGGAAAAGCGGCCAAGGCCGTGCACGATGCCATCTTCAGCAGTAAGGAACCGGAGCGGCTCATCGCCGTGGGCCGCGCCTATCCGGGCTGGGCCGGACTATGCTCCGTGATGGCCGGCCTCCTGGCGTACCAGCACGGCGGCTACCTGCGCGCGTCCGAACTCCTCCAGCGGGGCCTGTCGATCAGGAACGACGACGACGCCAACCAGTATGCGGCCACCTACCTCACGCGGGTGGTCACCCGGGTGGAAGTTGCCGAGCGCATCGAGGTCCCCGTGCTGTTCAGCCAGGAATCGGTCTTCCTGGCCCTGTCGCACTCCCTGCGGGAGACGGGGCAGCTGGAAGCGGCGCTGCAGACGGTGGCCGGGCTGCCGCCGTCGTTGCCTACAGCGCTGGCGCGCTGCGCGCTGGCGTTCGCGCTGGGACGCGACAAGGAAGTGGTGATCTGGACCGAGGGGCTGCTGAACTCCGACGACCTCTCGGCGGCCCTGCTGTTGCTCCGCGGGCGCGCGTTGCGGCGGCTCGGCGCCCACGCACAAGCGCACGACGCCCTGAAGGAGGTCCTTCGCCGCCGGAAAACGGACGCGGTGCTCCGCAACGACGCCCTCACCGACCGCGCCCTGCTGGTGCTGGACAACGGCCGCAAGTCACTCAATCCGCGGGACTGGCTCCGCGGCCGGCCAGCAGCGCTGGAGACGTTCGAAGTCATCCGCAAGGACGTTGACGAGCGCCGGTTGTGGGAGCAGGAATGGGACAACCTGGACGGGAAATAGGCGTTACGCCTGAGCGGTGAGCCCGGCAACCAGCGGAACCAGCTGCTCTGAGAGGAGCACGACCCCCAGCGCAACCATGATGATACCGCTGGCAAGAGTGACTGTCCGCGCGGCACCGGGCCGGGACTGCAGGAGTTTGCGGGCCAACAGTGCCACAAAGGTGTAGACGGTTCCGGCCAGCAGGACAAAGGTCAGGCCCAGCAGGCCGGACTGGACAGGGACCGGGAGGGAGGCCTCCGGGCTGACGAACTGCGGCACCAGCGCCACATAGAACAGCAGCCCCTTGGGGTTGATGCCACTGGTGCCCATGCCCTGAAGGAAAGTGCGGAGCTGGTTGGCGGGCTTCCCGGCGGCGTCTGCTGCACTGAAGGAGGCACCTCGCCAGGAGCGAAGGGTGCTGATGCCCAGCCACAGCAGGTAGCACGCGCCGGCCACCGTAAGCCAGCCCAGAACGCCCGGCAGGCCGGACAGCAGGGCCGCGAGACCTGCCACCATCAGCAGCGTATGCAGGACGTAGCCGCCGCAAAGTCCGGCTACGGCCGGGATAAAGCTGCGCTGCCGCAGACCGGCCGTGATGGAGTACGCCCAGTCCACGCCGGGGGTACAGGCGAGGGCGACCGCCACCAGTATGAAGGCGAAAAACAACTGGGGATTCATGGCGGGCTCCTGTCCGATTTAGGTACAGGACAAACCTATGAAGTTTTCGGCCATAAGTGCTTACCCTTTTCGCTCGACTCGAGCCTGAATTGGTAAGATATTTGCGTGATTGACCATATAGATAGGAATATTTTGCGCCACCTCAAGGAGGATGGCCGAATGACTGCCACGGCACTGGCCGCGAAGGTCGGGCTCACGGTGGCGCCGTGCCACCGGAGGCTCCGGGACCTCGAGACGTCGGGGGTGATCCGCGGCTACAAAGCGGACATCGACCCCGCCGCCGTCGGGCTGGGTTTCGAGGCCATTGTGTTTGTCACTTTGCGCCAGGTGGACCGCTCCACCATGGAGATCTTTGAGAACCGCGTGGCGGAGAATCCGAACATCGTGGAGGCGCAGCGGCTGTTCGGCTCCCCGGACTACCTGCTGAAGGTCATCGCCGAGGACCTGCCCGGCTACCAGCGCTTCTACGACGCAGAGCTCACGTCACTGCCCGGGGTTGAGCGACTGACATCCACGCTGGTGATGAAGAACCTGAAGTCCAACGCAGGTCCGCCGGTGTAGCGCGCGTGCTCATCGCGCCGGCCGTCCCACGCCATCCCGCCTACGCCGCCGGACTGACATGGACAATGATCACTTGGGTGTCCTTGGTGCCGTCGTAGCGGAGGTCGTAGTTCACTTCCAGCCCCGTGG
The DNA here is from genome assembly GCF_014926485.1 of Pseudarthrobacter sp. AB1. Classification (NCBI taxonomy): domain Bacteria; kingdom Bacillati; phylum Actinomycetota; class Actinomycetes; order Micrococcales; family Micrococcaceae; genus Pseudarthrobacter; species Pseudarthrobacter sp. AB1. Next base: position 187,914 of record NZ_PZKO01000032.1, read on the forward strand.
AGGTGCCGGAGGTTATGGAAAAGTCGCTCTTTCGTTCCGGGTCCCGCTCGGCACCGGCGATCCAGCGTTCTGCGGAGTCGGCGTCGACCCCGTACCCCTCCCCGCCGTCCCGGATGAGCTCAAAATACTCGTGCTGAGCTGCTGGCTGAGCAGGCTTAGCCCGTTGGCGCCGCCTGCAAGTTCTTTGGCGAGCTGCCGCAACTGGGCCACGTCGCGGCCGTAAAAGTTCCCCGCCATGTCTCTCCCTGAATGGATTCCCGTGCCAGCCTAGCTGCGATGCGTCCTCGCGGGCGATGGGGAGAGCTCCCCGTGCGGGGTTGAATGCGGGCTCGGAATGACGGAATTCAGTCCTGCAGCAGCCCGGTGGTCCGGTACGGGATGACTTCGCGCAGGAACATGCTGGTGGAGGTGCGGACGATTCCGGGGCAGAGCCGGATCTCCTCGGACACGCGGTAGAGGTCGTCCGGGCTGGTGGCCACTACGCGGATCAGCAGGTCGGTGTCGCCGGCAGGCGCATGGCATTCCAGGACTTCGGGGATTTTGCGGAGCGCGGCGATCGCTTCGTTGAGGTGGCTCTGATCCAGTTCGGCGCTGACGGCCGCCGCCACACCCCGGCCCAAGGCGGAGGGGAGTACGCGGCTGCTGTTGGGACGAAGGGCACCCGACGCCGTCATCCGCTCCAGGCGCGACTGGACGGTCCCGCGCGCCAGGCCCAGCCGCTGGGCCAGCACCATGATGGGGACGCGTGGGTCCTCGTCCAGGGCGTGGAGGATGCGTTTGTCCGTGGCGTCCAATTGCTGCAAACTGATCAGTTCCTGTCGTGGTTTGCGGATATTATTGGTCAGACTGACCAACAAAATGCATCCCCATTGTGCCAACTGTATGTCGTCTGCTCAAATTGTGGCAACAAGGGCTAAGGCTACCGCCGACTCCCGCAGGCTACAGGAATACCGGCACACCCCCCGGCAACTGGACACCGCCTCCCGCAAGGAGGACGCCGCTGATTGACACTTGTTCACACCACGGTCATTCTGCACATACGGCAAGAGCCCCTGAGCCACCGACGTCGGATCCCCGAAGTCATCGGTAGCTGAGGGGCTCTTGTGCTGTCCGGACTAGGGTTGACACATGACCCCAGCCGGCCGCTTTGCCCCCAGCCCGTCCGGTGAACTCCACGTGGGGAACCTCCGCACCGCGATGCTCGCCTGGTTGTTTGCCCGGTCCACTGGCCGCGACTTCCTGCTGCGCGTCGAGGACCTTGACCGGGCGCGGGCGGGCGCGGAGGCAGTGCAGCTCCGCGATCTGGAGGCCGTGGGCGTGACGTGGGACGGCGCCGTCGTGCGCCAGGCGGACCGGGCTGCCATCTACGCCGAGGCGATCGGTCGGCTGACTGCTGCAGGACTCACCTATGAATGCTTCTGCACGCGCCGTGAAATCCAGGAGGCGCCGTCAGCGCCGCACGCGCCGCAGGGCGCCTATCCGGGCACCTGCCGTGACCTCGATCCTGCCGAGCTGGACTTCAAGCGGTCCACGCGGCCGGCCGCCATCCGGCTTCGCGCCGGAACAACGGAGTACTCCGTGCAGGATCTGCTGCATGGGGAGTTCACTGGCGTGGTGGATGATTTTGTCCTCCGCCGCAACGACGGTGTTACCGCCTACAACCTGGCTGTCGTGGTGGACGACGCCGCGCAGGGTATCGACCAGGTGGTGCGGGGCGATGACCTGCTGCCGTCCACGCCCAGGCAGGCGTATCTAGCAATGCTGTTGAATATTCCTATTCCGGAATATGCGCACGTGCCCTTGGTGGTGAATTCCGACGGCGCCCGGCTGGCCAAGCGCGACGGCGCCGTGACGTTGGGCGACCTCGCCCGCGCGGGCGTTTCCGCCGCTGACGTGCGGAAGCTCATCCTGCAGTCCCTGGGGCTTGCGGGCGGGACGCTGGAGCAAGCCCTCGCAACGTTCAGGCCGTCAGGGCTGCCGCGGGAACCGTGGGTCTGGAGCGGCCCCCAGTAGGCCCGCGGACAGACACTCGCAGCCCGGCGCGTAGGCTTAAGCCATGTCGGAACCCGAATTCACTGAAGCCAAACTCCCTCAACCGGGATTCACTGTCGAGACCGCGAAGGTCCTGGCCGAGGTGGCCCACAACCGGCAGAAGGACAAGCTCAAGCGCCCTTACCGTGACCATGTGATAGCGGTAGGGGACGCCCTGGCAGATTTCGACGACGATATCCGGATCGCCGGTTACCTTCATGACATTGCCGAGGACACTCCCATCACGCGGCAAGCGCTGCTGGACATGGGCGTTTCCGAGCGGGCAGCGGACATCATCGAGCGGGTCACCAACCGGCTGCATGATAATCCCGATGATTACCAGGCCGGAATGCACTTCATCGCCGAGGACCACGACGCGGCCCTGGTGAAGATCGCGGACAACGCCCACAATTCCCTGCCCGAACGCGTCAGGGCTCTCGCCGCGAAGTGGCCGGACAAGCCGCCGGTCACCAAGTACCGGGATGCCCGTCCGGTGCTGTATGCCGCCGTCGACGTCGAGGAAGTCCGGAAGATACTTGCACGGGTTAATCCCTGGCTGCTGAAGGAGCTGGACGACAGGCTCGACGACGAAGACGACACGGATTACGAGAACCTGACGTACGACGACGCTCCGGCCGCGGAGCCGGCCTCGGTGGTCGAGCCTCGAGACCTTGGAAACGGCCCACAGCCGGCCTGACGGAGCTTCTTAGGCTCCTGCTTTCATCTGCTCCAGGGCTGCGTTCATTCCTTCGGTACCGCGCTTCTCATCAATGACAATCGACGCGCCCAGTGCCAGCACAACCACCAGCAGGCAGACCGGAACCGAGCCCCCGGCGGCGGCAAGTCCCACGCCGCCCGCCAGCGCGACCACGACGCCGGCCGCCACGGCAAGGACGGTCCGGTCCACGCAGATCATGACGCTGAAGAGCCAGGTCAAAGAGAGTTTGAACAACGCTACAGGTACCGCGATGCAGGCCACGGCCACGGCGGCGCTGATGTGGGCCTCATGGCCGACATAGTAGGCCGCCATATGCAACCCGGCGCCAGTTGCCGCGATGGCAGCGAAGATGAGCATGTGCGCGTAGCCGAAGAAGAATGAGCGGTGGCGCTGGAGATGTAAGGCTGGGCCGGCAGGCAGGATGAAATAGATTCACCACATGCTGAACGCTAGTGTCGTTCCGCCGAATCCCACCAGCGCCGCGTCCACGCTCCGGCCATGGTTCCACAATCGCACGGAGGGTTTCGATCGCCCCGATCAGGCATTCGCCAAGGGCAATGATGGCGAGTAGCCCGTAGCGCTCGGCGATGTGGTGCGCGTGCCACGGCGTCCGCATGCCGCGCTCCGCGGCGTAGGGTGTGGCCATTTCCAGGATGAACAGCGGCGCAGCCACGAGGAACGTGGTCAGGATATCCGCCTCAATGACGAGCACGGCGATCCAGCCGACTGAACCACGCCAAGGTACGTGGCGTACCGCAGGCAGGTCTGCCGCCGTGCTGGATCCTGCCGTGCCGCGCGCAGCCACTGGAAGACCAGGGCCAGGCGCATGATCACGTAGCCGCCCACCATCACGGCGTTGTCCACGTGGTCGCCCTCCACGAGCGAGTGGAACATCGGCTCAATGCCCATGGCCAGAATCAGGACCCCGAGAAGCTGGACCATCGTGACCACGCGGAACACCCAGTCGTCGGTGTCATAGGCGCTGGCAAACCACGTGAAGTTGATCCAGGCCCAGATCACGGCGAACATCGCGAAGGAGAATCCCAGCAGTCCGGCGCCGAAGTGGGCTTCGGCGATTTCGTGTGCGAACTGGCTCCCGGCCACACCGAAGGCAATGACAAACGTCAGGTCGAAGAACAGCTCCAGCGGTGTGGCCGCTCGATGCTTCTCATGCGGATCCCGGCCACCCATGCGGGCCATGGCATGCCTGAGGGGGTTTGTGGACATGGGACAAAGAGTACCGCCAGGGCCAAGGCCAGCTGCAGAGCAGTGACGGCTGTGTGACACGGTGCCGCCCGAGAGGGACTAACTACGTTGTCAAAAAGCTGCCTAACCGACGCTCCATGACGGGGTCAAGGTGCGGCGCCGTTGCGGAGCGGCTGCGCAGTAAACCAGAGAAAGTCAGCTACGGACAAGGAAGGCTGCGGCTCTTCAAGGACTGACCACAGCTCGGCCCACCCCGGCGACGGGTTTGCAGGGTGCTGGCATCCGGGCAGAGTGCTTGAGGACAGCGCGTGTGAGGGCAGGATGCCTTTGGGCAAGGCGTCCTCGGACGGCGGACAATCAGGTTCTTGGTGACCTGGCACTTCAAGCATCCCGGATGGCCAGGCTGGTGGTTCCCAGTCGGGGTGTTCGCTGGTGTAGTGGCGTCCGGTGGGTGATGTCCAGCCGGGTGGTTCGTTCTTGGTGGCCGGGGTGGGGGTCCATCCGGTGATGTGTCTGAGTCTGTGGTGTTTGTGGCAGGGCTGGCTGAGGTTTGAGATGCCGGTGGTGCCGCCGTGGGCCCAGGCGAGGAGGTGGTCTGCTTCGTTGTCGAGGGAGTGGTTGCTGCAGCCGGGGAACGGGCATTTGCCGTCGCGCAGTCGGAGCCATTGGCGTTGGGCTTTGGTGACCCGGTAGCTGCTCCGCCCGATTTCCAGTGGTGCACCGTCGCGGGGGTCGGTGAGGACGCGGTGGAAGGAGTCCGCACCGTCGGCGACGAGCTGCCGGGCCATCGACGGCGGGATCGGCCCGTATCCGTTGAGCATGGCGGGTTCATCGGTGAGGCCCAGCAGCGAGAAGACGGGGACCGTGATGAGGACCTGTGCCCGCGGCGAGGGAACACCACCATTCCCCTCCACCGCCCCAGCCGAATCGCCGATTCGGTCAAGGAGCCAGGTGGCAACGGTGTCGGCGCGGAGCTGGGTGAGGGTCCGGGATTCGTCCGGTCCTTGGAGGGCCCTCGCGGCGGCTGTGGTGCGGTCCCAGATCCCGGCTGCCTGGTCGGCGGGGAGGTAGGCCGAAAGCCAGGCCATGCCGTCCCGGTCCGGGGCGTACTCCACCCGCCGATCCTGGAGACCGCGTGCGTGGCGTTTTTCGATGCTGACCGGGTGATGGCGTTCCCGCCAGGTCCGGGCTTTGTGCCGGAACCGGCCCGGGATCAGTTCCCCGGCCGGGCCACGTGCCGGATTCACGACCTCGGGGTCCAGGAAATGCGCCTCCAGCGCCTGCGCCCCGGCGGGATCCAGGTTCATGGTTTCCTCGACCATGATCCTCGCGTGCTGCCACAAAATCGTCCCCGCCTGCAACGCCGAGAACGTCAGCGGCAGGTCCGTCGTCAGGACGTGGGCTTCGCCGAGCAGCGCACCGGCACTGCGTTCACTGACCGTCATGGCGCAGGCGACCTCGGCAACCACTGCCATCTCCTGACCCCTATGGTCCTGCGGCGACTCAGCAGGGCCCGCCAGAGCCACGGCAGCGGCGCTGTAACCGGCAGCCAACCAGACCTTCAGGGCGGCACTTTTCGCGTCCAGCCGCGAAATCGCGGCCAGCCCGTCCAGGAAATCATCCGCCGCCCGCCGCAGCGGATCAGCCCCGGAACCCTCGCGGTCTGCCCCGCCGCGGAGCCGTGCAGCAAGCTCAGCGAAAGAAACCGAAAGGGCCTCCGCCGTCACCACAGCTCCTCTGCTATCCATACTCAAATCATCCCGTGGGGGTCTGACAAAAAGCATGAGGGTGAACGCCTATGTGCATATCTTTCCTGCCTTCACGGGCGTCGCGGCAGGCCAGGGCCCCAAGTGTACGTTCGCGCCAACGGCCAGGGCCCCAAGTGTACGTTCGCGCCGTGGGCGCGGAGGTTTAGACCCGCCCCAACGCGTCGATGTCCTCAAGGAACAGTTCGTGGACTTCCTGGCTCACAGTGGTCCGGGTATCGCCGATCGCGTCGAGGTAGTCCTGGGTGCAGGGCCCCTTTCGGACCGCCTCGCGGACTGAAACGTTGCCGCCCGAAGCCGCGCCGCCGTCGTCGTACACGGCCTTTTCCAGCGCACGCTGGGAGGCGCTGCGTGCGGCATACTCAATGTCCGCGGGGGAGAAGCCCTCGGTCCGTTCCACCAGGAGCTCCACGTCCACATCGTCCACCACGGTGGCCGGGATGAAGCGCTGCCACATGGCTTCGCGGGCCTGGCGGTCCGGGAGGCCGATGGGGATGACATAGTCGAACCGGCCGTGCCGCAGGAAGGCGGTGTCCAGTGCGCGGATGAAATTGGTGGCGCACACCAGCAGGCGGCCGGGCTGTTCGCGGAACGCCGGGATGATCTTCAGGAGCTCGTTCGTGACGCCCTGCAGGGGAGACGGCGGTTCACCGGAACGCTGGGACGCGATCTCTTCCACCTCGTCGATGAACACCACACAGTGTTCCAGCTCCGCGATCTCTAGGAACGTTTCGCGCAGGGCCCCGGCGAGGCCCTTGGGATCGGAGGCCAGCCGGGACGGGAAAACCTCCACGAACGGCCACTCGAGCCGGGACGCGATGGCCTTCGCAAACGTGGTTTTACCGGTCCCGGGAGGACCAAACAGCACCACGGCGCGCGGCGGCACCACGCCGTATTCATCGGCGAGGTCGGCCTCCGCGAGGGGCAGGACCAGTCGGCGCTCCAGGAGCTCCTTTTCCTTCCGCATGCCGGCCACGTTCTCCCACAGGTCCCGGGCCAGGATCCGGCCGCCCAGCTGGCCCAGCGCCCCCAGTTCCTGCCGCTGGACGGGGATGGTCCGCTCGAAGTAGCGCAGGTTCTTCTTGAGCGCGAATCCGCGGCTGAGGAACGCCTCCACACGGGTTTCCGCTTCCGGCATCAGCGCGGAGAGTTTGTTAAGGCCGTGCGGGGCCATCCGGTTTTCGACGGCGGCGAGCAGCGAGGTGCCGATCCCGCGCCCGCGGTATTCCGGCAGTGTAGCCAGGAAGACGATCCAGCCCTGGTCATGCGCGGCGCGGCCGACGGCGGCGCCCACAACCTGATCACCCTGCACCGCAACCACCGCGTGGTCCTTCTCGCAGGATGCCAGCACCTCGGAGAGGGCATAGACGGGTTCCACATTTGAGTCCTTGAGCGACTCCCAGAGGTGCAGGATCCCGTCCAGGTCTGCTGAATGGAAATCCCTGATGCGCCAGTTGGTCATGCCATGTCTCCCGGGTGGTTCGTCGTTGAGCCAGATTGAGCCAAGATAAGGTTGTCTGCTCGAGCATATGCGAACCACCGCGGCCAGGGGTTGCGGGGACGTTGCGTTACGCCCCCGCAACCCGCACCCCGCCCCGCGGACCCTGCGGGACCTCAGTCCCGGTCTGCCGGGGCGCCCGGTGACGGACGGTTGGCCACCAGCGGGAACGGGCCGGTGTAGCCGTCGCGGATGGCGGCGATCTCCAGGACGCGCTCCCGGCACAGGCGCCAGCCGAGCATCAGGGCAGGGATGACAATTACCAGGGAAGCGATGGTCCAGGTGCCGACGGGGGAGTCGAAGGCCATCAGGATCAGGACCGCCAGCAGGAATGCGAGCGTGACCCAGCCGGTGACCGGGGAACCGGGCATCCGGAAGGCCGGGCGGAGCAGTTCGCCGCGGGCTGCCAGCTGGGCCAGCCTCATCTGGCAGAGCACAATCATGGCCCAGCTGCTGATGATGCCGAGCGAGGCGATGTTCAGCACGATCTCGAACGCTTCGGCCGGAACCAGCGCGTTGAGGATCACGCCCAGGACGGCCACGGCGGCAGTCATGGCGATGCCGCCGTAAGGGACGCCGGCTTTGTTCATGAGACCGGCGAACTTCGGAGCGGAGCCTGACAAGGACATGGAGCGCATGATGCGGCCGGTGGAGTAGAGGCCGGCGTTGAGCGAGGACAAGGCTGCGGTGAGGACCACAAGGTTCATGATGGCGTCCACGCCCTCCACACCGATGGAGCCGAAGAAGGTGACAAACGGACTTTCGCCGGCCTTGTAGGACGTGAAGGGCAGCAGGAGGGACAGCAGGATCAGGGATCCGACGTAGAACACCGCGATGCGGACGATGACCGTGTTGATGGCCTTTGGCATGATCTTTTCCGGGTTTTCGGTTTCGCCGGCGGCGGTGCCAATGAGCTCGATCGAGGCGTAGGCGAACACCACGCCCTGCATCACCACGACCGCGGGCAGCAGGCCGTTGGGGAACATGCCGCCGTTGTCGGCGATCAGGGTAAAACCGACCTCCTGGCCGTCCACCGGGGTGCCGAAGATAACGAAGTAGATGCCCACAACCAGGAAGGTCACCAGTGCCACCACCTTGATGAGCGCAAACCAGAACTCCATCTCACCGAAGACCTTGACGGAAACCAGGTTCAGGCCGAGGACCAGGACCAGGGCACCCAAAGCCCAGGTCCACTGCGGCACCTCCGCGATCGGCGCCCAGTACTTCTTGAAGAAGTTCATGTAGAGCGCGACGGCGGTAATGTCCACGATTGCCGTCATCGCCCAGTTGAGCCAGTAGAGCCAGCCGGTGACGAACGCGGCCTTCTCTCCGAAAAACTCCCGGGCGTAGGACACGAAGGAGCCGGAGGACGGGCGGTGCATCACGAGTTCCCCGAGCGCACGCAGGATCAGGAAGGCGAAGAAGCCGCAGACGGCGTAGCTGAGGATGAGGGCCGGTCCGGCGGCGGCCAGCCGCCCTCCGGCACCCATAAAGAGCCCGGTGCCGATAGCACCGCCGATTGCGATCATCTGGACCTGGCGGGGTTTCAGTCCTTTGTGGTAGCCCGCGTCCTCGATATGGAGTGCGGCCTCGGAGGCCCTGGCGTGCGCCGGAATGGTGTGGTCGCTGATGGCCGCTGGCTGGCTGCCGGCAGGTTTTTGGGCAGACGTTTGCTGGGACGGTGTCATGGGGGTCCTTTGGGTTCCTGGAGAGCGCGGGGGTGAAGCAGGGGTTACTTGCTGAGGTTGGCCAGGCGTTGCGGGCTGAGGAGGTCCGTGAGCTGCTCGGCGGTGAGCAGCCCGTGTTCCAATACGAGCTCGGCAACGCCCTTGCCGGTGGCGAGTGCCTCCCGGGCGATTGCGGTGGCCGTGGCGTAGCCAAGGTGGGGGTTAAGCGCGGTGACCAGGCCGATTGACTGTTCCACGGTGAGCCGCAGGTGCTCGGTGTTTGCGGTGATGCCCCGGACGCAGCGTGCCGTGAGGGTGCGGCAGGCTGCCTCCAGGTGGGAGATGCTCTTGTGGAGGCTGTGGACAATGATGGGTTCGAACGCGTTGAGCTGGAGCTGCCCGGCTTCGGCGGCCATAGTGATGGTGACGTCGTTGCCGATGACTTCGTAGGCCACCTGGCTGACCACTTCCGGGATCACCGGGTTGATCTTGCCGGGCATGATGGATGAGCCGGACTGGACGGCCGGCAGGTTGATCTCGCCGAAGCCGGCGCGCGGGCCGGAGGAGAGCAGGCGGAGGTCGTTGCAGATCTTCGAGAGTTTCACGGCCACGCGCTTGAGCACGCCGGACAGGTGCACAAAGGCGCCCACATCCTGGGTAGCTTCGATGAGGTCGACGGCGGTGACCAGAGGGAGCCCGGTGACCTCGGCCAGGTGCCTGCAGGCGGCCTCGGTGTAACCGGCAGGGGCGTTCAGTCCGGTGCCGATTGCTGTGGCGCCGAGGTTGATTTCGTGGATGAGCAGTTCCGCCTCGGCCAGGCGCAGCCGATCCTCGCCGATGGTGATGGCATAGGTGCCGAACTCCTGGCCCAGCGTCATGGGGACGGCGTCCTGCAGTTGCGTGCGGCCCATCTTCACCACGGTACGGAATTCGAGTGCCTTGGCGGCGAAAGCCTCTTCGAGTTCGGCCAGTGCGTCCAGCAGTTCCCGGCCGGCGAAGATGGTGCCCAGTTTCACGGCGGTGGGGTAGACGTCGTTGGTGGACTGGCTGAGGTTTACATGGTCGTTGGGGTGCAGGCGGGCGTAGTCGCCTTTGGGGTGGCCGAGGATTTCGAGGGCGCGGTTCGCGATGACCTCGTTCGTGTTCATGTTCGACGACGTCCCGGCGCAGCCCTGGATGACGTCCACCACAAACTGGTCGCTGAGCCGGCCGTTCATCACGTCAGCGCACGCCTGCTCGATCGCCTGGCCGCGTTCGGCGTCCAGCAGTCCCAGTTCGCGGTTGGTGCGGGCGGCGGCAAGCTTCACGGCGGCGAGTCCCCGCACCAGGTGCATGTTGGAGGACAGCGGTTGTCCGGTGATGGGGAAGTTTTCCACGGCGCGGAGTGTGTGGACGCCCCAGTACGCGTCGAACGGTACGTCCCGGTCACCTAGGAGGTCGTGTTCGGACCGGCTTTCCGGGACGGTGCCCACGGTGCTTAGGCTGGTGGTCAGGTTGGTCATGGAGGTCCTCACAGGGCTTCGTGGACGGGCGTGAACAGGAAGTTCGTGGGCTGCAGCAGGCCCACCTTGTGGCCGCCACCCAGGACAGCGGCGGTGCCGATGCCGGCGAGCGGTGCGGTGTCCACGCCGAGGGATCCAAGCACGTGGACGGTGGCCGGCATCCGGGCGCGGTCGCCGCCGTCGGAAATCTTCACGGCAACTGCGCGGCCATCCGGCAGGCCTACCAGCTGCACACCTTCAAAGCCGTCCTTCGCCACGGCCCCCGGCAGTAGGCGCATCAGCTCTGTGACGTCCCGGCGCTCGCCCGCTACCATGTCAGGGTGTTGCCGCATGGCGAGTCCGACGGCGGCTTCCGCAAGCAGCGGGGCGGTGCCCCTGTTGTCGGAGGTGCTGGCTGCGGCAAGCGCTGTGGCAGCCGCTGCGGCGGCCGCGATGGTGCCGAAAGCGCGGGCCATGCCGCGGAGGGTGAGCGCGAAGAGCGGCGTCCCACAGCCGTCCGTGCTGCGGGACAAGGGCGTCTCGCCGGTCAGTTCGGTGACGGTGGCAGCGATCAGCTGCTGCAGCGGGTGGGCCGGGTTGAGATAACCCTCGACGGGCCAGCCGTTGATGACGCACGTGGCGGCCATCGCAGCGTGCTTGCCGGAGCAGTTCTGGGTCAGGCGCGTGGCGAGGAAGCCGTTGCGCAGCCAGTCCTCGCGCTCGCTGGCGCCATAGGGCAGGTCAGTGCTGTTCTCGAGGTCGCCTACGGCAAGCCCGTGCATGGCGAGAACCCGCTGGGTGCCGCCGCGGTGTTTGGCTCCGCCGGAGTGGCTCGCCGCGGTCAGGGCCAGGAGGTCGGCCGGGAGCTCCAGGCCCGCACGGACCATGGCCACCGCCTGCAGCGGCTTGAGCGCGGAGCGCGGGTAGAACGGTGCCAGGGGGTCGCCTGCCGCCGCCAGGATCGAGCCGTCAGGTGCGGTGGCGATGGCCGAGCCGTAGTGGACGCTTTCCACCAGTCCGTCACGGGTGGCCACCACCAGCGGGGCGTGCTGCGGGAGCAGTGGAGCAGTGTGGGCGTCAGAAAGCACAGGGGAGAGCATGGGTTCCTTGGCGGGTTACTTGGGCGGAGCTATTTGTTCAGGATGGAATCGAGCGCGGCACCCACGGCGTGCAGGTGCTCTGCCATGGCATGGCTGGCGCCGTCCGCGGAGCCTGCCTCGATGGCTGCCAGTATCTTTTCGTGTTCGGCATCTGAGGCGTGTTGCCGGTCGGCCACCATGTTGAGGGTTTCGGACTGGTGGGCCAAAGCTCCGCGGATCTCTCCGACGACGCTGGCGAACACCTTGTTGCCGCTGGCGCGTGCGATGAGGGCATGGAAACTGGAGTCGAGGGCAACCCAGGATTCAGGGTCCGTTTCCGTGCTCATGGCTGCGACGATGTGGCGGAGCGTCTCCAGTTCTTCACCGGTCCGGCGCTGGGCGGCGAGGCCGGCCGCGGGGACTTCGATATGGGGGCGCGCCTCGGTGAGGTCACGGGCGGAGTACTGTCCGAGCGTGAGGTCGCTGGCAACCTTGTCGGCCACCACGAAGGTGCCTTTGCCTGTCTTTGTCACGGTGAGCCCCAGGGCAGTACAGGACCGGAGGGCTTCCCGGATCACCGAACGGCTGACCCCGTACTGCTGCGCGAGGGACGCTTCGGAGCTAAGCTTCCCGCCCACGGCTGCAGTGCCGGACTCGATGTCGGAGCGGATGGCGTTAAAGACCGCCTCGGCAGCGCTGAGCCGGGCAAGCGGCTGGGCTCCGGGGAGCGATGCGCTGGCAGGAGGTGCAGGCTGTCCTGCTGTCGGGCTGTCTGACAGGTTCACACTTAAAATATGGCACGGGTCACACAGGGTGTCAATTCCCGCCGGTTCGGACAAAACGCGGCAGGCCCCGAAGCTCTGTAGAGAGCTTCAGGGCCTGCCGGGCATTCCGGTGTAGGTGCATTCAGTTCGTGCCGGCGTCTGAACTCAGCTGCCCGGCCGCGGATTCAGCCGCGGGGCGCAGAGGTGTCGTCCAGCTCCACCCCGAGCTTATGGAGGTCTCCGCTCTTGCGTTCCGCGAGGTATGCCTTCATTTCGCGCTTGATCACCGGCAGCAGCATGTATACGCCAAGCAGGTTGATGAACGCGCAGATGAACAGGGCGGCATCGGCGAAGTTCAGCACCTGGGTGAAGGTCAGCACAGTACCAACGACGGTGAAGAACAGGAAGACGCACTTATAAATGACTTCTGAGGCCTTGCTGCGCCCGAAGAGGTACTCCCAGGCTTTCAACCCGTAGTAAGACCAGGTGATGAGCGTGGAAAACGCGAACAAGGACACTGCGACGGCCAGGACCAGCGGGAACCAGGGGAGGACCGTGGCGAACGCATCGGAGGTGAGGATGACGCCGTCGGGCGCGCCGTCCCCGGCCTGCACCTGATCAATGCCTGCCTGGAGGCTCGGTGCTCCGGCAATGACAATGGCGAGGGCGGTCATGGTGCAGATGATGACGGTGTCCACGAGTGGCTCGAACATCGCAACGAACCCTTCGCTCACGGGACGGCGCGTCTTGACGGTGGAGTGGGCGATCGCCGCCGATCCCAGGCCGGCTTCATTGGAGAATGCCGCGCGCTGGAAGCCGACGATCATGACACCCACCAGGCCGCCTGCCATTCCGGAGGGGTTGAAGGCGCCCGTTATAATGGCGCTGAAGGCCGCCGGAACCTGGCCCAAATTCACGAAGATGACGAACAGGCAGGCCAGTACGTAAATAAATGCCATGGCCGGAACCAGCTTGCTGGTGGTGGCCCCGATGGACTTCATGCCACCCAGGATCACCGCGGCAACGAGGGATGCGAGGATGACTCCGAAGATGAGGGCAGCTCCGGCACCCCCAAGGAAGCCTTCATCGCCACCGGTGACGTTTCGCATCTGGGCGAACGTCTGGTTGGCCTGGAACATGTTTCCGCCGGCGATGCCGAAGATCAGGATGGAGACCGCAAAAATTCCGGTGAGGATCTTCCCGGGAACGGTGCCAAACTTTTGGAAAGCGACGGGGAGGTATTTGAACGGGCCGCCCGTTACGGTGCCGTCCTCATGCACTTGGCGGTACTTGACGCCGAGGGTGCACTCCGCGAATTTCGTTGCCATGCCCAGCAGGCCGGCCAGGATCATCCAGAACGTGGCGCCGGGACCGCCGAGTGCCATGGCCGCACCCACTCCGGCAATGTTTCCGAGGCCCACGGTCCCGGAGAGTGCAGAGGTAAGAGCCTGGAAATGGGGCACTTCTCCGGGATCGTGCTTGGACGAATAGCGGCCGCGGACCACTTCGTAGGAGACTTTCAGGCCGCGGAACTGGACGAGCCCCAGGTAGATGCTGATGATGATGCCGGCGGCGATCAGCCAGGCTACCACCGCCGGAAAGCTGATCTCGCCAATGGTGATCGGGAAGAAAACGATGGTGGAAAAAACCTCAGCCGCCGGGCGGAACACTGCATCTGTGGTTTCTTCAATGGAGGCCAGCCAGCCGGCCTCATCGGTAACGGTCATGGGCGCTGCTTGCATTAATTCAAGACTTCCTGGTTGGGGCTGGATTCTTGCCCGTTTCCCCTTGCGGCAGTTCTGCTGCCTAAGTCCCCGTGGGTTTGAGCAACAACTTGTGCGAACCAATCTATGTTAAGTACGTCACATTCTCGAATTCGGGCCCGCTCTAGAGCCTGCGCATAAGCTCCTCCCGCCCAGCTCCCTGAACCGGGCGGTACGATCGTGCCGGTGGATGCCTGTTCAGGGAGGCGAAGACGACGTAAGCTGCAGTTCCGGCAAGAAAACGGCACGATCGTACCTATTGGAGCGCCATGACTGAATCAATCACCGACAGATTGGCCAGGGAAGTCCGGGCCCGGCGCGCTGCTCTGGGCCTTTCCCAGCAGGACCTCTCGGCACTGGCCGGTGTCTCGGAACGCTTCGTCAGGTTTGTTGAGCAGGGCAAGCCAAGCATCCAGCTCAATTCCCTGCTTGCCGTACTGGACACGCTGGGCCTGGAGCTCCGGATTACCACCAGAACCGGTAAATCCGCCGGCTCGCTGGCAGGCCACGCCAGCGGCGAGGAAACACAACGATGAAGCACCGTATCGCCGATATCTACAAGGCGGGCGCCCTGGCCGCGCGGCTTGAAAGGCACGACGGCGGCACCCGGTTCAGCTACCTTCCGGCCTACCTCGCATCCGGGGGACCCGCCGTCGCCAGTTCCCTGCCGCTCACCGGGGCACCCGTCGATTCAGCGGCGGGGGCGGCGCCCCCCTATTTCACCGGCCTCCTGCCGGAAGGCCGACGGCTCAACGCACTGCGGCGGTCCATCAAGACCAGCGCCGACGACGACCTGTCCCTGCTGATCGCCGCCGGCGGGAACCCGGTGGGCGACGTCCAGATCGTAGGCCACGGCGAGGTGCTGGATCCAGACGAGCACGCTGTCCAGCTGGATCCCAAACTGCCGGTTGACTTCGACAAGTTGCTCGGCGACCCGGACCTGATCGACCCCGTGGCGCTGGCCGGGGTGCAGGACAAGTTGTCTGCCGGCATGATCTCGCTCCCTGTGGCAAGCGCCGGCAGGCGGTTCATCCTTAAACTCAACGCCCCCGAATTCCCGCATGTAGTGGAGAACGAGCTGGTGATGTTCCGCTACGCGGCCAGGCTGCGGATTCCGCTGAGCAGGGTCCGGCTGATCCGGGATATCGCGGGCAGGCCCGGGCTTCTGGTGGAACGCTTCGACAGGGTGCCCGTCTCCGGGGGCGGCCCCGACGACGTCCGGCGGCTGGCGGTGGAGGACGGGGCCCAGGTCCTGAAGCTTTACCCGGCGGACAAGTACAACGTGGCTTATGCGCAGGTTTGCCATGCACTCGCCGGCTACTGCTCGGCGCCTCTCCCGGCACTCCGGAACCTCGCCATCCAGGGGGCGTTTGCCTGGCTGAGCGGCAACGGGGACCTGCATGCCAAGAACGTTTCCATGGTCCAGCAGCCGCACGGGGAGTGGACCATCGCCCCGGTGTACGACATCCCCTCCACGGTGGTCTACGGGGACAAGACCCTTGCGCTGACCCTGAACGGGAAGCGGAGCGGGATCTCCCGACGCCACTTTCTGGGCTGGGCCACGGACTTGGGACTCACAGACCGTACGGCTGCGCAGGTGCTCGAGCTCGCCCTGAAAGCGTCAGGGCCCTTGATCACCGATCTGGAGGCCAGCACAGCGTTCGCGAGGCTCGGTGGGCCGGAGAGGAACGACGGCGGCGGACCACCGTTCCCTGACATGGTCACCAGGGCGTGGGTGAAGGAGCTCAAGCACCGCAGGCGCTTACTGGAAGGCTGAGGCACCGCGGTGACTGCCGCCCGCGTACGTGGCTAAAGGTGCTGGATGCCCGCCCGCTGCATGGCGTCCTTATAGACGTCGACGCTCTTCGCGAGGAGATCATCCTGTTTTGCTTCGGATACAGCAAAGGCCCGCCCGCCGAGCGCGCTGGCCTTGTAGATCTTGATGCCGCTGTTCTTCAGGGAAGAATGGTAGGTCTTCTCGAAGAGGGTGAGGAACGTGGAGGCGTCCGTGCCGTGTGCGATGACTGCGGAGACCCGGCGGTTGATCTTGAGGAACTGCCGGAAGGGTCGCAGGCCGTCAGTCTTCTCCTGGACGTTCAGCGCCGACGGAAGCTCCGGATCCCGCACCCAGGGGTACGCATTCCACGGCATCACGTAACGCGGATCAAGCTCGGCAAGTTCGTAAATCTGGGTGGCCCGGCGGGCGGCTTCGTCGTCATTGAAATGGGAGACGAACCCCGATTCGGTGCCCTTGCCCGGACTGACGTGCAGGCTGACGATCCGGCATTCGTCCTCGTCATGCACGGGGTCGATGTAGGGGACGACGGACCCTGGCTTCTTTTCCATCAGTTCATCGCAGAGTTGCGTTACCGCCGCGATGTTTGGTTCCTGTAGCAGGGCCTTTTTTTCGTCCCAGTCAATCGTCACGATCTCTCCCTCAGCAGCACGGCGTCCAGAAACAGGCGTCTGAACCCACTCTACGCTTTTGGACGTATAGGTGCGCAGTGCAAGTTTTCCTCGGACCGGCGCCGGTCCGGGTAACGTCATCATGATGAACAGGAAAACGCTCAAGTCCGACGGCTTTGCCGGCTTCCGGGCCTTCGACAGCCTCGAGATCATAAGGATTCCGCAGGGCACCGGGGTGTTCGCCGTTCTTCGGCCGAATGAGTTCGAGCCTCACTTCCTCAAGATCAGCACCGCCGGGACCTTCAAGAAAAAGAATCCCACCCTGCCTGCGGCAGCCATTCTGGCGGAATGGGTGGACGGCGCGGACATTCTCTACGTTGGCAAAGCCGGGCCGGGAAGCAAGGGCAACCGCGGCCTCCGGAACCAGATCAAGGAGTTCCTGGATTTTGGGCGGGGAAGGCCGCCGGGCCATTGGGACGGCCGGCTCATCTGGCAACTGACCCACACGGATGAACTCATCATGGCGTGGAAAGAGGTGCCCGCCGAAGAAGTCAACCAAGCCGAGGCCGCGTATCACGCAGCTTTTGTTGCGGACCATGGCCGGCTGCCGTTCGCGAATCTCGTGCAGGCCAAGGTGCGGAACTAGGCCAGGCCGCCGTCGTGCGTGAAGCGGCCAGCCAAGAGTGTTGCCGCAACCGGCATGGCGGCGAATTCGGCGTCCGGCGAGGCCAGCGGATCGGCGTCGAGCACCACCAGGTCCGCCCGGTCCCCAACCCCGATCCGGCTCCGGCCCCTTGCTGAAGCGGCAAGTGCTTGCCCCCGGCTGATGCATTCCTGGGGATGCCACGGCCCGCGGCCGTCCTGCCGGGACCTGGTACTGGCCGCCGACATCCCAGCCCACGGATCCAATGGCGCAACCGGGGCATCCGAACCCAGCGCCAGCGTGGCTCCGGCGTCGAGGAGCGATCTCAGCGGAAACGCCCGCCGGGTGCGGCCGCCCCAGTTGGACTCCGCGGCGTCGCGGTCATCCAGTGCATGCACCGGCTGCACGCTGGCCGTAACGCCCAGAGGCCCAAAACGGGCCAAATCCTCCGTCCGGACAAACTGCGCGTGTTCAATCCGGCCGCCGATCCCTGTGTGTTCGAAAGCATCCAGCGCCATCTGGTTGGCGCCATCCCCAATCGCATGGACCGCCGGGACAAAGCCGTATTCGTGTGCCCGCCGAAGCAGGGACACCAAGTCGTCAAAGCTGACAGTCAGGAGCCCGTGGCCGCCGTCGGGATACGGGTCCACGCAGAACGCCGTCCGGGTGTTCAGCGAACCGTCAATGAGCACCTTCAGCGGGCCGGCGCGCAGGCGCCCCAGGCCGCCGTCGAGCTCCATGCCTGTACGCATGCCGTCGCGGTGGGCCCGCTCCAGGTCCTCGGGGTAAACGCCGACGTCCACCCTCAGTGCGTTGAATCCATCGGCGATGCGTCGCAGCCAGACGTCGCGGTTCCAGGTCATCTCGAAATCAACGATGCCCACTATGCCCCGGGCTGCAGCCGCCCGAGCGGCATCGCGGACCCAGCCGTCCACCACTGAGTCCGGGAGCTTGCCCAACTCACGGGTCAGCGCAAAGGCAGGTTCCTCCCGGAGCAGGCCGCCGGTGTCAACCGCTACCCCATACCGCCGGGAGGCAGCGCTGTTCAGCCAGACACAATGAAGGTCGTGGCTGATCAGGGCGGTGGGCTGGTTGCCGGTGGCGGCGTCGAGCATTTCCAGAGTGGGGACGTCCGGCCACAAAGCGTCGCGGAAGCCCACCCCCACGGTGGTGACCGAAAGATCGGCGTCGTGAACATGAAGTCCGACGGCGGCCGCCGCTTCTTGCGCGGACGCGGCGGCGGAAAGGTCCGGCCTGTTTGAGTGCAGCGCCCACTGGGTCATGTGGACGTGTTCGTCCCAGAGCCCTGGAATGACGTAGCGCCCGTCCAGGCTGACCACGCGGGCGTCGCCCGGGATCCTGCCGCCGGCACTGATCCGGGATACGACACCATCAACGATGTGCAGGTCCGAGACGGTATCCTCGCCGGGCTGTCGGACGGAGGCCAGGATGAAGTTGTTCACGGTTCCAATTCTGATGGCTCGGCGGGCGGACAGCCTAAGTTGTGGAGCCCTTGAGCCGTTCCATCTCGCGGCGGTCCTTCTTGGTGGGACGCCCGGCACCGCGGTCCCGCTGCGGGAGGCCCAGCGCAGGTGCCACCGGCCGTGGCGGCGTGTGGTCGGTAAAACAATGCGACGCGGCCTCTGCCCCCACGCGTTTTGCGATCAGGCGGCGGACTTCGAGGGTGCGTTCGAAGCCGGACATCCGCACCGTGACGGTGTCTCCCGTGACCAGGGTGGCCGAGGCTTTGGCCGGGCTTCCGTTCAGCCGCACGTGCCCGGCCCGGCACGAAGCGGTGGCGGATGAGCGTGTCTTGTAGGCGCGGATGGCCCACAGCCACGCATCAATGCGGACGCTGGCGGGGGAGGACGGAAGGATGGTCATGGCTGGCACCGAGTATACGGCTTCGCGGGTCAGTCGCTGGTCAGCGGAAGGCTGATTTTCATGGTGGTTCCCTGGGGGCCCGTGCCGGCGATCTCAACGGTCCCACCTGCACGGGTCACCACATCGCGTACCAGGGCCAGTCCGATGCCGAAACTCCTGTGCCCAGGGGCCCCGTCCAGGCGGGGCGTCCGCACAAACCGTTCAAAGATTCTGTCCCGCTCGACGCCGGTGATCCCGTTCCCGGTATCGGTCACGGTGATCACGGCGCTGCGTGGGGTCCGTGCCGTAACAAGGGCGATCGTCCCTCCCGGCGGCGTATGTGCGAGGGCGTTATCCACCAGGGCAAGGATGGCCCGGCGGAGGCTGTTCGGATCGATTCGGGCCAGCGCCCGGTCCCCGCTGGTGACTTTCAGGCCGACGCCCGCTTCGTGGGCGATTTGGCGGAGGCTATCGGCAACCGATGCCGTAACCTCGGCGACGTCCACGGGTTCTGTGGGACTCTCGGCCGCGCTGCCCGTTGCGGCCAGGAGCAACTCGTTGACGATCGCTGTCAACGTTGAGGTGTCGTCCCGGATCCGTGCCAAGGCCTGGCCCGGTTTCGAATCAGGTGGCGCATCACGCTGGGCAAGCTGGATGCGTGCGTCCAGTATTGCCAATGGCGTGCGCAGTTCGTGGCTCGCGTCCTGCACGAACCGGCGCTGCAGGGCCATTGCCTCGCCTAAGGGGCGGATGGCGCTGCGGGCACTGAGCCAGCCGATCACGCCGGCAAGGACGATGCCCGCTGCCCCGACGATGACAAGGGCCTTGAGGAGATCTTTGTAGTCGAGGTAGGCGAGCTGGTTCATCAGGTATACAGCAGCGCCTGCAAGGAGGCAGAGGACCATCACCGCACAGGCCAGGGTGATCCGCACCGCGATCCTGAGCGACGCCTTGCGCAGAGTGGCCCGGTCCGGATCCGCGGCAACCGCAGTTTTCTCATTCATGGCCGTCCCCGATCTGGTAGCCCACGCCGTGGACCGTGCGGATCACGTTCTTTGAAATCTTGCGTCGAAGGTGGTGGACGTATGTATCGATAACGCTTGGCTGGTCGCTGGGAGGGAAAACGGCCCGGATGAGGTCGTCGCGGCTGAACACCCGGTCCGGCTCCGTAGCCAGGGCGGCCAGCAGGTCACACTCCTTCGTGGTCAGCGTTACCAGCGGTCCGTAGACGGATCGGACTGAGCGGGCGACGGCGTTCAGTTCCCAGTCGCCGATACCGACCGTTTGCGGCGCAGGGGTGTAGGTCCGGGTCAGGGCACGCAGGCGTGCGGCAAGCTCCCCGGCGTCGAAGGGTTTGGTCATGTAGTCGTTGGCGCCGGCGTCGAGGCCGCGGACTTTCTCATCCGTTCCCCCGAGTGCTGTAAGGATCAGGACCGGCGTCGAAATTCCCTTGTCCCGCAGCGCGGCAATGAGGGCAATGCCATCGAGGTCCGGCAGGCCGCGGTCGATCACGAGCACGTCCCAGGGTTCTCCGAGGCCTACGCTCAGGCCGGATTTCCCGTTGGTAACCAGCCTGATTCGGTAGTCGCCTTCCAGGAGCTCGGCGATAAGCGGCCCCAGGACCGGATCATCCTCGACCAGGAGCACGGACGGCCGGGCATCTGTTGTCATGGGGCTATTCTTCCGTGGCCAGCTCTTTCACGGGGTCTTCGCCCGCGCGTTCGCCGTCGGCGCTCCCCCGGTTCCGTCGGCGCTTGAGGAACTCGATGCCCCAGGGGATGACCGAGACCAGGACCATGGTGACGGCGATGAGGTCGATGTTGTTGGCGATGATGTCAAAGTGCCCCAGCCAAGACCCCAACAGGATCACGGACACAGACCAGGCCAGCACCACCGCGGAGCCGCCGTGCCGACGGAAGAACTCCTCCGTTTGGGCCAGGTGCGAGGACTTGAAGATCCGGGCGTCGTCTTTGAACCACCGGCACCCAAACTTCCGGCCAAGCGTGTACCCCACCTGGTCCCCGGCCACCGAGGCTGCTGCGACGACGCCGATCAGCACAGGAAGCGACACGTTCAGCTGCTGGTGGAGGAGGAGGCCGGCCGTGAACAGCAGCGAGTCTCCAGGCAGGAACGGGAACAGGACGCCGGATTCGATGAAGACCATCCCGGCGATGACGGCCAGGGCGGCCGGTCCGAGGCCGTGGAGCAGTCCCGCAGGATCGAGCGGTGAGGAAGCCGCGGCCGACGCCGCAACTGTGGCCAGTGCATGAAATGTCTGCATGACGCCCTTCTTAGGTCAGGAACCGCCGGGTTGCCGCGCTGCCTTGCAGCCGCCGCCAGGCGATGGGTGCGAGCCTGTTCCACAGCCCCGCCGTAAGGATCACGGCCATGCTGCCGGCAAGCAGCGAACCCACGACATCGGAGGGGTAGTGGACGCCGATGTACAGCCTGGACCACGCCACGACCACGGTCACCACAACACCACCAACGGCGGCGAATTTTGACCAGCGCGTCCCCCTGGCCAGGAAATACACTGCAAAGGCAAGAGTCACGGCGAAAGTAACGTGGCCGCTGGGGAAACTGTCGGGACCGATTTCCGGGGCCAACGGGTCGAACAGCAGGGTGGGATCGGGACGTTGTCTCTCGATCAGAAGCTTGAAAAGTTCGCTCGCCACCCACCCTGAGGACGCCATCAGACTGAACGCGACTGCGTTCACGGGCGCCCCGCGGGCCACCAACAGGAACAACGCGACGGCGCCGATCGCCAGCACCCCGGCCGCGGGACCGAAGAGCAGGTTCAGGGCCATGGCCGCACCGGTGAGCAGGGCCACGTGGTGCCGGCTGATGTCCTGATCTACGCCCAATTCGCCGGTGCTGGCACCGGGAATGAGCTGCACCGTCAGGCCAAGTGCGACGACGGCGGTGGCCAGGAGCAGCGCCGTCGCCAACCAATGCGGTGCTTGGGGCAGCACCAGGAGCCGGGTTTGGCGCTCCCGCCGACTGGCGTTTCCCTGATCCGCTGAAGGAGGACCCGCTGCTAACGCTCGGGTATGGATGGCGTCTGGCATCAAGGACTCCCGTTAGGCATCTGCAGGTGGCCAGTTAGCCGCCCGCAGACAACTCTGCCCCGCCTTCTTTAAGGAATCCTTAAGAACCCAGGACAGCGGGTGACTTCCGTGCAGTGTGGCGTCGCCGGCTTCGATCGCGGTGAGGGCGTCGTAGTGCCGGTGCACGCGAGAGGGCCTGCGGAGCTACAGCTGCCGAGGTTGCCGCAGCTCACCCCGCCCAGCCCGGAGTTTTTGTCCAGATAATGGGGCCGTTCGTGTGTTCTCCGGCCATTATCTGGACAAAAACTCCAGGGGAGCGGCGCTCCTAGGCTTCGCGGGTGGCGGGGGACTTGGTGTGCGCCGGATCGCGTTCGGCGAGTGAGCCGATGGCGTCGTCGATCTTCTTCATGGTCTCGGGCTCCAGGACCACACCCGCGGCGGCAACGCTGTCAGCGATCTGCTCAGGGCGGGACGCGCCCACAATGGCCGAGGCAACGTTCGGGTTCTGCAGCACCCAGGCCACCGCGAGCTGGGGCATGGAGAGGCCGGCTTCGGCGGCGATCGGCTTGAGGTCCTGGACACCGGCCAGGACGTCGTCACGCATCCAGCGCTCGATCATCCTGGCGCCGCCCTTGTCATCCGTGGCACGGCTGCCCGCCGGTGCAGGCTGGCCTGGCAGGTATTTGCCGCTCAGCACGCCCTGCCCCATCGGGGACCAGACAATCTGGGAGACACCTAACTCTTCGGATGCCGGCACCACCTCCGCCTCGATGACGCGCCACAGCATGTTGTACTGCGGCTGGTTGGAGATCAGCTGGAAGCCCAGTTCCTTGGACAGTGCGTGGCCGGCGCGGAGCTGCTCCGCCGTCCACTCGCTGACGCCGATGTACAACGCTTTGCCCTGCCGCACGATGTCTGCGAACGCCTGCATGGTCTCTTCCAGCGGCGTCTCGAAGTCGTACCGGTGGGCCTGGTAGAGGTCCACGTAGTCCGTCTGCAGCCTGCTGAGCGAGCCGTTGATGGACTCCATGATGTGCTTACGGGACAGGCCCAGATCATTTTTGCCCTTGGGCCCGGTGGGGCCGAAGACCTTCGTGAAGATCTCCAGGGACTCCCGGCGCTCGCCCTTCAGCGCCTCGCCGAGGACGGTTTCTGCGGCGGTATTGGCGTAGACGTCCGCGGTGTCAAAGGTGCTGATGCCGGCGTCGAGCGCGGCCCGCACGCACTGGGTGGCGACATCATTCTCCACCTGTGAGCCGTGCGTCAGCCAGTTGCCGAACGTGATTTCCGAGACTTTGAAGCCGCTGTTTCCGAGGTATCTGAATTCCATGGTTTCCACGTTAGCCGAGATAGTTGCTCAGGGTAAGGGCTTTCCGGATTGTGAGCAGTGACGGTTCGTGACGCCTTGGCTCCGCGCGGTCCTAGCGTCGGTCGGCAGGCAGTTTGGCCTTGAGGACCTTCGCATGGCCGGACAGCGACACCAGCGATCCGGTATCCAGCAGGGACAGCGGTGCGGGGACGGGCGGCTTCGTGAACGAGCGGGCGGCCCCAATGACGGCGGCCTCACGGGTGAGGTGGTCGCGGTTGGCGTTGTCGGGTCCAGGGTTGTCCTGATGCAGCGCCGACTCCACCAGCGGAGCCACCGCCTCCACCTTCGCTGCGGGAACGGAGGGGCCGGGAAGATCACGCACCGAGATCTTGATTTCGGGGACGGCCGCACGGGCGCGCGCCATGGCCCGGGCATCCGCCTCGGCCACCGCCGCGGCCCAGTCCTCGGCAAGAACCGGCGGCTCCTTGCGGGCCGCGGTAAGCATCGGGTGGTGCACCACCGCATGGTGGAAGCGGGGCCGGAATTCGGAGGGTTTCAGCAAATTGCGCCCGTCCCGAAGGGCCTTGCGCCACTCGCGCGGTGTGCTCGCTACGGCCACGGCAGCGCCGTCGTCGTGCGTTGCAAGAGGGGTGTCCGACGGCGGCCCGGGCTCGCCGGTCAGCCGGACCAGGGGGAGGGTTTCGTTATTCGGGAGCCTCCCGAAAAAGGCCATCGCGGTCAGGACAAACAGCCGCCCGACGCCGGCAAGCAGCAAGGTGATGACAACCAGCAGGAACAGGCCCAGGAACATCAGGAACGCCAGGCCGAGCGTGCCGAAAAAAGTCAGGTTGAGAGCGATCGTCGTTGAATCTCCCATGTCATCTCTCCTCTCTGCCGGCGGCGGAGTCCGTCCCGGCACTCATCACCACGGGCAACAGCCCCCTACCACCTTACGGACTATTTTTCCGTCCTGCGGGCTCCGGGCGGGGTTCGTCCGAGGTTGTTTCGAAGCTGTTACCGGAAATGACAACACCGGCTGAGCCCTATAGTCGAAAGGAATCCACGAGGCCGCCGGAAAGCGGTCCGGACACCCGAGACAGGAGCGTCATGCCCGAGAACCCGATCAACGACGGCCCGTGCGTTTGCCTGTCCGGCGAGTCTTACGCGGACTGCTGCGGGCGGTTCCATGGTGGCGGGGCCTACGCGGCCACGGCGGAGCAGTTGATGCGCTCCCGCTACAGCGCGTTTGTCCTGCTGGACACCGAATACCTCCGAAAAACCTGGCACCCGGATACCGCGCCTTCGGATCTGGAGCTGGACCCGGCCATGGAGTGGCGCCGCCTGGACATCCTGTCCACAAGCCGCGGCGGCCCGTTGGATACTGAGGGAACCGTGGAGTTCAAGGCTCACTACCGGCACGACGGCGAACGTGGAGTCCACCACGAAACCAGCCGTTTTGTCCGGCAAAACCGCCACTGGTACTACGTCGACGCCGTGATGCTCGCCTGACTGCCCTGTAGCGTCGCGCCAGGGGAGAACCCCCCATGCTCACCACCCGCGAGCGGTCGGCCTCCTAAGGCTCAGTCGCTGTACGTTTCGTCCGGGGTAAAGCCGGCCCGGTCCACCTTGCGGTGGAAGTGCATGCCCGCCAGACCGCCGAGCACGGCACCCACCAGCGCGACCAGCGCCACCACGACGGCGGCAATGATGCTGGTGAGGGTCAGTTCGCCTTCGTTGATGGGGATTCGCGGGAAGCTGTTCAGGTTGGCCAGGACATTGAACTGCTGGCCCGCGATGATGCCCAGCAGCGCAATCACAACCGCAGCAATCAGTGCCCAGATCCACACCATAAAACCCTGCCGGGCGCCGTTAAACCGGGCCATCCGGCCGGCCACGTAGCCGCCGGAGTAATAGGAGACGAACAGGATCACCAGCAGGACAATGATGCCCGCCAGCCCGACGGCGCCGTTCGTCGTTACCTGGTTAACGGCGTCGTTTACGTCGGTGTTGTTCGCCAGTCCTACGGCCGTTCCGGCTGCGGCCACAAATGCTGTGAGCAGGACAGCCATGCCGGTGGCTGCAAGCCAGCCAAAAAAGGCCGAGCCCACCTTGATGCCGCCGAACTGTTCCTTTTCCCTGGCCACGGCCGTCTGCTGATCGGTCAGGCGCGGGTCAGTCAGGCGCGGATCCAGCACTGAAGAGTCGGTCACCGGCGCTTGGGCTTCAGGGGCAGGGGCGGGGTCCGGCTCGGCATAGGGCGCCGGCGACTGATCGAAGGCGCGCGTGGGCTCACCACCGGCGAAGGCTTGGTCACGAGCAGTTTCATTCCGTAGATTCTCGTTCCGCGTCGTCGGCAGAAATCTGTCCTCTGGGTCCGTTTGGTTGCTCATGCGTCAACTCAACCACTGGTGACCAGCGATAACAAGGATGCTTATGAGTTGCTAGCGGTACTTCCGGTGCAGGTTTTCCTTGGTTGACGCACCCGGCGTGGCATCGGCGATCCACGGACCGGTGCCTTCCGACGGATCCAGTACTCCCGCCTCAAGCCAGGTGTAATCCCCGGCCAGGACCTTGCGCGAAAGGATATGGTCGCCGTCGTCGGTGTTCCGCCAGAGCTGGTCAAAGTACTCGTCAACCCGGACTCGGGCCTGCTCGCAGTATGCCTCGGCCAGTTCGTAGGCAGCGGCGGCATGGTCCGGCGTGGTGCGAAGGATCATCTCGGCCCGTGAACAGCAGGCGGCCATGGCGAACAACTCGGCGCCGATGTCCACCACCCGGCCCAGGAATGCCTGCTTGTACTCCAGCTTCGCCTGCCAGCGACCCATGCCGTAGAACGTCTGGCGGGCCAGCCGGCGCGAGGACCGCTCCACAAAGCGCAGCTGCTTGGCCAGCCTGCCGAAGTCGCTGTAGGACCGGGGGTCCATTCCGGCGCCGGCAACGAGTTTGGGCAGCCACCGGGCATAAAAGCCTGAAGCCCCGACGGCGGCCCTCGCTTTGTCCTGGAGGCTGGCATCCACGGCCGCAAGGTCGCCGGCGGCGGCAAGGTGGGCGTCCACGGCTTCCCGGGCGATGAGGAGTTTCATGATCTCCGAGGAGCCCTCAAAGATCCGGTTGATCCGGAGGTCGCGCAGCTGCTGCTCGGCCGGAACCGCGCGTTCGCCCCGGGCTTCCAGGGAGTCCGCCGTCTCGAAGCCACGGCCGCCGCGGATCTGGACCAGTTCATCGGCGATCCGGTAGCTGATCTCGGAGGACCACAGCTTGGCCAGGGCAGCCTCGATCCGCACGTCCTTCTGCCCGGCGTCGGCGAGTTCCGCGGACAGCTCGAAGACGGCGTCCAGGGCGAAGGCGGAAGCGGCGATGAAGGCGATTTTCTTGCCGACGGCCTCGTGCTTGCCCACCGGCTGGCCCCACTGGGTGCGGGCGTTGGACCATTCACGGGCGATCTTCAGGCTCCAGCGGCCGGACGCCACGCACAACGCAGGCAGGGAAAGCCGGCCCGTGTTCAGCGTGGTGAGCGCGATCTTCAGGCCCTGGCCCTCGCGGCCCAGCCTGTTGGCCGCGGGCACCCGCACCTGGTGGAACCGGGTGACGCCGTTTTCGATCCCGCGCAGTCCCATAAAGGTGTTGCGGTTCTCCACGGTGATGCCGGGGGCGTCCATTTCCACCACAAAGGCGCTGATGCCGCCCTTGTGTTCGGTGCCCTCCGCATCGGTGTGGGCCGGCACCACGGCCATCACCACCACCAGCTCGGCGATCACGCCGTTGGTGGTCCAAAGCTTCACGCCGTCCAGGACATAACTCCCGCCGTCGTCCGTGGGAACGGCGGTGCTGCCCATCCGGGCGGGATCGCTGCCAACGTCCGGTTCGGTCAGGAGGAATGCGGTGATGGCCCCGGCGGCGCAGCGCGGCAGGTACTCGCGTTTCTGGTCCGGCGTGCCGAAGACTTTCACGGGCTCGGGGACACCGATGGACTGGTGCGCGGAGATCAGGGCGCCGATGCTCGGGTGGACACTTCCGAGCAGCGCCAGGGCCCTGCCGTAGTAGACCAGGGACAGGCCGAGCCCGCCGTACTCCTGCGGGATCTTCATGCCAAAGACGCCTAGGCCCGCCAGGCCCTGGAGGTACTCGTCCGGGATCCTGGCCTCGCGTTCAATCATGCGGCCGGACATGGTGCGGGCGTATGCGGTGAGGCGTTCCATAAAGGCTTCGCCGCGTTCCACGTCATCGGCATTTGCCTTCGGCCAGGGGTGGATGAGGCTGAGGTCGAAATTCCCCAGGTACAGTCCCTTGGCGAAGCTGGGCCGGTCCCAGTCGAGCTCGCGGGAGGCTTCAGCAAGGGCGCGGGCATCCGCCGCGGTGGCTTCGGACCCGATATTGGCCGCCGCGACGGGGACGTCGTCGTCCGGGGCGTCGGTGGCAGGAATATGGGTGGCGGGCGGGTTCGTGGCGGGACTGTCAGTGGCGGAGCTCATGGGGTATCTCCTCTGCCCGGGATGGCCGGTTCAAGCCATGGATCCGCCGGGTTGGAGAACCCCTCAGCTGTCTCTCAACATTACCCGCGGGTAGCTTCCAGTGCTAGGGGCTGGCTGGCCCTGAAAGTCCCCGGGGACCTCCACGGAGGAGGCGTGGTGGACCAGCCTGTCCCAGCCATGGTTGATCCCGTGGACCACCGTCAGCAGCGTGGTGGAGGCGAGGAACCAGGCGAACTTGCCCACCCCCACAAGGACCAGGGCCAGGAAGCCTGCTGTCAGGACGAAGCCCACCAGGACCAGGCCAAACACCAGGGTTCCAATGAACACCATGGTGGCCGTCTCCACTGCACTTAAGTCGAACTGCATTGTTCCCCCTGCTGCGCCGTTGCTTCGGTTGAGATCAGTAGCATGAGCGTAGGGGGTGCTTGGGCGCCCGAGCCAGAGTTGCCCCGCCGTCAGGCCCGGTTGATACGGGATCGCAATGCTACCGGGACGTAGGTCACGGAGCGGTCGCGGAAGTCACTGTCCGCGCTTGCCTTTAATCGTCGTCGAACTCCGGGGCGGCCTGGTTCAGGACCGCGAAGTCGGCGCCGAGCCCCACTTCAACCTGGGAACCGTTGTCCAGCCTGACTTCAACCTCGTACGCGACGTTCCCGTCATTTTCCCGTTCCACCTCGATGACACTGCCCTGGCCCACCCTGGCCAATGCGGCGTTCGCGGCCTGGTCATGGTCCGCAGTGTTAAGTGGTGCCAGATTGGAATCGTCGTCCCGCTCGGGCCCCGGGACGGTGGACACCGGCACTGACCGGTCGACGTTGACCCCGATCTTGCTCAAGGGCTGATCTCCGCTGGTCCGGGTGCTCGCGGCGACCGCCACTGTCGCGCCACCCAGAATGACAGCCGCAGCCGCCAGCCCGGTGATCAGTACAGCTTTTTCACGCATGACAAACTCCTCTCAGGTGATCTAAATAGTGTGCTCCCGCGGCCAGCAAGGTACAACGATTATTCGGTCGCGGGGCCTGCGTTAACCTTGTAGTTGGCAGTTTTCGCGATCCGCGCTGCCCAAACCATTCCCCAGCAGCTGAAGGAGAGCGCGTGCCCCCCCTCCGCCAGGTCATCCGCTGACGCGATCAGTGCCCGGCTCCGGGACCTCGAACTCCTTACCAAGGGACCCGCCTGGGCCCTGACACGCTCGGCGCCCTGGGTGATTGCGGTGCTCCAGGCATCCTTTACCCGCACACGTCCGCAGCTTCCGCTCGAGGAGTTCCACGCCGACGTCGACTCCTTCCTTGAGCAGCTCCGGCGCCAGGAGCCCGGGCCGGGTGGTATCGCCATCGGCACGTCGTCCGGCAGGAACTATGCGGACGAGTGGACGCGCAAGCATTTCCTGACCCGCCGCAACCAGTCGGGGCAGATCGTTTATGAGGTCACGGAACCGGCCGCCCGCGTGCTCGCTTTCCTGGACAGCCTCTCCAGCGAGCGTTCCACGCTGAACGGTTCCCGGCTGGGTACGCTCCTGGGTGACGTGGAGAAGCTGGCCAATGAGACCAACCCGGACCAGAGTGCCCGGCTGGAATCCCTCGAGGACGAGATCGGGGAACGGCAGCAGCTGATCCAGGACATCAGCTCCGGCGACTTTGACGGCTTGCTGGACGACGACGACGCCGTGGAAGCCGCCGGGAACATCCTGGACCTCGCCGCCAGCCTGCCCGCCGACTACAAAAAGATGCGCGACCGCATCGAGGAACTCGTGGGCGAGCTGCGCAACCAGATCATCGAGGAGTCTCTCAGCAAGGGTGCCACCATGGCGCAGGTGCTCGACGCGGATAAGCGGCTGCGGCAGAGCCCCGAGGGCAGGACCTTCCGCTCCTTCACCGCGTTCCTGGAAGACCCGCAACAGCAGGTCCGGTTCCGTTCGGCCATCGGCGAAGTCCTCAGCCGGCAGTTCGCCGACGACCTTTCGCCGGAGGACCGCGAGACGCTGAAGAACCTGGTGGCCGAGCTCCGCCACCAGCACAGCCAGATCCAGCGGATCTACGGCAAGCTCAGCGAAAGCCTGAACACCTATGTCCAGAGTGACGACTTCCGCCAGTCCGTCCGTCTCCGCAAGGTGCTGCGCGAGGCCGAGCAGGCCATCAGGTCCCTGCCGTATGAACGCGAACGGCCGGGCCTGGTCCGCGGTCCGGTGCTGTTCAACGCAGGGTTCGAATCGCTGGCCATGGTCAAGCTGTACGACCCGGACGAGTTCGCCGTCCCGCCCAGGCTGGCCGACCCCATCGCCTTCAGCGACTCCGACCGCGTGCGCTCGCCGAGAACAGGCAAAGCCCGTCCGGAGGCCATCCGGGCCGCCGTGGCCGGCGCGTCCACCCTGGCCGAGGCCTGGGGACAGCTCCCGCCGGAGGAACGGCACATCAACTCCATCCGGGAACTCCTCTCGCACGCCCTCCAAGAAGGCGCGGCCTTTGACCGCGACGGCTGGGATGGCCTGGACTACGAACAGATCGACGGCACCACCCGCACGGCGTACCTGCCGGTGGTCACCCTCAAGAAGGATTGACGATGACTGAAGAAATTACGACGGCGGCACCCCCCGTTGAGGAGGCTGCACCCCTCGCCGAGGCACCGGCGCACGCTACATCACCCTTCAGCGTCACGCCCCGGGACACGTTTGTGGACGGCGCGGCACTGTTTGCCGGCGATACCGGCGTTCTCTCGATGAAGGTGCGCCAGGCGCTGGTCAAGCTGCTCAAGGGTCCGTACGTTGACGGCGGCCGCGACGAGAAGCTGTGGACCACGCTGCTGGACAACCAGATCATTCTGCGCAGCCGCCTGTCCGAGCTGTTCCTGAGCCTGCAGCTGGACCACGAACGCAAGATCGCCGTCCTGCGCCCGGTGGATCCCGAGGCCATCGGCGGCAGCAGCCGCTCCAGCATCCTGCGCCAACAGCGTGCCCTGAGCCGCGTGGAGACCATCGTGCTGCTCCGCCTGCGGATGCTGTTGGACCGCCACGTCACGGCCCAGACCGACGCCACCATCACCCGCGAGGAAATCGCTGACCTTGTGGCCCACTATCAGCCCGCCGGACAGCAGGACGCGCTGCGGGATTCGGACGTGGTCACCCGCGCTATCACCAAGCTCCTGGCCCGCCAACTGCTCCTCACCACCGGCCTGGACGACGTCTACACCATCTCCAACGCCCTCCCGCTTGCCCTCCCCTTCGAAAACATCGGCGACATCCCCGCCCAAATCGAAGCCCTGGTAGCAGCCACCACAGACCCCACAGGCACAGAAGCGCTGATAGAGCTCGACAACGACCCGGGTGCCGAGGACGATGATGCCGCGACTGCCTCGACCCCCGAAGGGGAGGAAGCCAAGTGAGCATCGCAACCATGCTGCCGATGGGCGACCTCACGAACCCCGGCCAGATGCGCCTGGCGTTGGTGCAGGTGGTCAACTGGGGTACGTTCCATGGGGCTCACACGATGCATGTGGACCGCAACGGAACCCTGCTGACGGGCAACTCGGGCGTGGGCAAGTCCACGCTGTTTGACGCCATGCTGCGGGTGTTTGACGCCCGGCCGCGCTCCAACGAGGCCGCGGCCCAGCGTGCCGGCGGTGCTGTGGAGGACAAGCGGACCACGTTCACCTACATGCGCGGCAAGGTGGGCGACAAGGCCGTGGGCGAAGGTTCGGCCAGTGCGTTCCAGCGCCCCGGCGCCACCTGGTCCGCCGTCGCCCTGACGTTCGATAACGCCGCGGGCACGCGCCTCACCGTGTCCGCCCTGTTCGACCTGCCCAAAAACGGCACGGAGTCCAGCGTCGGGCGTTTCTACGTGATCGACAGCAAGCCGCTGGACCTGCCGGCCATCGAGGACATCGCGGAAAAGCGATTCACCAAAGCTGCGCTGGAGACCATCTTCCCGGACGCCCAGATCTTCGATGTACACAAGGCCTTCGCCGAGCGTTTCCGCCGCCTCCTGGGCATCAGTTCGGACCAGGCGTTGCCCCTGCTGCGGGTAATCCAGGCCGGCAAGGGCCTGGGCGGCAGCGTCAATACGTTCTTCCGCGACCAGGTCCTGGACGCCCCGGCCACGCTGGCCGCGGCGGACGACGTGGTGGAGGAGTTCAGCAACCTGATGTCCATCCGGCAGCGGCTGGAGGATGTGCGGCAGCAGCGGGACCAGCTGGCCCCCGTCCCCGGGCTGAACAAGGAATATGCGCAGTCGCTCCTGGACGCAAACCGGCTCCGCGAGCTGTCGGGCGAGGAGTTCGAAGCCTATAAGCAGCAGCTCGCGGTCACGGTGCACCAGAAGACCCTGGCCCGGTTCAAGGACCTGGCCCAGGTGAAGGCCAAGGAGCTCGGCGGGGAACGTTCCATCCGCGACGGGCTGGCCAAGGAACTGCGCCAGCTGGAGACCGATTACAACAACCAGGGCGGCAACGCGATCTCCGCGATAGAGCAGTCGCTGGACAACGCCAAGGTTGGCCTGCGGCTCCGCGAGCAGGTGGAGGAAGCGGCCCGCAAGGCACTGTCCGACGCCGGCCTGCAGCTGGAGTGGACCGATGAGGGTTGGGAACAGGCCCACGAGCAGGCTGCCGCCAGATCGGCCGAGCTCAAGGATGACTCGCAGGCCCTGCAAGAGCTCCGCTTCGAAGCCTTCGACGGCCACGCCACCAAAAAGCGTGAGCTGGCAGCAGCCCAGCAGGAGCTGCTGTCGCTGAAGACGCGCAAGTCCCTGCTGCCGCCGTCGAGCATTGAAAACCGGGCGGCAATCGCGGCGGCCACCGGCGTTCCTGAGGACCGGATGCCGTTCGGCGGCGAGCTGATG
The DNA here is from genome assembly GCF_014926485.1 of Pseudarthrobacter sp. AB1. Classification (NCBI taxonomy): domain Bacteria; kingdom Bacillati; phylum Actinomycetota; class Actinomycetes; order Micrococcales; family Micrococcaceae; genus Pseudarthrobacter; species Pseudarthrobacter sp. AB1. The sequence continues at coordinate 220,456 of NZ_PZKO01000032.1, forward strand.
GACCTCGCCGAAGGGGAGGAACACTGGCGGCCCGCCGCGGAGCGCGCGCTCCGGAACCTCGCCACCACGTTGCTGGTCCCCGGCGAACATTTCGCCGCGGTGACCCGCTACCTGAACGACAACAAAGTCCGTGGCGCCTTGCGTGCGGTGGACGTGTCCAAGCCGCTCGCGGGAGGCGCCCTCGCCGTGGAGGACGCGCGCGACGGCGACCTGCTCACCAAGCTGGACATCCTCGCCAGCGGCGCGGTGGCGGACGCCGGGGAATGGATCCGGGAGCGGATCGCCCTCGATTTCGCCTACCCGTGCGTGGAGGACCCCAACGAACTGGCCACCCTGGACAAGGGCCTGAGCCTGGGCGGTGTGGTCAAACGCAACCGGCACACGGTGGAGAAGGACGACCGTTTCACCAGCCGCCAGGACTACGTGCTCGGGTTCGACAACGCCGCCAAGCTGGAACTCGTGGCCACCCAGGTGGAGGACCTGCAGCAGGAACTCGCCAAGGCCGCCGAGCTTGCCCAGAGCCGTGAAGAGTCGCACCAGGGCATGAGCCGGCAGCTCGACGCCCTCCGCCGGATCGCGGAGGACCACCGGCCCTGGGAACAGGTCTCCGCTGCCGTGGCCGCCGATGAACTCGCCAGGATTGAACAGCGGCTCAAGGATGCCCTCGCGGCCCAGGCCGACCTGGAGCCGCTGCGGGCCAACATCGAAACCGCGCGGCAGAAGCACCAGGCCAGCACCGAAGCCGCAGCCGTCCTGCAAAGCGAATACAAGGCACTGGACCGGCAAATGAGCGCCGCCGATTCGCTGCTGGAAGCCGCGCGTGGCCGCCTGGAGCAAGTGCCGCCGTCGGACGCCACCGTCACGGCGCTGGAACCGTACTTCACCGATTTCGGTGACGTCAGCGAGATGCATGAGCTGGACAACCTGGCCAACCGCGTCCGGACGGCGCTGCTCGGGGAGCTGCACGCCGCCGAGACGCGCGGGCAGGCAGCCTCCGAACGGCTGACCCGAATCTTCGAGGGTTTTGTGCGCGAGTGGGGCTCCGCGATCTCCGCGGACCACGGCACATCCATCGGTGCTGCGGGGGAGTTCGAGGGCCGCTACCACGCCATCATCAGCGACGGCCTGCCCGCCCAGGAGTCCGAGTTCCGGCAGTTCTTCAACCAGCGCACGCACGAATCGTTCAGCACGCTGCTGCACCTGCTGGACGAGGAGCGGCGGTCCATCACCAGCCGTATCCTGCCGCTCAACGGCATCCTGTCCGAGGTCAACTTCCACGAGGGCAGCTTCCTGGAGCTGGACATCAAGCAGACCCTGCCGGCCACGGCCAAGCAGTTCAAGGACGCCATCCAGAACGCGCTGAAGGCCCGGCACACGCGGCCCACCCGTGCGGGTTCCGGCCCGGAAGCCGGGGGAGGCGACGACGCCGAGCTCACCGCCCGGTACAAGACCCTCGAAACGCTCGTGAAGCGGCTCGGCTCACCCACTCCGGAGGACCGGCGCTGGCGTGCCGAAGTGCTGGATGTCCGCGGGCACCTGTTTATCCAGTGCAAGGAGCACCGGGAGGTGACCGGTTCGCCGCCAGGCGGCAAGATCGCCAAGAATGGCGGCGGCAAGCGGACCGACGTTTACATGCACGCGGACACCGGCTCCATGTCCGGCGGCGAGCGGCAGCGCTTCACAGCGTTCATCATGGCCGCCGCGCTGAGCTACCAGCTGGGCATCGCCGAGCAGGGATTCACCACCTACGGCACCGTGATGATGGATGAGGCGTTTGTGCTGGCCTCGGAGGAGTTTGCCGGCGCCGGGATCAAGGCGCTGCACGAGTTCGGATTCCAGCTGCTGCTGGCCGCCCCGGAGAACGTGATCGACCTGTCCCGGCACCTGGGCTCGGTGACCGAGATCCTGCGGGACAAGCGCACCAACCGCTCCGGAGTTCTCACCGCCCCGGTGATCCGGCCCAAGCCCGGCGCGGAAGGTCAGTGGCGGTCCGAGGCGAACCCCGTGGACATCGTGCTCCGCTGACCCGTCTCCAATACCCCAGCGCGGGGTCACATTACGCCCAAAGTTCCCGTCGGGAAGGGCCATAGGTGACCCCGCGTTGCTATTCGATACGTCAAAGTATTAATTACACAACAGAAAGCTTTTCTAATTCTGGACAGGCTAGGCTACCCTTACTTAGGTTCCCATAATTCACCTAAGGAGTTCCGTGATTCCCCCCCTCTTCTCCGGCCCGGGCGCAACCCGCCGCGCGCTGTTCAAATCAGCCGGCAGGGCAACGGCCGTCCTCGCCGCCGCGGCACTCACGCTGTCCGACTGCTCCACCGGCCTGGCGTCCTCCACCTCGGACGCCGGCGGTTCCAGCTCCAGCAGCTCGCAGTTCCCGGTCACCATCAAGCACGTCTTCGGTAAGACCACCGTCAAGGCACAGCCGAAGCGCGTAGTCACCGTTTCCTGGGTCAACGACGACGTTGCCCTTGCCCTCGGCGTTGTCCCGGTGGGCGTCCCGAAGAACGAATGGGGCGGCAACGAGCAAGGCTCCACTCCGTGGAAGGACGCCGCGCTGAAGGAACTCGGCGCGGGCTTCGGTTCCGACAAGGCCCCGGTCCAGTTCTCCGAGGCCGACGGCATCAACTTCACCGAGATCGCCAAGCTCACCCCGGACGTCATCCTGGCCGCCTACTCCGGCCTGACCGAAGAGGACTACAAGAAGCTCAGCGAGATCGCGCCGGTGGTGGCCCACCCCGAGGTCGCCTACGGCACCTCATGGCAGGATTCGACGTCCATCATCGGCAAGGCGCTGGGCAAGCAGGCTGAGGCTACCAAGCTCATCGCCGACACTGAGGCCACGGTCAAGGCCGAGGCTGCCAAGTACCCGCAGATCGCCGGGAAGAGCTTCATCTACGGCTACGCCGATCCCGCAGACCTCACGTCCACGGGCTTCTACACCGCCAATGACAACCGTCCGAAGTTCCTCTCCGCCATTGGGATGAAGCTGGCCCCGGCCGCCCAGAAGGCCTCCGCCGGCTCCAAGGACTTCTTCGTGCCGTGGTCCGCCGAGAAGGCCAACGAACTTAAGGCGGACATCTTCCTGAGCTCGGTTGAAGATGCCGCCACCGCCGCGGCCGTCAAGGCTGACCCCCTGCTGGGTCAGATTCCGGCAGTCAAGAACGGCGCCTTCGTTGCCGACGCGGACAAGAGCCTGGTCCTGGCCATCTCCGCCTCCTCGCCGCTGAGCCTGCCGTGGGCGCTGGATACGTTCCTCCCGCAGCTCGCCACCGCAGCGGACAACGTCACCGATGCAGTGAAGTAGGCACCGTTTCATGACGGAAAGTACGACGACGGCACCCGCCGGTCGATTGGCTGGCGCCGGCGGGAAGGCCAGAACGAGGCAGGCTGCCTGGCTGCTGGCCGCCGTCGTTGTACTTTCTTTGTTGGCCGCAGCTTCCTTGGCCATCGGCGCCCGGGCCCTTTCCCTGGCCACTGTGTGGCAGGCGCTCACCCAGTTCGACGCCGCCAACGGGGACCACGCCGTGGTCCACGCGCGCATCCCCCGCACAGCCCTCGGAATCCTCGTTGGCGGTGCCCTGGGCCTGGCCGGCGCCGCCATGCAGGGCGTCGCCCGCAACCCGCTGGCCGATCCGGGCATCATGGGCGTCAACGCCGGAGCCGCGCTGGCCGTGGTAGCCGGCATTTACATTTTCGGCGTCACCTCCCTGAGCGGCTACATCTGGTTCGCGTTCATCGGCGCCGGAGCCGCCGCCGTCGTGGTTTACCTCGTCGCGTCCATGGGCAGGGAAGGTCCGACGCCGGTCAAGCTCGCCCTCGCCGGCGCCGCGCTCAGCGCCGGGCTCTATTCCCTGATGAGCGTCATTCTCGTCTCCAGCCAGGACACCCTGGACCGTTTCCGTTTCTGGCAGGTAGGCGGAATCTCCGGCCGTGACTGGGCAGTAGTGCTTCCGGGCCTCCCGTTCCTGGCCGTCGGGGCACTTATTATGCTTGGCACCGGCCGCATCCTCAACAGCCTCGCGCTGGGTGATGACGTTGCCCGCGGCCTCGGCCAGCGAGTGGGCCTGACGCGTGGTGTGACAGCCCTGGGCATCGTGCTCCTGTGCGGCTCCGCGACGGCTTTGGCGGGGCCCATCGGCTTTGTTGGCCTCGTCATTCCGCACGCGGTCCGCTCACTCACCGGCCCGGACTACCGCTGGATACTGCCGTTCTCCCTGGTGCTGGCCCCGGCGCTGTTGCTTGGCGCGGACATTATCGGCCGCGTTGTGCTGCTTCCCGGCGAGGTTCCCGCAGGGATCATGACGGCACTCGTGGGTGCACCGGTCTTCGTCTGGCTCATCCGCCGCGGCAAGGGGGCCGGACTGTGAACCTCGTCGAAACCAAACCCCCCGTTGACCTATCACTTCCGGTTGCCAAAACCGGGTTTTGGCGAGCAAAACTGATAGAGCAAACCGTGCGCCGGACCTTCCTGAACCGGACCGCCGCCCTTGCCTTCGCCGTTGTGGCTATGTTCGCCGTCTATGTGCTCCTGGGCAGCTACACCGTGACTGTCCCGGACTTTTTCAAGATCCTCATCGGGCACTTGACCGGCGGCGAGAAAATCCCCGGCGCAAGCTTCATCGTCATGGAGAACAAGCTGCCCCGGGCCGTCACCGGCGTAATGATCGGCGCCGCGTTCGGCCTCTCCGGCGGCCTGTTCCAGACCATGCTCCGCAACCCGCTGGCGAGCCCGGACGTGATCGGCATCAGCTATGGAGCCAGCGCGGCCGCGGTCACCGCCATCGTGATCTTCGGCGCCACCGGTCCTGCCGTGTCCGGGGCGGCGCTTGGTGGTGCGCTGGGCATCGCAGCTCTGATTTATGCCATCTCCCGCGGTCCGTCACCGGGCTCCGGCGGCGGCAACCGGGGGAACGCCGCGGGCAACCGGCTGATTCTGGCCGGTGTGGGCATCGCCGCCGCCCTGCACGCAGTAGTCAACTTCATGATGACCCGTGCGGACATCCGCACCGCGGCTGACGCACTCGTCTGGCTCAACGGCTCCCTCAACTCCGCCAACTGGGACCGGGCCGGCATGCTGGCACTCGCGCTCCTGCTCCTGGTCCCCGCCGTCATTGCCCTCGCCGGGCCGCTGCGCATCCTCGAACTCGGCGACGACGCCGCGGCCGGGCTGGGCATCCGTGTCGGGTTCACCCGCCTCGCCGTGGTGGTCACCGCCGTGGCACTCGCCGCGGTGGCGACGGCGGCTACCGGGCCCGTCTCGTTCGTCGCCTTCCTGGCCGGGCCCATCGCCCAGCGCTTCACCCTAAAAGCCAGCCTCCCGGCGTCGGCCCTGGTGGGTGCGCTGATTGTCCTCACCGCCGATTACATCGCGGCCAACCTCGCCCCCTTGGTGCTGGACGGCACCGTGCTGCCCGTTGGCGTTATCACCGGCGCGCTCGGCGCCCCGTTCCTGCTGTGGCTTCTGGTCACAGCCAACCGAAAGGAGGCCTGACATCGCCGTTCTTAGCGCCCAGGACCTCACTCTCAAATACGACCAGCGCTGCGTGGTGGACGGCCTCACGGCGGAAATCCCCGAAGGCAAGGTGACCATGATCGTGGGCGCCAACGCCTGCGGTAAATCCACGCTCCTCCGCGGCCTGTCCCGCCTTCTCAAACCGGCTGCCGGCGTGGTCACGCTGGACGGCAAGGACATCCACGCCCGCCCGGCCCGTGAAGTGGCGCGCACCCTGGGCCTCCTCCCGCAACACCCCACCGCGCCGGACGGCATCGCCGTCCGGGACCTCGTGGGCCGCGGCCGGTATCCGCACCAGGGCTTCTTCCGCAGCTGGAGCACGGGTGACTTGTCGCACCATGATCTCGCTGTGCAGCGCGCGCTCGTGGCGACGGAAACGCTGGAACTCGCTGAGCGGAACGTCGATGAACTCTCCGGCGGGCAGCGCCAGCGGGTCTGGATCGCCATGGCGCTGGCACAGGAAACCGACGTGCTCCTGCTGGACGAACCCACCACCTACCTGGACCTGGCGCACCAGGTGGAAGTCCTGGACCTGGTCACGGACCTGAACCGCAAGCGCGGCACCACCGTGGCTATCGTCCTGCACGACCTGAACCTGGCAGCACGCTACGCGGACCACGTCATCGCCATGAAGGGCGGCGGGATTGTGGCCCTGGGCGACCCCATTGACGTTGTCACCGAAAAGATGGTCCGGGACGTCTTCGGCCTGGCGTCCCGGGTCATTCCCGATCCAGTCTCGGGCACGCCCCTGATTATCCCCATCGGCCGCCACCACAGCACCGCAACCGAACTGGAGCTCGTTTCATGAAGACCAGCGACATCGCCGCCACCCAGCCCATGACCCTGGCTTTCGAGGTGACCGTTTCCTCGGTGCAGGAACTGAGCCCCAACTTCCGCCGGATCACCTTCGGGGGGTACTCGCTGCGGGACTTCGGCGTTAACGGCGACACCCTTGACCTGAGGATCAAACTGATGATCCCTTCCCTGGCAGCGGACGGCACGCAACTGCCTCTGCCGGTCTTCGAAATGGAGCAGGCCGGCTGGTACCGGGAATGGCTTGCCATGGACCCCGCCGTACGCGGCTCCATGCGCACGTACACGGTCCGCCAGTCCCGGCTTGATGCCGTGTATCCGGAAATTGACGTTGACTTCGTGATGCATTTTGACGCGGACGGCCACGGCGGTCCGGCCGCGAACTGGGCCCTGAATGCCAAGCCGGGCGATGCGATCACCATCATAGGCCCCAACAACCGTGCCGCCCAGTGCTACACCGCCGAGGTCTACGGCGGCATCGAGTGGCGGCCCGGAATGGCCCAGCGTGTCCTGCTCGCCGGCGACGAAACCGCCATTCCCGCCATCTCCGCCATTCTCGAAAGCCTGCCGTCCTACATGACCGGCCACGCCCTCCTCGAAGTACCGGAGGCAGGCGACTTCCTCGACCTCAAGACAGACGCCGACATCGACATCACCTGGCTTGCCCGCGGCGCCGCCATCGGCCGCGCGCGCCCGCACGGCGAGCTGCTGCAGCAGGCAGTGCGGGCGGCGGTCCCCGTTCCCGGCTGGGTGGGCATCAAAACGTCCGACGCCGGCGCGGGCCCGGAGCCCGAAGACGTCAACGTGGACGTGGACATCCTCTGGGAGACGCCCGCGCGGATGGAGACAGCCGAAATCGAGGCCACCAAGAACCCCGCCGTGCCCGCCGGCGCCATGCCCTTCTACGCCTGGATCGCCGGCGAGGCCGCCGTTATCAAGGGCATGCGGCGGTACCTTGTGCGCGACGTCGGGATCGACCGCAAGCAGGTCGCCTTCATGGGGTACTGGCGGCAGGGTAAGGCCGAGCTCTAAGACCTCCGGCCCTACGACAACGCTCTCTCACGTCCTGTGGGTTTTCGGTGGACGCTCTCTCACGTCCTGTTGTTTGGCGTTAACCCTGTCGTTGTCTTGGGTGGCTAGGGTGGTCGCGTGGATATCTCTCCCTTACTGCCTGCGCGGGACGGGCTGCGTGTCTTTGTTGCCCTTGGGGACTCGTTTACCGAGGGCGTGGGGGACCGGGATGAGCGGCTGCCAAACGGCGTGCGGGGTTGGGCTGACCGGGTGGCGGAGAAGCTGGCAAGGGCTGAGCCGGGCTGGGAATACGCCAACCTTGCTATCCGGAGCAAACGCCTACGGCACATCATCAGCGAGCAGTTAGAGCCGGCCCTCGCCATGAAGCCCGCGCTGATCACCCTGTATGCCGGCGGGAACGACATCCTGGACATTGGCACGGACATGGCCGCCCTGATGGACGAGTACGAAAGCTTCGTGGCGCAGTTGACCGGGAGCGGAGCCACGGTGGTCCTGTTCACCGGCTTCGACGTCAAAGTATCAGCCGTCCTGGAGCTGCTGAAGAAGCGGAACACGGTCTACAACCAGCGAGTCCGCGAGATCGCCGCCAAGCACGGGGCGATCCTGGTGGATTACTGGTGCCTGGACGCCTTCCATGACCGTCGGATGTGGGACTCGGACCGCCTCCACATGTCCAAGGCGGGCCATAAGTACCTCGCCGGGCAGGTCCTGGACCAGCTCGGGGTGCCGCACAAGATCCGCCCGAAGGACTGGGACCCGCCGGCCCGGCTCAGCCTCCGGGAGTGGGAGCAACGGCAGCGGCGTTGGGTCAATGACTGGGTGCTGCCGCTCTTCGGCCGCAAAATCAGGGGCGTCACGCTCGGGGATACGTTGGCGCCGCGCTGGCCGGAACCCGTCAAGGTGCCGCGGAAGCGTGGGCTGAAGAAGTTGATGGACCTGGACGTAAGACTTTAGGGGCGCCCGAAAGTCCTGATTTCGTAAACATCTGTTGACTTGCGGGCAGCATCACAGATGCTGTTGCGTGTCCAGCAGGTTTTCGTAACCCTCTGCCACGGTGGTGGCAGTGAATTCGATGACCTCGAACTCGGCCACGCCGTTGCTGTAGAAGGGGTCCTTGGCCAACGCAGCATCCAGTGTGGTTCGGTCGGCCTTGGACAACAGCACACCACCCACGGCGGGAACCAGGCGTCCGGACGCCAGGAACACGCCGTCGTCGAACGCCTGCTTAACCCAGGCCATATGCGCGGGGCGGTGATAGTCCACAATGTCTTCGGGCACCTTGTAGGTCAGCGATACAACAAACATAAAGCCAGCCTACTCGGACGGGTCCAGGGGAACTGGTGCGTCACTTGAACGCTCAACCACGCTCTGCTTCTAGAATGGACGCATGACCGAACCGCGCTGGCTCAACGCCGACGAACGACGTGCCTGGCTGGCACTCCTGAGCATCAACACGCTGCTGCCGGCTGCCCTGGACAACCAGCTCCACACCGCCGGCAAGGTGTCCCTTTTCGATTACAACGTCATGGCCATGCTGTCAGAGGCCGAGGGCCGTTTCCTGCCGATGAGCCAGCTGGCCGCCCGCACCAGTTCGTCGCTGTCCCGGCTCTCGCACGTGGTCTCCAAACTGGAGAAGCGCGGCTGGCTGGAGCGGCGTCCGCACCCCCGAGATGCCCGGGTCACCACCGCACACCTGTCCGACGTCGGGATGGCCACTTTGGAGGCGCTCGCACCGGGCCACGTGGAGGCAGTCCGCACCAAGTTCCTGGACGCCCTGACGGAACGCGACGTCAATGATCTCGCCCGCATCGGCGAAAAAATCGTGGCCCGGCTGGATGATGACCACTGGATCCTGCGCGAGACTGAAAGCCGGCCATAAGCCGCCGCTCGGACCGCCACCCTCGGACCGTCACCCTCCGGGCAGGCCCCGCCTTGGTTGCTCCCGGCAACAGATGAAAGACTGACGCCATGGACTTTTCGACCCGGTATGTAGCGCTCGGCGACTCTTTCACGGAGGGGGTCGGGGATGACGATCCCAGCCGTCCCAATGGTGTCCGCGGCTGGGCGGACCGCGTGGCCGAGCGGCTGGGCGCGGCGGATCCCGGCTTCGGCTACGCCAACCTGGCCATCCGCGGCAGGAAGCTTCGCCGGATCATGGCAGAACAGGTGGACGCCGCCGTCGACCTTAACCCCACCTTGGTGACCATTTACGCAGGCGCCAACGACATTCTGCGGCCCAGGATCGACATCGACGATCTCCTGGCGGAATACGACGCCGGCATCCGCAAGCTGGCGACCACCGGCGCCACCGTGGTGATGTTCACCGGCTTCGATGCGCGGGGCTCCAAGGTGTTCAGCACCATGCGCGGCCGCACAGCCATATACAACGAGCTGATCCGCGGCATTGCCGGGGACCACGGTGCATTGCTGGTGGATTACTGGCGCTTCAACGAGTACTACAACTGGGGCATGTGGGCCCAGGACCGGATGCACATGTCCGCTGCCGGGCACGCCAACATGGCCAACCGCGTCCTCACGGTCCTGGAGCACGACCACTCGATCGAAGTCCCGCCCATGACCCCGGTGCCTGAGCTGAACCGGGCCGAAGCCATCCGCGCCAACGCCCGTTGGGTCCGCGAATTTGCCGGACCGTGGGTGGTCCGCCGCGTCACTGGTAAGTCTTCGGGGGACGGCCTGGCACCCAAGTACGCGCAGCTCACGCGCCTATAGCGGCCGAATCCCGTGGCTGCGGAAGCCCGGCGTGGCCAGCAGTTCCCCGTCGGCAAGAACCGCCAGTACCGCGACGTCCCAGCCGTCGGTAGCCCTGTCCAGCATCGGCCTGCCGCCTGCCACAATCGCGGTGGCGAGGACGTCCGCCGTCGTGATGTCCGCAGCCGCAACGGAGACCTGGGTGAACGCCGAGGAATCCCTGGGCCGGCCCCAGATATGGTCGCCCCTTTCTGCGGAGCCGGAAGTCGCCAACGCCGCGTGACGCTGTCCCAGTGGGTAGCCGGCCAGCAGAACGCCACGGTCCGCGGGATCCATGATGCCCGCGTCCCAAGGTGCGTTGCTTCCAGGCACCGGCGAACCGCTTACCAGCACGTCGCCGCCCGCGTTCAGACACCAGTCCGGACGCCCGAGCGCCAGCAGTGATGTGGCTGCCTCCTGGATCGCGAAAGCCTTGACGAGGCCGGAAAGGTCCAGCGCGCCGTCGGGCCTTTCCGGGGTGAAGGCACCTTCGGTGCGCAATCGCCAGCCCAGAGCCTCGGCGTACCGTGCACGCATGCCCGCGGAGGCGTCGCGCAGGGACAGTTCGCCGCGCGCAATGGTGCTCGCTTCAGAATCGGCCCGGTACAGGCTGAATGTTTGGTTCAGGTCCAGGAACAGGCGTTCGACGACGGCGGTGGCGGCGGCCAGTTCATCCTCCTGCCCGTTCCCTCCCGCGGCCGGGTTCACCGGCATCGTCAGGCTAATGACCGTGCCCATGCTGCGGAATGTCCTTGCTTTCATAGGCAGCCGGTCCGCCTGGATTGCGGGGTTCCTAGAGGTTCGCGGCATCGATGGCTGCCTGGAGGGACGTGAGGTAGGCGCTGCTGGTGACGGTGGCGCCGCTGATTGTCTTGACCTCGGCCGACTGGGCGGCCAAGACTTCGGTCCGGAGCAGGGGCGCAGCCCGGTTGCTGATCTGGATTGATTTTCGGTCGTCGTCGGTCAGGTGGAGTGCCGTGACCTCGGTAATTGTCCCTGCCTGCACTGTGATCTGCACCTGAACGGAGCCAAACCGCGTGGGCACCACCGCGCCGTCGTACGTGCCGGCCGCTGCAGACGTTCCGGGCCCAACTTGCGGGGCCGCAGATGTAGACGTCCGAATCGGCGATATGGGGGACATACGCAGCAATTGTGTGGCCGGCGCGTACTGCATCTTCCGGCAACCAGCTATTGTCGTTCCACCGAGCACGGGCACCCGTCAGATGGAACAATTCGGCTCCGCGTTTTTGGCAAAGGGCCAGGATTTCGGATCCCAGGTAAAGCTCTTCTTCGTTGTGGCCCCGCAGCAGGACAGTGGCGTCTCCGGGGGCAAGAGGGGTGTCTTCCAAAAGGGCGCGCAGCGGGGTGATGCCGATTCCCGCTCCGATCATCACCACTTTGCTCCGCGTCCGGGCCGCGGTGCTGAACAGTCCGTACGGTCCTTCCACGGCAACCTTGGTGCCGGGCTTCAGCCTGGCAAGCTGCGCGGATCCGCGGCCGAGGTTACGGACGGTGATCCGAAGCGCGGACCCATGCCCAGGTCCGGACGCCAGCGGCTCGGCTGACAGGCTGAAGGGGTGCGGATGCCACCATAGGCCCGGGGCGAGGAAGCGCCAGATGAAGAACCGCCCGCCGCTACCGGCGAGCCGGTCCAGCTGCAGCCCGGTCATCTCGATGTTCACCACGCCCGGGGCCGCTATCGTCACGCGGCTGACCGTGAGTTTGTGCCGGGAAGTGGCAACGACCGGCTGCACTACGCGGAAGTACAGGAGGGCCGCGCCGGTGGCGGCGCAGATGGCCAGCCAGTACCAGCGCTGCCACGTTCCCGCCGCGAAGAGTCCGCCCACGCTGAACTGATGGGGGAGGGAGGTACCGACGGCGGCGTACGTCAGCAGGTGCACCGCGTACCAGAATTCGTAAGGGAAACGACGCCGGACGGCCACCAGCGACGTGACCACTACGGCGATGAACAGGGCCATGGATATGTAGGCCAGCCACATGTCCGGTACCAGGATCCAGAGGGCAACGGATTCGCTGATGGGGTCCAGGCCCTCGGCCAGCCCGTAGCCCACCGCGATCAGGAGCCCATGGGCCAGCAGGAGGTACAGCGAGGGTTTGCCGAGTCTCCGGTGGAATTCCAGGGCGCGGTCGTGGCCGATTGTCCGGTCAACGAAGGGAATGCGGGCCGCCAGCAGGAGCATCAACAGGACCAGGTCCATGCCTGCCAATCCCGCCACGATCCCCAACGCGGTAAACGCGGAGGCGGGCGAATTTATGACTGTTGCGCCGCCGTCGGCCAGCCACAACGCCACGGCGGCGGCCACCGATCCCCAGGCGATGACCGTCAACGCGTCGGTACGGAGCAGTCGCCGGCGATGTTGTCCGTCGAATAACCCAGCCCGCGAGGGGCGGCCCGGCGTTGCGCGCTGACCATTTTGGCCCGGGCGGTTCGGGGTTCTGGTGTCAGAGCGGAGCTTGGATGTCATGGTTCAACTGTGGGCTTCGAAGCTTTCATTAAGCTGTGAACCTGCTGGTTGGTCGGCTATGAATGCCCCACAGAAAAGCGGTACCTGGTGCGGCGCCCTTATACACCGTCCGGGCCCGGATTGGTCTTTAATTGCGTGAACTCGTAGACTTGGTGAGCGCTAAGTGCGCGGAGCGTGCGCAATTGCTCCGGTGGCCCGGTAATTTTCTCCAGGGTAGCCGGTAGTTAGGGGCTCAAGTTGCGTGACTAACCGTTCACCCTGATCACTTTGGGTCGCACTTAGGCGCATGATCCTGCAGCAGATATGCGGATCATTACATTCAATTCTTGAGGAGAAGTCATGGCAGCACACTGCCAAGTGACCGGAGCCGAGCCGGGCTTTGGGCACAGCATTTCGCACTCGCACCGTCGCAACAAGCGTCGGTTCGATCCGAACATCCAGAAGAAGCGCTACTGGGTTCCGTCCCTGCGCCGTAACGTCACTCTGCAGCTTTCTGCAAAGGGCATCAAGACCATCGACGTACGCGGCATCGACGTAGTCGTCGCCGCCATCCTTGCTCGGGGAGTGAAGCTCTAATGGCTAAGGACAAGGACGTACGTCCGATCATCAAGCTCAAGTCGACTGCGGGCACGGGTTACACCTACGTGACGCGGAAGAACCGTCGTAACGACCCGGACCGTATGGTTCTGAAGAAGTACGATCCCAAGATCCGTCAGCACGTCGAATTCCGAGAGGAGCGCTAAACACATGGCTAAGAAGTCAATGATCGCAAAGAACGAACAGCGTAAAGTCATCGTTGAGCGTTACGCTGCAAAGCGCCTCGAACTGAAGAAGGCTCTGGTTGACCCCAACTCGACCGACGAAGTTCGCGAAGCAGCACGCCTCGGCCTGCAGAAGCTTCCCCGCAACGCGTCGCCCGTCCGTCTGCGTAACCGCGACATCATCGACGGCCGTCCCCGCGGTACCTTCCAGAAGTTCGGTATCTCCCGTGTTCGCTTCCGCGACATGGCTCACCGCGGTGAGCTCCCGGGCATCACCAAGTCTTCCTGGTAATTCAGTACCGCTGATTCCAGCTGCTTGAGAAGGGCCGGCAACCGTTTGGTTGCCGGCCCTTCTGCTTTTAACATCTGTTGCGGCGAGCTGCATCGTCGGTTGTGCTGCAGCACACAGAAGTCACGTACGACGGCGGCGCCCGGTTTTGGGTGCCGATGCCGGCTTTGGGCCCGGAACGGCAGGGTTTTGGCCTCTTGTGGGGGTGGATTTGCGGTGGGGGTTGGGTGGGTGTATTGTTTTCTAAGTCGCCGCGAGGGGAACAGCGAAGAGCTGGTTACCGCGGGCGGCCAAACCCCCTAATTCAAGACCAAATGTTGGTTGTTCTTTTGAGCGCCTTTGTTTGGTGGGGATGTGTTTTCTGCTGGTGTGGGTCCTGGAATATGGATTTGCATCGGGGCGGGAAACCGGGTAAGTTTGAAAAGTTGCTCCGGAGCGATCCACGGCCGATTAGATGGTTGTGGTGGTGCCGGGTGTGTCTGTTGTTTGAGAACTC
>NZ_PZKO01000042.1:0-75451 GCF_014926485.1 Pseudarthrobacter sp. AB1
GCCGTCTGCAAGGACATCGCCGCCGAGCTCAATGAAATCTACGTGGGCCACGGACTGCTGGCCAACCGCACCTTCGGCTACGGACACTCCTTCGGCGTCCTCAGCCACTACTACGGCCGCGAAGCCGGACTGGAGCTCCGCGAAGACATCGACACCGTGCTGGAGCCGGGCATGGTGGTCTCCATGGAGCCCATGATTACCGTCCTGGATGGCCAGCCGGGCGCCGGCGGCTACCGCGAACACGACATCCTCGTCGTCGGTGAAAACGGTGCCGAGAACATCACCAAGTTCCCGTTCGGCCCGGAATACAACATCATCGGAGCCTAACCCTGCCGATTTACGCGCACGGGAGCGGCGCCGCACCAGGCGGCGCCGCCTTCCGGCTCTAATAGGGAATGATGGGTAGCACCATGAGCGCAACAAAACCCAGTGACACCACAGGCGACGGCGATGCCAAAGGCGCCTCGGTCATCGTTAATGCGATCGCCGTCCTCCGGACCTTCACGGCTGACGAACCGCTCCTTGGCGTCACCGAGATCGCCAACCGGGTGGGCTTGCATAAGAGCACCGTGTCACGGATCCTGGCTACCTTCGAACAGGAACACCTGGTGGAGCGTGATGCGGAAACGCGCCGGTTCCACCTCGGACTGGGCCTGATCGCCGTCGCCGGACCGCTGCTCGCCGAACTGGAGGAACGGCGCGTCGCCTATCCGGTCTTACAGGAACTCACCGAACAGACCGGCGAAACCAGCGCACTCATGGTGTGGAACGGTAGCGAGTCAATGTGTGTGGAACAGATCGCCAGCCATCACCAGATAAAGCACACCACCCCGCTCGGCGCCCGCTACAGGGACGCCATGAGCTCCTCCGTGCAGGTCTTCCTCGCGCAGGAACCGGAAGAACGCGTCCGTGTCCTCCTTCGCAGCGGGGCCATCACCTATGCAGGGTTGGATGAGTCCAGCCTGGATGCCTACATGGTCCGGCTCAAGGACGACGCTCGGCGCGGTTGGGCCATAAACTACGGCGAAACCTCCATTGACGAAGTGGGGATCTCGGCACCCGTCTACGGCCATCGCGGCGACGTAGTAGCCGCAGTCCTGATCCCTGCGCCGAGGTTTCGCGTCTCCAGTGACCGCCTGCAGGCACTAGGCGAATCCTGCGCCGTTGCAGCCCAGAAAGTCACCGCACGCCTGGGCGGAAGGGGAATCCGTTCGCTATGAGAGCGGGATTAGGCCCGGAGTCGGAGTCAACTATCTCACTGCGCTTAAGCTTTTTGATTTAGAGCTGAGGCGACCTCAGACCCAGCTTCTGGTAGCGCTTTGATGGCCACCAGACCGAAGTATCCGGCGCCAACCAGGCCGTATCGGACCTCAGACATGGTAGTTCCTTTCGAAACGCTGTGAGTTTGGAGGGTGGGCTTGCCGCCGCGTCGGCCAGACCGTAGGAGGGACGGCGGCCGCCGCGAACGTCCTGCACCCATTGGTTGAGCATGCGCCGGAGGATCGCGATGGAACTCGGCCCCTCCACCGGCAGTGCGGAGACGCCGCCGGCGGTGTCGAATCGGCTGACCTGGGGTTTGTCGTCGTCGGAGCTGGCGTTGCCGTGGGATCCGAGGATCCGGATGCTGGAGGAGACTGGCCCTAGCCCGGGGGCAGCGGGGAGGCGCCCTAAAGTCACGGTGGCGGTGACCCCGTTTTCCAGGAGCAGGGATGCGATGGCGGTGTCCTCCACAGCGTTGTCCCGGTGGAGTTCGCTGAACAGCGTGGAGGCTTCGCAGTGAACTTCCACAATTTCCAGTCCGGTCAGGAATCGGATGTAGTCCACGGGGTAGAGCAGGAAATTGAGGATTTCCCCGCCTCCGGAGAGTGCCGGAGCGACGACCAGTTCGGGGCGCTCGACCGAGGTGGCAAAGTGGGCGCCGCTGGCAAACCACTCCACATCAACATGCAACGGCAGCCCCATGTTCCCGGCATCGATCCAGCGCCGCAGCCGTTGGACGGCCGGTGAGTGGAGCCGGTTGATCACGCTCAGGGACTTCCCGGCCGCTGCCTCGGCGGCTGCCAGGGCAGCAATGTCCTCCGAGCCGGTTCCGATGGGCTTGTCCACCAGGACGTGCAGGCCTGCTTTCAGGGCCCGGGCTGCCAGTGCAGCGTGGCGTGCGGGTTCGCTGCAGACAATGACGGCGTCGACGGCTGCGGGATCCAGCAGCGGTTCCAGGGTGTCGTAGCACGTGAGGCCCAACGTCTTGGCGGTTTTGGCCGAGTCCTCGTGCATCCAGGCAGGACTGAGGGTTTCTTCGGCGACGCCCACCAGCCCGACGTCTGCACTAGATGTTCCGCCGATAGGTCCGAGACAGCTCTTGGCCGCGTTTCCCAGCGGTGTCCTCAGACCCGGCTTTGAAGCTGGCCCCGCTCCTGGGCGGGTTGGGCCTGCGCGGCCTGCCCACCCGCACTTCCGCCCGCACTGGAGACCGGCTTCACCCGCCGCAGGGCGGCCAGAATGGCCCGCCCCACCACAGCGATTCCGATGATGGTGGTGATGGCACGCAGGGTGTCCCAGCCCGCCGTCGAGGTCACCAGCGAGTAGAGCAGGAAGCTGCTCATATTGGTCCCCAGCGGCGCGCCGGGCACGTAGGAGATGCCCGTGCCGGCACCGACCGAGAAGGGCCAGAACCACAGGTTGGTGAGCAGGCCGAACAGATACGACGCCACGGCGCCGTAGCCGCACAGCATCCACAGTTCTGCTTTACCGCGCACCCGGCGCGGGAGCAGGCCGGCCCCGGCGCCCACCCACGCACAGGCGAAGATCTGGAACGGTGTCCAGGGCCCGATGCCACCCCACAGGGCGCTCGAGAGGGCGATGGTGGCGGCACCGAGGAGCATGCCGAAACGGGCACCGAACGCCCGGCCGGCCAGGATCAGCAGGATGAAGACTGCCTCCACGCCCCCGACGCCGGTGCTCGCCACCCGAACTGCGGAACCTACGGCGGCCAGGACGCCGAGCAGCGCCACCGTGTGTGCGGAGCGGACCGAGCCATCCATGGCCACAACGACGGCGACGGCAGCGACTGGTGCGATGGCCAGCGCCGCGTAGGGGAGCGCCGCGGCGGCATCCTCCGGTAAGGCCGCCGCGAGCAGCGGCCAGCAGAACGCTGCCAGGGCAAGAAGATTGGCCGCCGCGAGGACCGGGAGTTCAACGCCGCGCGGCATCCGGATGCGGTGCTGTCTTGCCGGGACCGGAGAGTCTGGTTCGATGACCCGTGGTTTTGGTCCTGCACCTGCTGGCCGGGGAAGCGGTAGGTGCGGTTCCGGGACTTCGGCCACCACGGAGGGCACGACGCCGTCACGCATCGGGAGGATCCGGGCGCCGAGGCCGTGGGCAAAGTCGTGGTCGTGCGTGGCGATCAGGACCGCCGCACCGGAGTCCGCTGCGGCCCGCAGCGCCGCCGAGACTGCGGTGCGCGCCGCAGGATCGAGTCCGCGGGTGGGCTCATCGATGAGGAGCACTTGAGGATTGTCCATGGTCTGCAGCGCGATGGCCAGGATCCTGCGCTCCCCGGCAGAGAGGTCCCGGGGATGCTCGTGCCCAATGGGCATCCGGACGTCTCCCCGCAAACGGGCCAGGTGTGACGCCGCGGAACCAGGCGCAGGGTGCCCGACGTACTTTCGGCGAGCCTGGCGCCGTTCGGCCGCGCGGAGCTCTGCTGACACTGTATCCCTGGTGAAGAGGTCGTCCGAGGCGTCCGGCACGAGGGCGACGCGGCCGCCGTCGACCGTTCTTACACCGCCCGTCCCTTCACGAAGCGTCCCTTCACCGAGGGCGAGCGCCACCAGGAGGGACGACTTCCCGGCCCCGTTCGGCCCCACCAAGGCCACCACTTCGCCGCGGTGCAGGGTCAGGGACGCATCCACTACGAGCGGCTTGCCCTTGCGGTGCACCGCAAGGTTTGCCGCCGTCAGCACGGGCGCGTGCTCCGCTGGCGGCGCTGGCGTAGGGTGCCCAACCGTCGGGGAAGCGGACGGCGCGGCACCTGGCACCAGGGCGCCGTCGTCGATGCTCCACCAGGAGCCGGCAACCGGGACGAGCGGCGCGGCCCGGTGCTCCGCCACGATGACACAGACACCGGCGTCCCGGGCGAGGGCGTCGAGCACGGCGATGACGTGTCCGCGTGCTGCGGTGTCAAGGTCGGCCAGGGGCTCATCAACCAAAAGCAGGGCCGGATGCTCCACCACCGCGGCGGCGATGGCCACGAGCGTTGCCTCACCCGCGGAGAGGGTGCTGATGGTGCGGTCCAGCAGCGCCGTCACACCGATCCGCTCGGCGACCTCCAGCACCCTGGCCTTAGCGGTACCGGAAGCCACACCGCGCAGCTCAAGGGCCAGGGAGATTTCGTCCCGGACCCGGGTGGAGGCGAACGCGGCGCGGGGATTCTGCAGGACGACGCCGATGAGGCGGGCGGTATCGCGCGGCGGCGTGGTGGCACGGTCCGTTCCGGCGACGCACACCGTGCCGGCAATTTCTCCACCGTCAACGTGTGAGAGGAGGCCTGCGATGCCCCGCAGAATGGTGGACTTGCCGGAGCCCGTCGGCCCGGTAATGACCGTCATGGACCCGCTGGACGGCGTGAAACCAGCAACGCGCACCTGCGCGTCACCAATGCGGAATTCTGCGTCCCGGACGGTAACCGGCGCTTCGGTACCCTGTCCGGGGTGGTGTGCTGCCCGGCTCCCGAAGCCGCGCAGCTCCAGGGCCGCGGCAACCCGGCTGGCGTGCTCCAGGGTGCGCTCGAGCACGGGGACCAGGGCGCGCGGTCCGAAGCGTTCGCCCCGCAACCGGAACGCCAGGCGGACGGAGGTCACGGCGTCGGCAAGCGCCGGGAGCGCCGCCCACGCCACCACAAGCGTCCGGGCCAGGCCCTGCATGGGACCGCGGCGGGCCAGGTGGACAAAGCCGCGGGCCACATCCACCCAGGCGTTGAGCAGGCCGAAAGCAAGGAACATCCCGGCAATCGGCAGGGCGGACAGGACCGCCTGCCACAGGCCAGCTCCGGTGACCGGACCGAGGAAGACCACATGCGCGTACGGGGCAGGCAGCCGAACCGCCGGCAGGTCGAGCAGAACCGGTTCGCCAATGCCCGCCCCGTTGAAAAGGATGCGGTAGATGACCCGCGCCGCGATGAAGACGACGGCCAGGGCCGCCGCTGCGCGTAACGGCGCGGGTCGAAAGGTCATGCTGCCGGTGCGGCCGGTTCGCCGTCGACCGTGTAAAGCAGTTCCAGGCTCTCGCCCGGGCTTACCTGGAGGGTGGCGAGGCCTTCCTGCGCGTAGGCCCAGTCGCCGGTGGCCGGCTTAACCCAGAGAGACCAGTAGGCGAAGGCGGCGGGCATCTTGCCGCACTCTTCCCGGTACGTGCCGCCCTTGTGGGTGATGTCGAAGTCTGCGGCGGGCACACCATTCACACGGCACACCAGTTCGTTGGGGTATTCGGTAGTGCCCACGGTTTTCACCTTAGCCTCGTCGAGCACCTTGGAAACGGGCGTCGCCGCGTCCACAGCCACGCAGACGGACGTGTCAGCAGCAGCCTGCTTCAGGGCGCCCGAATCGACGATCACCTTCACGCCCGCGCAGGGTCCGGAGGCGCTGGGTGAGGCCGTTGCCGTCGTCGCCGGGGCAGAGGTAGTTGGCTGGGTCGCGGCCGGTGCGGAACAGGCGGCGAGGGTAAACAGGAGACCGGCGGCGGCGAGGGAGCTCGCGGCGGCGGTGCGGATCGTAGTCAAAGTCACCTGTCAAGGGTAGGACGTTGCTGATCCGGATGCGGAGGCCGTCACGTTGTGTGACGCCAGGTCACGCGTGTACGCGGGGGCCACCGGCACAAAAGGCCGACGACGACACTCACGTGAGTGCCGTCGTCGGCCTTTCTGCTGGGCGTTACTGCGCTTCCGAAGCGGACACCTTGACTTTTAGGGCATCCTCCGGGTCTTCGTGCGGCGCGGCGCCCGCCGACGACGGATGCGCTGCGACTGCCGCGGCGTGCTCGGCCAGCACCCCGGTCTGGTGGCGGATCTTCAGGCGGTAGAGCAAGGTCCCGCCAATGATCACGGCGGCCACGAATATCACACCGCCCCACTGCAGATACCACTCGAAGGGCGGCACCGAGTTGTAGATCTCCGGGCGGGGCCACACCAGATTCACCGTCATGGCCCCGCCCCAGAGGACCGCCACGATGTTGATCGGAAGTCCCCATTTGCCTGTTGTGAACCCGGCTTCGGACTGCTCATCCCGCAGCGGCCACTGCTTCAGGAGCCGCTTCCGCAGCAGGGGAACCGTGACCAGGAGGTAAGACAGGTAGATCAGGACGATGCTGATGCTGGACAGAATGGTAAAGATGGCAGGCTGCGTGACGTTGACCAGCAGCGGGATGACGGCGATGACGCCGATCACGATCGCCGCGGCCTTGGGGGTCTTGCGGACCGGATCCACCTTGCTGAGCTGCCGGCTGAACGGCAGGTTGTTGTCCCGGGCCATGGCGAACATCATGCGGATGGCCGCAGCGTGGACAGCCAGGGTGCAGACCACAACGGCCACCACGATGCATGCCAGGAAGGCCTTGCCGAAAGGCCCGCCGAGGACAGAGAGCACGATGTACTGAAGGCCGCCGTCGGCAGATCCCACCAGGGGGTCGTTCAGGTCCGGTGCGGCCAAGATGCCGAAGAACAGGATCAGCCCGCCCAGCACGAACGAGGCCGTGACGGCGCGCAGGATGGCCTTGGGTGCCGTGCGCTTGGGGTCCTTCGTTTCTTCGCCGAGGGAGCTGGCGGTGTCGAAGCCATACATGACGTAGCCGGACGCCATGGCGCCGATCAGGAAGACGCCGAAGAAGCCCAGGTCGTGGCCCTCGCCGAAGCCGGCGGTGTCGAAGAAGACCTCGGGGCCCCGCACCACGTGCCAGCCCAGCGCAAGGATCAGCAGCACGGCCGCGGTCAGCTCCACGAAGACGCCGATGCTGTTGATCCTGGTCATCAGCTTCACGCCGAACGCGTTGATGAGCGTGGAGATGGTGATCATGATGGTGGCCAGCACCACGCCGTTCATGGCGAAGTCGTAGGGGCCGGTGCCGTCACCGACGAACTGGAAGCCGGACCAGAGCTGCGGCAGGGTGAGCTGCAGGGCCAGCGCCACTGACCCCAGCGCCATGATGGAGGACAGCATCAGCAGCCAGCCGGCCAGCCAGGACGAGGTCCCGGACGAGAGCCGCTTGGCCCAGTTGTACACCGACCCGGCAACGGGGTAGCGGCCCGCCAGTTCGGCAAAACACAGGGCCACCATCAGCTGGCCGACGAAGACGATGGGCCAGGACCAGGCGTACGCCGGGCCGGCCATGGAAAAACCAAAGTAGAACAGTTGGAAGACGCCGGTGAGGATGGAGATGTAGCTGACGCCTGCGGCGAAGCTGGCAAACTTGCCGATGCTCCGGTCCAGGGTCTGCGTATAGCCAAATTCGTCCATGCCGCTTGAATCAATACTCTTGCTGGGTTCCAAAATGTGAACTCCTATGTCAGAAAAGTACGCGCGATGCAACCCGCGGCCGCCATTGGACGCGGGATCAAAAAGCCTCCAGAGTTCGCCTCTCAGGCGAAGGACGGGCTGAGCTCCACCCCTTCCCTTACAGCGCCATCGGTGTGGCCGGCGCGGATGAGGTCGGCACAGCGCTCGCCGATCATCATGACGGTGATGTTGGGATTGACGGTGACGTGTTCAGGCATCACGGATGCATCCGCCACGCGCAGGCCGGTGACGCCCTTGACCCGCAGCTCGGGATCAAGCGGTGACATCCCGTCGTCGGGCGGCCCCATCCGGACCGTACCCACCGGGTGGTACACGGTGTTGTGGGTCTTGCGGATGTAGTCCCGCAGCTCCTCGTCCGTCTGCGCCTCGACGCCGGGCGATAGCTCGCGGCCGGTCCATTCGGCCATGGCGGGCTGGGCGGCGATTTCGCGCGCCTTGCGGATGCCTGCCACCATGACCCGCATGTCGTGGCCGTCGGGATCCGTGAAATAGCGCGGATCCACCATGGGCTTGTCGCGGAAATCGCGGCTGCGCAGCCTGACGGTGCCGCGGGAGCGGGCGTGCGTGACGTTCGGGGTGAGGGAAAAGCCGTTCTCCGTGGTGGGGTAGCCGTACCGCAGGGTGTTCATGTCGAACGGGACGGAACCGTAGTGCATCATCAGGTCAGGGCGGTCCAGGCCCTCCTCGGTGGGGGTGAAGATGCCGATCTCCCACCACTGGGTGGAGGTCTGCACCATGGGCTGCCTGGCCTCGAACTGGACCACGCCTTCGGGGTGGTCCTGCAGGTTTTCGCCCACGCCGGGGGAGTCCACCAGCACCTCGATGCCGTGCTGAGCCAGGTGGACTGCCGGGCCGATGCCGGAGAGCATCAGCAGCTTGGGGGAGTCGATGGCGCCGGTGGACAGGATGACCTCGCGGTGGGCGGAGAGCCGGTGGGTCCGGCCGAAGGCGGAGTCCACCACGTCCACGCCGGTGCAGCGCTTGTCCGCGTCGAACACCAGCTGGCGGGCGCGGAGGCCTGTCAGCAGGGTGAAGTTTTCGCGGTCGATGATGGGATGGATGTAGGAGACCGAGCTGGAGGCCCGGGTGCCGTCCGCGCGACGGTTGATCTGGAAGAAGTTGGCCCCGTTGGTCACGGTGGTGCCGGTGTTGAACTTCGCACGGGGAATGCCCGTCTGTTCGCAGGCGTCCAGAAGCGCGACGCCGGCAGGGTCCACCGGGGGCACGTTCATCAGGTGCACGGGTCCGGAGTCCCCGTGGTGGGGTGCGTCCGGGCCGGCGTCCTCGTTGGTTTCCAGCCGCTTGTAGAGGCGCCAGGCGGCATCGGCGTTCCAGCCGGTGGCGCCGTGCTTGGACTCCCACTCGTCCAGGTCCTCGCGGGGTGCCCAGAAGGCGATGCAGGAGTTGTGGCTCGAGCAGCCGCCCATCACCTTGGCACGGGCGTGGCGCATGAAGGAGTTGCCGTTTTCCTGCGGTTCCACCGGGTAGTCCCAGTCGTAGCCGGATTCGAGCAGTTCCATCCAGCGGTCCAGCTGCAGGATTTCGGGCAGGTTGCGGTCATCCGGGCCGGCCTCCACGAGGGCCACGGTGACGTCCGGATCCTCGCTCAGCCGGGCCGCGACTGCGGCACCTGCGGATCCGCCGCCGATGATGATGTAGTCGAACCCACGCTCGGTGGCGTCGTCGATGGTGTCGTAGTGCATCTAGTTCTCCTTGCCGTGGTCGGCGAACCAGCCGGTCACCTGCGGGCTGGTGTTCTGGTAGATGTGCTTGGCTTCCTGATATTCGGCCAGGCCCGTGGGGCCCAGCTCGCGGCCGACGCCGGACTGGCCGAAGCCGCCCCACTCGGCCTGGGGGAGGTAGGGGTGGTAGTCGTTGATCCAGACCGTGCCGTGCCGCAGCCGGGATGCCACGCGCTGCGCCTTGCCGGCATCCTGGGTCCAGACTGCGCCGGCCAGGCCATAGATGGTGTCGTTGGCGGTAGCTACCGCTTCGTCCTCGGTGCGGAACGTTTCCACCGTCACCACCGGGCCGAACGCCTCGTCGATGACCACGGACATGCCTCTTTCCACACGGTCCAGGATGGTGGGCTGGTAGTAGAACCCGCCGTCGTACTTTTCTCCTTGCGGCGCCGCGCCGCCGGTCCGCAGCCGAGCACCCTCCTGGATGCCGCGCTGGACGTAGGCGTGGACTTTGTCACGGTGGGCCGCCGAAATCAGCGGCCCGGTTTCTGCCGCGTCATCAAAGGGGCCGCCGAGCCGGACGTCCCGGGCACGCCGGACCAGCTCGTCCACGAAGCGTTCGGCAATCGATTCCTCCACAACCAGCCGCGCCCCGGCGGAGCAGACCTGCCCCGAGTGGACGAACGCGCCGTTCAGTGCATTGTCGACGGCGGCGTCGAAGTCCGCGTCCGCGAACACCACGTTGGGGTTCTTGCCGCCAAGCTCGAGGGCCACCTTCTTGACGGTGCCGGCGGCGGCCGCCGCGATGCGCTTGCCGGTTTCCAGCCCGCCCGTGAAGGACACGAGGTCGACGGCGGGGTGTTCCGAGAGCGGTGCGCCCGCCTCCGCGCCGGCGCCGGTCACGAGGTTGGCGACGCCGTCCGGCAGGCCGAGGTCCTGCAGCAGTTGCATGGCCAGGATGGCTGTGGACGGTGTCAGCTCGGAGGGCTTGAGGACGAACGTGCAGCCGGCGGCCAGTGCGGGCGCGATCTTCCACGCCGCCTGGAGCAGGGGGTAGTTCCACGGCGTGATCAGGCCGCAGACGCCTACGGGTTCGTAGACGATTTTGCTGACGACGGCGGGGTTCCCGGCGTCGACCATGCGGCCCGCCTGCTGCCCGGCGAGCCTGCCGAAGTACTCGAAGCAGGCGGCAATGTCGTCCATATCGATGCGGCTTTCGACCATGCGCTTGCCGGTGTCCAGCGACTCGGCGCGGGCGAACTTTTCCCGGCGTTCGCGCAGTCCGGCGGCGACTTTCAGGAGGAAGGTGCCGCGCTCGGGGGCCGGGATGTTCGACCAGGTTCCGGAGTCGAAGGCTGCACGGGCTGCGGCAATGGCGCGTTCCGCGTCCTCCCGGCCGGCCTCCGAGACCGTGGCCACCAGTTCGCCGTCGGCGGGGTTTCGGATTTCGCGGACAGCGCCGGAGGCAGCTGCCTCCCAAGCGCCGTTGATGAACAGGGTGGATGCTGTTTCAGTTTTTTTGGTGTGGGGGACGTCCCGAAGGGGTGTGGCGTAAGTCATAGAAAGGACAGTAGCTGACATTGAACGAGTGTTCAATGCTTTTTTGAACAGTCGTTCAATGTTACTTGGCGGGCTTACTCCTGACGCGGCGCGAAGGCGATTTGTTCCGTGCGGGCGATACTTCTCTGGATGGCGGCCTCATCAACGCCGAGAAGCGTCGTCAGCCACATGCCGTTTTGGATGACCACAATGTCAGCCGCCCGCTCCCGGCAGGCCTCCCAGGAGAGGCCGGGTTGGGCGTTGGAAACCAGCGCAGCGAGGCCGTCGAGATAGCGGTCGAAGGCCTCAGCGTTGATCTGGGCATAGCCTTCGTCCGCTTGAGCGAGGGCCCAAAGGTGCAGGCGCAGGGACAGATAGCGGGTGGTCAACAAGTCAGCGGCTGCCACTCGCCGGAGGGCCTGGCGCAGCTGTTCCTCCGGGGGTGACAACGGGTCGGGCGCCACCAGCAGAAGGTCGTGCTCGTCGACCCGTCGCAGGGCAGCCCGTATCAGGCTCGTCTTGTCGTCGTAGTAGTAGTTCACCAGGCCCAGCGCGACGCCGGCTTCGCGGGCCACGGCCCGCATGCTCACGCCCGAGATCCCGTGGCGGGACAGCAGATCCAGCGCCGCCTCGAGAATACGCGACTGCCTGTCCATCTGTTCGCCGGTGTTCACGGCATTGGTCCCCATCTGGCCAGACTATTGCCTAAGCCGTACCGAGCGCACTTTCAGGGGCCGCATGACCGCGATCTCCCCGTGGCGCACCAAAGAAGCAGGGTGCCAGACGGACCCGAAGGAGGTGCCGGCGATTCCGGCGGCATGGCTGCAGTCATCAGGATCAAGCGTATTCCGCACCCGAGGCAAGTGAGCAGGGAATCTGGACAAATCCCTCGATCCCCGCCCGGTGGAGGTCTACCGTAGAGGAGTGAGTGATCGCCCCGATATCTTCACTGTTGGTGAACTGCGTGCCTCCGGCCACGTGCACAAGGACCTGCGCCGCGAAATCCGCGACAACCTGCTCGCCGCGCTCGCCGCCGGCACCGATCCCTGGCCCGGGATGTACGGTTTCAGCCGGACCGTCCTGCCCCAGCTCGAGCGGGCCCTGCTCGCCGGCCACGACATCGTCCTGCTCGGCGAACGGGGGCAGGGCAAGACCCGGCTGCTGCGCACCCTGGCCGGGCTCCTGGACGAGTGGTCCCCGGTGATCGAGGAATCGGAACTCAACGAACACCCGTACGAACCCATCACCGAGCAATCCCGTGCCCGCGTCCTCACCGAAGGGGACCGGCTGCGGGTGGCCTGGCGCCACCGCTCCGAACGGTACGTCGAAAAGCTCGCGACGCCGGACACCTCCGTCGCCGACCTGATCGGCGACATCGACCCGATGCGCGTGGCCGAGGGCCGACGCCTCGGGGACCCGGAAACCATCCACTACGGCCTGGTCCCGCGGTCCAACCGCGGAATCATCGCCATCAACGAGCTGCCCGACCTCGCCGAGCGCATCCAGGTTTCGATGCTGAACGTGATGGAGGAACGCGACATCCAGATCCGCGGCTACGTGCTGCGGCTGCCGCTGGACGTCCTCGTGGTCGCGTCCGCCAACCCGGAGGATTACACGAACCGCGGCCGGATCATCACGCCGCTGCGGGACCGCTTCGGCGCCGAGATCCGCACCCACTACCCCCTGGAGCTTGACGACGAGGTGGCCGTCATCAAGCAGGAGGGGCAGCTGGTGGCCGGCGTCCCGCCCGTCATCCTCGAGATCCTGGCCCGTTACACGCGGGCGCTGCGGCAGTCCCCGGCGATCAACCAGACCTCCGGGGTGTCCGCACGCTTCGCCATCGCGGGCGCCGAAACCGTGGCCGCCGCAGCCCTTCGCCGTGCCAGTGTGCGCGGCGAGGACGAGGCCGTGGCCCGGATCATCGACCTGGACGCGGCGGTGGAGGTCCTTGGCGGCAAGATTGAGTTCGAGTCCGGTGAGGAAGGGCGTGAACAGGAGATTTTGGACCATCTCCTGCGCATGGCCACCGCGGAAGCCGTGCAAGCGCACTTTCATGGCATCGACATGGGGCAGCTTGTGGCCGCGCTCGACGGCCACACCACGGTGACCACCGGGGAACTGGTCACCGCGCGGGAGTTCCTGGACAACCTCCCGTCGCTCAACGGCTCCCGCCTCTACGACGAAATAGGTGAGCGCCTGGGGGCGACGAACGACGGGCAGCGAGCCGCCGCCGTCGAACTGGCCTTGGAAGGCCTCTACCTCGCACGGCGGATCGCCAAGGAGTCCGACGACGAGGCGACGGTTTACGGCTAGAAGCTACCTCGCGTAGTTCGAAAGCTTGAGGACAGGAGGGCCATGAGCGTTCACAACCGGTCCAGGTACAGCCGGTACAGGGGCGGACCGGATCCGCTCGCGCCGCCGGTGGACCTGGCGGAAGCGCTTGACGCCGTGGCCGAGGACGTCATGGCCGGCTACTCACCCCGGCACGCTCTGCAGGAGTACCTGCGCCGCGGCGGCCGCAGCCGCGAAGGCCTGGACGACCTCGCCGGCCGCGTCCAGCAGCGCCGCAAGGACCTCCTGGGCCGGCACAAGCTGGACGGCACCCTGAACGAAGTCCGGAAGCTGCTGGACACCGCGGTGCTGGAGGAGCGCAAACAGCTGGCCCGCGACGCGATGATGGACAACACCGACCGGTCCTTCCGGGAGATGCAGCTGCAGAACCTGCCCCGGTCCACGGCGGCAGCGGTCAACGAACTGGCCTCCTACGACTGGCAGTCATCGACAGCCAGCGAGGCGTTCGAACGGATCAAGGACCTGCTGGGCCGCGAAGTCCTTGACCAGCGGTTCGCCGGCATGAAGCAGGCACTCGAGAACGCCACCGACGAGGACCGTGCGGCCGTCAACGAAATGCTGCAGGACCTCAACGGGCTCCTCGACAAACACCGGCGCGGCGAGGACACCGACGCGGACTTCCAGAACTTCATGGCAAAACACGGCCACTACTTTCCCGAGAATCCACAGTCCGTCGACGAACTGATCGACGCCCTCGCCCAGCGCGCGGCCGCAGCCCAGCGGATGCTGCAATCCATGTCCAAGGAGCAGCGGGAGGAGCTGATGAACCTCTCCGCCCAGGCGTTCGGCTCGCCGCAACTCATGGCCCAGCTCGGCCAACTCGACGACAACCTGCGCGCCCTGCGCCCCGGCGAGGACTGGACCGGCTCCGAACGCTTCGAGGGCGAGGAGGGGCTCGGCCTGGGCGACGGCACGGGTATGCTGCAGGACCTCGCTGAGCTGGACGAGCTGTCCGAGCAGCTCTCCCAGTCCTACAACGGGTCCAGCCTGGACGACTTGGACCTCGACGCCCTGGCCCGCCAGCTCGGGCAGGATGCCGCCGTGACGGCACGCACCCTGGCGGAGATTGAGCGTGCAATGCACGACGGCGGGTACCTCCAACGCGGGGCGGACGGGGATCTCCGGTTGTCACCGCAGTCCATGCGGAGGCTCGGGCGGGCGCTGCTGCGGGATACGGCGAAGCAACTCTCCAGCCGGCAGGGGCGCCGGGACACGCGCGTTGCCGGGGCCGCCGGGGAGCAGACCGGCTCCAGCCGCCCGTGGGAGTTCGGCGACGCCGAGCCGTGGGACGTCACGCGAACCATCACCAACGCGATCCGCCGCACCATTGCTGACGGCGGCGACCCGGGAAGCGGACTGCGCCTCGCCGCGGACGACATCGAAGTGGCGGAAACTGAGGCGCGCACCCAGGCCGCCGTGGTCCTGCTCGTGGACGTGTCCTTCTCGATGGCCGCCCAAGGACGCTGGGTGCCCATGAAACGCACCGCGCTCGCCCTGCACCACCTCATTTCAACGCGCTTCCGCGGCGACCGGCTGCAGCTGATCACGTTCGGCCGCTACGCGCAGACCACGGACATCGGCGAGCTCACCGCCTTGCCGCCCTTCCAGAACAAGGGAACCAATCTGCACCACGGCCTACTGCTGGCCGGCCGGTTCTTCCGCAAGCACCCGTCCATGCAGCCGGTCCTCCTGGTGGTGACCGACGGCGAACCAACCGCGCACCTGCTGGCTGACGGTGAGACCTGGTTCGACTACCCGCCGGACCCGGAGACCATCCGGATTACCGTGGCCGAACTGGACCGCATAGGGCGTGCCAGCACGCAGGTCACGTTCTTCCGGCTCGGCGCCGATCCGGGCCTGGAACGGTTCGTCCAGCGGATGGCGCGCCGGGTTGGCGGCCGGGTGGTGGCGCCCGAGACCGATGATCTGGGGGCTGCCGTGGTGGGGGAGTACCTCCGCGCCCACTTCCGCGGCCGTCCCTACGACGACGCTGACTGGGTCAAATAGGCGCCCGTTCGGCACTGATCGGCCGTGCGGAAATCGCAGAATGGTCCAGCGTGTGCACGCTCTCGGCGACCTGAACTATATTCGGACAAGAAAGGGCCAGCGTGCGTTGCGGGACAGGGAAGGCGGATCTCCGAATGGCGGAAATGCCACCAGCCACGGTGGACGTGAGCGAGACGGTCGTCCAGTGCCTTGTCCGGCAGCAGCGTCCCGACCTCCGCGATCTTCCTCTAGCACGGGTTGCGAATGGCTGGGACAACACGACTTTCCGGCTCGGCCATCACCTGGCCGTCCGGCTGCCGCGCAGGGCGGAAGCAGTGCCGCTGATACTGCAAGAGCAGCGCTACCTTCCCGGCATAGCCCGCTGCTCCCCGGTGGCGGTTCCTGTACCCGTCCATGCCGGCCGGCCTACGTCGACGCAGCTGAGCGCGGACCGGCCGCTGAAGGCCTGGCCGAATTCCTCCTGTCGCTCCACATGCCCGCCGAAACCGGCGTCCCGGTGAATCCTTTCCGCGGTGTGCCGCTGACAGATCGTGACTCGGCGGTGGTGGAACGGCTCCGGGACCGCGAGCGCTACCCTCAGGCGGCAGCACGCGGCGCCGTATGGGCGCAGGCCTGCGCCGCAAATGCCTGGGAGGGTCCGGCGATGATGCTCCATGGGGACCTTCACCCGGGCAACATTCTGCTGGCGGACGACGGCACGCTGTCGGGTGTTATCGATTTCGGCGACGTAGGGGCCGGGGACCCGGCTGTCGATCTTGCGGTGGCGTGGCTGGTGTTCGACGCCGGCGCCCGCCAGCGCTTGATCGACCCCTTTGGCCCTGCGGTGCAAGGGGACACCTGGATGAGGGCCAGGGGCTGGGCTCTCCTATTAGCCACCGCCATGCTGAGCAACTCCGACGACAACCCGCGGATGTTCGCCGTGGGCGAGTTCGGGATCAGGCAGGTCCTGGAGGGCTGACTTGGGGAACCACCACAGGCGGGAAACGGCGGATAAAGACCTGAATTAGTGCGCTGGCCGTGTTGGGTGCATGGCTCCCCGGAGCAATACCGGTGATCCAGGTGGCTCGCACTTCCGCTACCCGGCGTTTCCGGAGCAGGTCGTTCTGACTTCTTCCGTCTCCGGCCGGACGCCGTACGCGGAACTATTTAACTCAGCTGTGTCGGGACCGCACATGGCAAGGGATTGAGGTATACGTATGCATAGCTGATAATTACTGGATGAATGCAAAAATCAGAGGTCCACGTGCGGAGTTCACTCCGGCCCATCAGATCATCGACGCCGGAGGCGATGCGGCGTTGGAGGAGGTGCGCCGCGCGTTGCGCATGCCTTCATTCAGCGACACCGGTGAGGGGATCGGAGCTGCTGCGGAGTATTTTTCCGCACTGTTGGGCCGTGTGTGCCCTGATGCCGCGATCGTTCCCACGGCAGGCTATCCGGTCGTTTTGGGGACGGCCCGGTCATCTATGCCGTCGGCTCCCACCTTGATTGTGTATGGACTGTACGATGTGACGCCGACAATGGCGCATGAGTGGACGGTGGACCCGCTGGCAGCTGAGGTTATTGATGCCCGCGATCTCGGACTGTTGCCCCACCTTGGCCCGGTGGTGGCCGGCAGGGGTGCCAATAATCACAAGGGACCTGTGATCGCCGCGATTCTCGCGGTCGAGGCCATGCAGCAGGCCGGTGTGGAGTTGCCGGTCAACCTGATCTTCGTGATCGAAGGAGAAGAGGAGATCGGCAGCCCGAGCTTGCCGGGATTTGTGGAGGAACACCGGGAGCTGCTGCTGAGTGCCGACGGCATCTGGCTGCCCTGCATGCAGCAGAATTCCTCGGGCGTCATGACGGTCCGCCGTGGGTTTAAGGGGTGTGTGTTTGCACAGATTACTTGCCGTGGCGGTGCATGGGGCGGTCCTGCCGATGGACGGCATATCTGGGCTGGGAATTCGGCGTGGATCGACGCGCCCATGATGCAGCTGGTGCGGGCCCTGGGCACGATGTACGACGATGAGCAACGGGTCACCATCGATGGGGTAGGAGCTGTCGCGGAGGCGGCCTCGCTGCAGTTCGCCGACGATATCGCCAAGGTATCGGCCGGTTTCCGTGAGAATCCAGCATGGTCGGCAAATATGCTGGGCAACCTGCACGTTGAACGGGCGCTGGCCGGTAAAGACATTGCGGACCATGTGGAAAATTACATGACCGGTGTCAATATGAACATCCAGGGTATTACCGGGGGCTACCAGGGTCCGACGTTCTATACCTCGCTCCCCGGGGAAGCCAGCGCTAGAGTTGATTTCCGGTTTCCGCCCGGGTTGACTCCAGAGGAGTTTGTCCAGGCCCTGCGCGGGCATCTGGACCGGCGAGGCTTCGGCCACGTGGACATTGACATTCCGCGCGGTTATGCCGGTGCGCCGTCGATGCCCGATGACCATGATGTCCTGCTGGATGCGGGGATCGTCACGGCCGCCCGATACGAGGTGGAGACGGCGGTGTGGCCGATCGCGAACAACTGCTGCCCGGCCTCGCTCTTCACCGCTTTGGGCAAGCAGATCCCGTTCAGTGTGGCAGGACTCGGCCATGGCGATCGGGCCCATGCCGCTGACGAGTATTTCACGGTGGGTTCTGTGGAGAAGCTGATGCACTTCACCGTCGACTATCTTGGCGACTTTGCCGATGCGGCGACCCGGAGGTCGGTGACGGACTGACGCCGTCACTACATGACGAAAGGAGAGGCTCCGGTTGTGCCAACCGGAGCCTCTCCTTTTGATGTCTTCAGGACGTGGCCGCCCAGTCAGCCAGGCAGTCGTCGATGGCTGATTGCGCGTTCAGGACCACCATCGCGGCTCCTTGTTCCCAGGCCTTGCGGGCCTGGGAAGCGGTGGAGACGATTGCCATGACCGGGCGCCCTGACGCAGCAGCCCAGACCTGCAGCCGGGCGTCGTCCGCCCGGGATGCGTCATATTCCAAAGCCGCGGCCAGATCCGAAGGCCCGACGAAGATGACGTCTACACCGGGGGTCTGTGCGATGGCGCCGGCGTTGGAAACGCCTTCGGCGTCCTCAATCATTGCAATCACTAGGGTCCGGGCTGCGGTCTGAGCGGCGTGGTCTGCCGGGGAGGTTTTGCCCCATTGGCCCGCAGCCGTGTAGGTGGCGAAGCCGCGGTCCCCGAGAGGCGGGTAATGGGACATGCGGACCGCGGCTGAAGCTTCTTCGGCTGTGCGGACGTGCGGAACAATAATGCCTTCGGCGCCGGCGTCGAGAACCCGCAGCGCAAGGGCGGCCTCCCCTTCACCGATGCGGATCAGCGTGGGCAACCCCGCGGCCCGGGCGGCGGTGATGTGATCTGCGATGTCCTTCTGATCGGCGATCCCGTGTTCGGTGTCGAGGAAGATGAAGTCGTAGCCGTTGGTCCCGGCCATATCTATCAGCATCGGTGCCGGCACCCGTACGAGCAGACCTCGCAATCGGTCGCCGGCGGCGAGTCGTGATTTGAGCGGCTCCGGAGACAGCGGGGAGCTCATCGGGCCACCATCCCGGCAGACAGGTCGATGTCTGCTGCGGTCAGTCCCCGCATCTGCAGAATTCCGACCAAAGCCTGGCCAACTTCCTCTTCCTCGACCATTCGGCCCAGGGCCGCCCGGGAGACTAAATCTGCCTCGGCCTGATTGTAGGAGGTTCCTGAGCGTTCAGCTTCCAGCCGGAAGTTGCGTTCCATCCGTGGTCCCCGGACCGGGCCGGGCGAGAGGCTGTTGACGCGGATGTCATACGGGCCGGCCTCGGCAGCCAGAGTCGTGGTCAGTCCGATCACAGCCATCTTTGATGCACAGTAGGGAGTCCGCCCAACCAGGGGCCGTTTCCCGCTCACTGATGCGATATTAATGATGTCGCCGCTGCGGGATTTCATCATGGCAGGAAGAAAGGCCCGGCAGATCAGGTAGACGCCACGCACGTTGGTGGCGAAGACGTTGTCCCAGTCGTCCGGATCGATGTCGACCAAGTCGGACACCGGCCCGGGAATCCCGGCGTTGTTTACCAGAATGGAAACGGATTCGTCCTTGAGGGTCAGCGCCAGCTGATCGACCGAGGCCGAATCCGAGACGTCGCAGCTTGCCAGCTTGCACTGGTCCCCGGTCAGTCCAAGTTCTTGGCGGGCCTGGACGAGTTTATCCAGGTTCCGGCCGACCATGATCACACGGGCGCCAGCATCCACCAGATGCTGGGTCATGGCTTGGCCCAACCCGTTGCCGGCGCCGGTAACCAGGGCGGTGCGGCCTGTCAATGGCCCTGTCACGGCTGGTCCACGGTCACTGGCATGGTGGCCCAGGGCAGGTCGGCGCCGGCATACTTAGTGGCCCGGACGTCACCGGACCGGGCGTGGCCTTCGAAGGATTCGACCCTGCTGGCGCGGCCGCAGATCTCGCCCAGGAGCGCCGAGGATGCGGTGTCGGTAACTTCCTGGTGGGTGACGGTCTTCAGGTATTTGCCCACCCAAAGGCCGCCGGTGTAGCGGGCTGAGCCCTTGGTGGGAAGGACATGGTTGGTGCCGATAACTTTATCGCCGTAGGAGACGCAGGTGCCCTCGCCGAGGAACAGCGCGCCGTACTCATGCATCTTATCTAAGGCCTCGCGGGGCTCCTGGGTCAGGACCTCGACATGCTCGGAGGCGAAAGTATCCGCCAAGGCATAGGCCTGGTCAAGGGTATCGACTACATGGATCTGGCCGTGGTCCCGCCAGGCCGGCCCGGCGTAGTCGTTGGTGGGCATGCCCGGCAGGATCTGCTCAATATGTTCCAGCACCCGGGCGCCCAGTGCGGCGCTGGTGGTGATGAGCACAGCCGGGGAATCGGGCCCGTGCTCCGCCTGGCTGAGCAGGTCCACGGCGACAATGAACGGGTCCGCGTACTCATCAGCAATGACCAGGATCTCGGTCGGACCGGCGAAAAGGTCGATGCCGACCTCGCCGAACAACTGACGCTTGGCCTCGGCCACAAAGGCATTGCCCGGGCCGGCAATGAGATTCACTTTGGGAATTTCCTCGGTACCAACGGCGAGGGCCGTCACGGCCTGAACGCCGCCGAGCAGATAGATCTCATCCGCGCCCGCCATGTGTGCGGCCGCGATGGTCGCTGCGGGGATCTTACCGCGGATGGGCGGGGTGCAGGCGGCCACCCGGGGCACGCCCGCGACTTTGGCCGTGATGATGGTCATGTGCGCGGAAGCGGTCAGGGGGTAGCGGCCGCCGGGGATGTAGGCCCCGGCGGAAGCGACGGGCAGGTGCCGGTGACCCAGCCGGACACCGGGCAGCGTCTCGATTTCAATGTCCGTCATGGAATCACGCTGGGCCTGGGCGAAGCGGCGGACCTGGTCCTGGACGAACGTGATGTCATCGATCACCTGCCGGGGCAGGGTGGCAATGATCTCCTCGA
Source organism: Pseudarthrobacter sp. AB1 (assembly GCF_014926485.1). Lineage (NCBI taxonomy): Bacteria > Bacillati > Actinomycetota > Actinomycetes > Micrococcales > Micrococcaceae > Pseudarthrobacter > Pseudarthrobacter sp. AB1. Next base: position 20,574 of record NZ_PZKO01000042.1, read on the forward strand.
TCTGCTCGAGGGTGAGCCGGAAAGATTCGGGGCTCCAACCATCGAATTTCTCTGAGTATTCGCGGACGGCGACGTCCCCGTGGGTACGGATATCGTCAATGATTGCCTCGACGGTGGCCCGGACTTCCGGCTTGCTGCTGCCGGTATGGCCGGTCGGGAGGGCTGATTTAAGTATCTGCGACATAGTGTTCTCCGGGAAGGTTGGTGGTCAGGCGGCGGTGGCTGGCTGGGGCAAGGCGATGCCTTGGTGGGCGAGGGCGAGTTCGTCGTAGGCCAGCCACTGCGCCGTAACGCGGCCTTCAACGAGATGGTGGTGGCTGATGAGGCTGAACTCGACAGGGCCCTTGGGCCCAGTACCGGCGATCCGCCACTGGGTGGCAACGCGCACCGGCAGCTTGTCCGACGCGGGCAGCGAGTACTGGTCATCCACCGTCACGGTCAGAAGTCCGAGGACGGCCCGCAGACCGGTAGCCCACTCCACCACTGCGCCGGCTCCGTCACGCTGGACGTCCGGGGCGAACGCGGTGGCGCAATCGGCGGCATAGAGCCCGGATTCAAACCGGCCTTCCAAAGCATTGGTGAATGCCTTCCGGACCAGGTCTCCCTCCGCCGTCCGGGTGAAGTCAAAGGACGGACGGGCCACCCGGGTTGCAGAGGGATACTCAGTAGCCTGCACGGCGTCCTCATGGGAGTATCCCAGCTGGCGTGCCTGAGCGAGCGGGTTGGCGCCCAGCCATTCCTCGACGATGACTTCGCCGTGCACAATACAGTTGGCTATCGCCGTGAATGTCACCGGCCGGCCGGTGGCGGGGCCGTAGACGGTGCCGCCGGTGTCGGTCCCGGTCCAGGTCCAGCGCATGGAGGTCCGGTAACCTTCCTCTTCGGAACCGGTCCAGATCGTGTCATCGATGACGCCGTGGAAGTCCGGGTAGGTGCGCAGCCGCGCGTGGGTGTTGGCGATGACGATCTCGTCGCCCACCAGGTCGCCGGCGTCGAGGTGGATTGCCGTGCTGGGCGCGTAGTACTTGCGGATGAGTTCGAGATCGCGGTGGGGCAGGTTCCAGATGTCGTAGGTGATGCGTTCGATGTAGTCGACGGGGCCGTCGAACCCGTAGGCCCGCAGCCCCGGGGGGGTGGTTGTCATGAAGTTTTCCTTCGGTTCCAGTGGTTGATGGTGTTGGCCGTTGCTTCCGGACCCTCAAGTGGCATGAGATGGCCGGCGCCGGACATGGTGTGGAGTTCGGCGTGTGGCATGGCAGTGGCAATGTCGTGGTGCATCTCCGGGGTGCAGAGCTGATCTTCGGATCCGGCGAGGACCAGAGTCCGTGCAGTGACCCGCTGCAAGTCGGGACGAAGGTCCCGGCGGCTTCGCTGGATGCCCAGCTGGTCGGCGAAGACTCGCGGTCCGAGGTGTTCGGCCATGGCTGTTCCAGTCCTGAGTAGGGCGGCGGTGATGCGTGCCGGCGCGAACAGGGCAGGCGCGAGGTCACTGGCGATTTCGGGGAAGGCACCAGCCGTGTTGCGTCGGACCAATTCTTCCCAGGCCTGCATCTGTTCGGGCCTGGGTCCCCGGGGGTTGGTCGAGATCAGCACTGCGGCGTGGAAGATTGACGGGTCTTTCACTGCCGCGGCCATCGCAACGATTGCACCGAGTGAGAGTCCGATGATTCCCACCGGCCCCTCCTGCCTCCGGGCAAGCTCGAGGAGATGCTCCGCCCCTTCGTCCAAGGTGGTGCCCTCGATCCGTGTGTCCACTGTCGCGCCGCCGAGGCAGAGGTAGGGATCCATAGCGGTAAAGATTTCGGCGGTACACAGCATGCCCGGCACCCTGATCCAGGTACGGATCCGTTGTGTCGCTGGGCGAAGCCCCATGATCTGCCCGCTCAGTCGTCGATTGTGGAGTATCGGACGACGTTCCACGCGGCGACGTAGCCGGCGGCGTCGGCGGCGTGGCCTTTGTCTTCGGCGTGCCGGATAGTTTCGGACGGCCATTCGAGACGGACGCGCCCGTCGCCGCTGTTCACGACCAGCATCTGGGCCTCGTCATCCATTGCGGTGAAGGTCCGCCAGGCTCCCGCCGGCACGGATATCGTGTCGTAGGGACGGAGGACGGTCGCCACCTTATGGTCGCCGTCGTTCAGGGTCACCAGCCATGTGCCGCGGTAGCCCATCAACACCTGGCTGTGGTCGTGGCGGTGCTGGAGCATGCCCTCGTCCTTGACCGCACGCAGCCACGCGAGGTTGAAGTTGTGCGGGTAGTGTATCGGCGGTACCTGGTCCCGGTCCTCTGTCATTCCGTAACCGATGACCGTGGCCAGCTCAGCCCCGCCGCCGGGCAGTTCATTACACAGGAACGGTTGGCTGCTCCACTTCAGATCGCGCTGGCGGACCACACGTTGCTGCATCTGCTCGGCGGTCCAGGTGCGCAGCCTGTCGATCTCGGCCTGGGGCAGGGGCGGGACGACCTCCACGTTTTCCGGGATCGTGTCGCCGGCCACCGTATCGATAAGGTCGTTGTCCAGGGTCAGGAAGAGGCCATGCTTTTCGGCCTCCTTCAGCACCGAGGGTCCCCAGATGATGCCTCCGGTGTTGTCGAAGCCCAAGGCAGTGAACAGCCAACCGTGCGAACCTCCCACATTGGTGAATCCACGGAAGATCCAGGTGGGAACGCTGACGATATCGCCCTCTTCGCAGATGAATTCGCCGTCGCTGCCGTCCGCGCCCCAGCGCATCTGCCAGGTTCCGCTCCAGTTCAGGAACACTTCGGCAGTGAAGTGGAGATGGAGGTTGTTCACCACGCCATCCGGCATGGCGGCGGCCCCGATATTGAAGCCGTGCGGTTCCCGAAGGTTCACGACCTGTTGTGCGCTCTGGGTCACCCCCGGCCCAATGATCGAGTAGTTCTCCTTGGTGTCGCTCCCGGGGGTGCGGCAGTCGATGAAGGCCTGGTTGCAGCTGACATAGTCACTGCGGCGGATGGTCCGGCGCCTCAGCTCATTTTCATCGACGACCTGGGTTGCTGTTTTCTGCTTCACGTTAACGTCCATGGGTCATGTATACGTATGTATCGCATGCATGTCAAGGTTTCGCTCGCGGATTGGGACGTGCGTCGACTAGGAGACGGTGTGAGTGCCGCGGGGCACGGCGGTCACCGGGTGGACGCGGCGAACCGGGTCCTCGGCCAGAGCCCCCGTCAGCCTGTCCACCAGAAGATTCGCGGCATCCCGGGCCATGTCGGCCAAGGGGATGGCGACGGTGCTGAGGTTGCAGATCGGCCAGCCGGAGGTGGGGATATCATCGATCCCGACCAGGGCAATGTCCTCGGGTACCCGGAGGCCAAGTTCCCGGGCCGCGTTCAGCGCGCCGATGGCGACCGAGTCGCTGATGCAGATGACGGCGCGGGGTGGGCGCTCGAGTGCCATAAGCTTGCGCATCCCCGAAACCCCGGAATCATGTCCGAACCAACCGCGTGCGATCCGCGAGGAACGCAAGGGGATATCGGAGTCAGCGAGCGCCTCCCGGATTCCGGTCTCGCGGTCGGTACTGGTGGAGGCTGCGGCCGGTCCCGCTATCAGCCCGATCTCGGTGTGGCCTGCAGACACAAGCATCTGGGCTGCTACCCGACCCGCTGCCAGGTTGTCCGCTACCACGCTGTCGGCTGCCACGATGCCGCCAATGCGGTTCAGCATGACCATGGGGATGCCTCGCTGCTGGAGTTCAAACGGCATCGTGGACTCCCGCCGCGTGGTCGTGAGCAGCACCCCGTCCACGGAGCGGTCCAGGAGTGGCGAGTAGGCAGCATCGTCATCCTCGCGTTCGGCCATCAGAACCATCCGGTAGCCGCGGGAGGCCAGGGCGTCGTGGATCGCCGGAAGTATCAGGGGGTAGAGGGGGTTGGCCAGATCGGCGACCATGGCCACCCGCTGTGTGGCTTGCGTTGAGAGTGAGCGGCCCATCTGGCTGGGAACGTAGCTTAGGGCCGCCGCCGCGTCCGCAATGCGGCGGCGCGTCTCCAAGGTGACCCGGGGATCCCCGCGCAGGGCACGCGAAACCGTCGGCTGGGATACTCCCGCCAAGCGGGCGACGTCACGACTGGTGGCAACCATTGTTGCCTCACTTTCCGGGTTCGGGCGGATGCTTCGATGTAAACATCTCACGGCAAGCCTATTGACAAGCATGTTAGCTATGCCACAGTCTATTACATACGTATTCATGCCCATAGGGGCACCTATCAATAAGGTGACGTTTTGAACTTTCCCAAAAGAATCGGTCGATCTCCCCTGTTGCTGGCTGTAGCCGCCCTTACGGTGGCGTCCCTGGCTGCCTGTGGCGCCGGCAGTCAGATTCCCGGTGCATCCGGCGCCCAGGGGACCTGTCTTGCTCCGGAACCCGCGGCCTCTGCCACCGTCAATGTGTTGGCTTACGGTGCCCCTGGCATGGACCCGTTTACCAGGGCCATGACGAGCGCCTGTAACGGAGTCAAGAATCTCAAGGTAAACCACTCACCGGTGGATTTCTCGGCCCAACTCGAAAAGGCGCCACTTTCGCTTTCCCAGCCGGCCGACGGCGCGTCCTATGACATTGTGGAGGTCTATAACACCACCCTGGTCGAGTACGCCTCCAAAGGATGGCTGGCGCCTCTGGACGAGTGGGTGGCCAAGAATGGTGAAGCCTCCGGTGTCAACGATATTGATCCGGCACTGCTGGAGAAGATGAAATACGACGGCCACCTCTACGCCCTGCCTAACCAGCAGAATGTCCACATTCTGATGTACCGCAAGGATATCCTCGACGGCCTGGGTATCCAGGCCCCCACGACCTATGACGAACTGTTTGCAGCGGCCGACAAGATCAGGGCAGCGGAAAAGTCTGAGACACCGTTCGTCGCTTCCTTCAACGCGGACAGCGATATCTCCACTGCGTTCAACAACGCACTGACCAGCCAAGGTGGCTCCTGGGTCAACAACGAGGGACGGCCCACACTTGCCTCCCCTGAAGGTGCAGCCGCGATCAACGACCTGCGCAAGCTCAAGTCCTACATGTCCAGCGACGCCCTGACCCTGAACAACGCCAAGGCCGTCGCCGCCCTGCAGAACGGGCAGGCAGCTATGGGTATCATTTATGCTGGCCGCGGTGCCACCCTGATCGACCCGGCCCTGTCCAAGTTCTCCAACGATTTCGCCTTCGCGCCTGCGCCGGCGGCAAAGGCAGGCGGGAAGCCGGCCGCCCAGTGGACCCAGGACGGTTTCGCCATCGCAAAGAACTCCAAGGTCGGATTCGACACACTCGCCGGAGTCCTGGCCACCTCGGTCGGAGACTCAGCCATGACCAACGGCGCCCCCTTCGCCGTCATTTCCCGGACCAGCAAGCTCAACGACCCCACGCTGCAGGCCAAAGCACCCTACTGGCAGGCAGCACTGGATACCCTTGAAGCGGGCGCGGACACGCTGCCGCTGAAGCCGTTCATGCCCACCATCCAGCAGAGCACCCGGTCCTTCATTGTCGAGGCAGTCAACGGCGCCGGGGACCCGATGGAAGCACTCGGAAAGGCAGACGCAGCGGCGAACTCCGCGCTGAAGTCCGCCGGGTACCTCAAGTAGCTTTTCCGCGGCGTATCCGCCACAACAGATTTAGGAGGTGGGTCCACTGAGACGACGCGAATTCTTCATCTTCGTCGGCCCCAGTATTTTGGTCATGACTTTGCTTATGGCCGGGCCCTTATTCATCACGGCCTTCGACAGCTTCAGGAAGGTCAGCTATGGCGACCCTGGTCTGTTCGTCGGGTTCGCCAACTATGCGGCCACGTTGGGTGACCAGCGTTTCTGGGCCGCCGCCGGGTTCACAACCGCTTACACCGCCGCGATGACGGCAGGAAAGATCGTTGGCGGGTACGTTGTTGGCCTCATGCTCAACGCCGTCCGCGCCAAGGCCCGGGCCTTCTTCCTTGGGCTGCTTCTGGTGCCCTATGTCGTGCCGACAGTAATCGGTGCACTCGTTTTCTCCTGGTTGTTCAACAGCACATTCGGCGGCCTCGTCAATGTCCTGCTGGCACCCCTGGGTATCGCACCGGACTGGTTCACCGATCCGACGGCGGCAAAGTTCCTACTCATTTCCCACAGCATCTGGCACGAGTCGGCGTTCGGCATCCTCGTCCTGGTGGCGGCCCTGCAGTCCGTCCCCCGCGAACGGATCGAGGCGGCCGCCCTCGACGGGGCCAGTTGGTGGCAGACCCAATGGCGCATCGTGATGCCCTCCATCCGGGGATTTATCGGCTTCATCGCCCTGATCTCAATCATGGACGGTTTCCGGGTCTTCGACAGCATCCGGATGATTACCCCGGCCGCCTCAACGGTCGGCACCGAGTCCCTCATGACCTATGTTTACAACGTCGCCCTAGGCGAAACCCAACAACTTGGACTCGCCAGCGCGATTAACGTCATCACGATCATCATCATTCTGACCTTCCTCGTACCCTTCATACGCCAAACATGGCGGGAGATGAAAACAGCGTGAGTGCACCCAATAACGTCAGCATGCTCACCCCGGCTTCGCCGCCGGTACCTGTCCCGGACAGGTCGGTCAACGACCGTCCGCCACGTCGGACCCGCGGGGCCCTGAGCAACACCACCATAGGACGCCGCCCCCGGTGGCGGACCGCACTGGCGTACACAGGGCTGTCGGTGGCGGCGTTTGTGGCAGTCTTCCCGTTCGTTTGGGCTTTCCTGACTTCCATCAAGCCCTACACGGACGCGTTCATCTCGCCCCCCGTCTGGAGCTTTACCCCCCAGATCACGGCCTACGAACAGCTCTGGTACGCCACCGAATTCGCCTCATTCGGTATGAACACCATCGTGGTCGGCGTGGTCACAGTCATCATTTCCCTGATCGTGGGGGCACCTGCGGCTTATGCGCTGTCCCGTTTTGACTCCCGGATCTCACTATGGCTCCTCGTTCTCGCCCTCGTCTTCCGCTCACTGCCGCGCTTCGTCGTTGTCCTGCCCTTCTACTCCATCGCACAGGCCCTCAACATCTACGACACCCAGCTGATGCTGATCATCGCCCTGGTCGCGGTGAACCAGCCGTTCACGATCTGGCTGTTGCGGAACTTCTTCGCCGAGCTGCCACGGGAACTGGAAGAAGCGGCCCAGATCGACGGCTGCAGCCGCTTCGGGGCATTCCGGCGGGTCATCATGCCCCTCGCCGGCCCCGGGCTGGTCACCGCAGGCATCTTCACGTTCCTGCTGGCCATCCAGGAATACCTGATTCCGGTCGTGTTGACACAACAGCATGCGACCACCCTGTCGGTGTTCATCGCATCGTTCGGGATTGCTGAAGACACCGCCCTCTACCAGCTGATCGCCGCCGCCAGTATTCTGCTGGCTCTCCCGATCATTGCTCTGGCCTTCCTCGCCCAAAAGTTCCTGGTCACTGGGCTGACAGGCGGGGCGATCAAGGGCTAAACCAATGACACACGGGTCCGTGCCGTGACCATTTGTGACTAAGCGTTTGGGTCGTGTGGCGGCTCTTTCCACCACACGACCCAATCGCTGTTCACGCCACCATGAACCGGTCCACTTGGACCCAATCTTCCCGGCCGGGCGCCTCGCCCGGGTCCGGCATCATCGAGTCCGTGATCGCCACCGCTGACGCCGTGCGTGCCAAGGGCAAACACAAAAAGCACATCAACCTGTCCTTCGACGAGTGGAGCGTCTGGCACCAGCGCGGCCTGGACACCGAGGACCAGCCGCACAACGTCGCCAAGGCGGGCTGGCGTGAGCACCCCGGGTCATCGAGGACAAGTACAACGTGACGGACGCGGTGGTGGTGGGCACCCTGCTGAACTCGCTGCTCCGCCACGGCGACCGCGTCAAGATCGCCAACCAGGGGCAGCTGGTCAACGTCATTGCCCCGATCCTCAGCGAGGAGAACGGTCCGGCCTGGAAGCAGACCATCTTCCACCCGTTCGCCCGCATGGCAGAGCTGGCCAAGGGCCAGATCCTGCGACTGTCCGTTGACTCGGACAAGTACGAGAATGCCCGCTTCGGCGGCACGGACCTGGTGGACGTCAGTGCAACATGGAACGAGGAAACGGGTCGCGTGGCACTGTTCTTCGCGAACCGCGGCCTGGAGGAAGCCGCCGACGGCGGGAGGTCCCGCCGTCGTCCGCTCACCGCCACGCGGTGGTTCAAGATGCCGACCGTGTGTCGAACGCCGCAGCCGATTCCCGCAGCAGGCGTGCGACGGTGTCCACCGGCGTGCTGGCTGATCGCCGCCGGTCGAACCGTCGCAGAACGATGCGACGGGTTCCGAGTCCGGGGACGTCCAGGACGTCCACTCCGTCGTGGGCGACGCCACTTAATGCCAGGGTGGGCACGATCGCAATTCCTTCGCCGGCGGCCACGAGTGCGAGTGCGGTCAGCGTTTCCTGGTACTGGTGCGCACTCTCCATCTGAGCGCCCGTTGACTGACGGAGCCGGCCGAGCACCGCAGCGTTCGCGGCTGTTGGGTCGACGCCGAGCCACGGAAGGGGCAGCCGGGCCAGGTCGATGTTCTCGGTGGTGAGCAGGGCGCCCGAGGGGACCACCAGCTTCCACGGCTCGTCCAGCAAGGGCTCCTCGATGATCCCGGCGGAGAGCGAACGCTGCTCGGCGGTGGTCGAATCGAGCTCCACCACCACGGCGTCGAGCTGGCGCTGGCGGAGCAGCCGCATCAGGTCCGGAAAGTCATCCTCGACGATCCGGATCTGCAATTGCGGGTACTGTGTGCGCCACTCGGGCAGGCGCGGGATCACCACCGTCCGGACAAAACTGGTGAATCCGCCCACGCGCACAATGCCAGCCACCGTGGCCCCGCCGTCGATCCGGGCGCGGGCAACGTTGAGAGCACGTTCAATCTCCTCGCCGGCTTCCGCTACTGCCAGGCCGGCGGGTGTCAAAACTGATCCTTTGGGCGTGCGCACCACCAAGGCATGCCCGGTTTCGTCTTCCAATTTGGTGAGCTGCTGTGAGACGGCCGAGGGGCTGATTCCCAGCTCGTCGGCGGCAGCCAGCACCCCGCCCGTGCGGGCAATCGCGAGAAGCACGCGCAGCCTGCGCGGATCGATGTCCATGTTAAGTAGTTCTAAACCATGTCTTCAGTGGAATGCAATTGCCCTAAAGGTGCATCGTCCTCATAATTGCTGTTAAAGCACAGGTCTGGGGGAGCATCCGGGCCTTCCAAACACACGCATAGCCGGCCATTTACGCTCCGCCCAGCTACGGCAGCCGGGCAACACCTCTGAAAGGACATCATGGAACTGCTGTGGGAAATTGCAGGTTGGTCAGGGGCAGTTCTGATCCTGTCGGCATACCTGTCTGTCTCCATGGGTTGGTTGAAGGCCGGCAAGCACTTCCAAGTAGCCAACCTCATCGGCGCATGTGCCTTCATCATCAACGGTGCGGTCCACGAAGCGTGGCCCTCAGTGGTCACGAACGTTGCCTGGTGCCTTATTTCCGCCATCGCGATTCTTCGTATGCGGTCCACGCAAGAGTCGCCGGTGGCCCCAGTTGAGGCGCCGCAGGTGCAATTTCCGGGTGTTCCTGACACAACAGGCCAAATCGCTGTTGTCGAGGCAATTACTTTTGCCGTTCATGGCGACGTCGCCGCACGCGCGGCAGAATGCCAGGCCAGCCTGCGCGACGGGCGGGCAACGGATTCAGCGATCCACAGTAGCGCCGCGGTGAAGCGCTGACGGCAGAGAGTCACAAAACTCCGAAGCGCGGTCTACACCAGCGGCCACGGGCCTGACGGGGACACCACCGTCGTCAGGAGCTGAGGTCCCAGTGCACCCGGATGGCCTCGGCCATGGGGCCGGCCGTGACGTCCACCCGGAAAGCAACAGGCGCGGTCCCCGTCTCTTCGATGACCGAGTCACTGTACACGCGGCCGCAGGAGGGACACAGAGTATAGAGATCCTCATCCGCAGGCCATTCCGCCAGCTCCGCGGGGACCGGGATGTTCTCCCCGATGTAGACGGGGACGCCGTCTGAGTTGGCCTGAATCAACCCGTCCTTGCTGACAGTGTTCCCGCACAAGCAGACAATGGTGGTGACATCATGGCCGATCACTTCGGCGGATTCAGTGTCCATGATGACCTTCCCGGCGCTGGAAGAGACGTGCTGATATCAGCTTATGCCTGCTGATCCGCACGGGCGCCTTGGAATTGGCGCGCCATCCTAGCGTCCGATGGCGGCTGGTCGTTCGATCCCCGCCAGCGTGGTCCGTGGGACGATAGGTCAAGGACGTCCGCTCGTAGCCGCGCTCGGCGAACACGCGGAAGGAAGGCGGCCGGGTCATCGCCGCCGACATCAGCAAGGAACGGCTCGACGACCTGATTCTTGAGAACGCCGGACTGGACCTGGTCCCCATCGCGGGCGAGATCTCCACCGAAGAGACCGTGGCCGCCGTCGTCGCTGCCGCCGGCGGACGCGACGATGCCCTGGCGAACGTCGCAGGCATCATGGACAACATCGCACCCATCCATGAAGTGGACGACGAGCTCTGGGACTGCGTCTTCCGGATCAACGTCACCGCCCTCATGCGCCTCACCCGCGCCGTGGTGCCCCTGATGCTCGACGCCGGCACCGGCTCCGTGGTCAACGTCGCCTCCGAGGCCGGCCTGCGCGGGTCCGCCGCCGGCGCCGCCTACACCGCGTCCAAGCACGCCGTCGTCGGCCTGACCAAAAACTCCGCCGTGATGTACGGGCCCAAGGGACTGCGCTTCAACGCCGTGGCACCAGGCCCCACCATCACCGGCATCGTGGCCAACTGGGGATCCCAGCTCGCGGCCGAACGCCTCGGCCCGCTGATGCAGGCCACCGTCCCCACGCCCGCCACCGCCGCGCAGCTCGCCGCGTCCATCACGTTCCTGCTCAGCGACGACGGCACCAACATCAACGGCGCCATCCTCGCCTCCGACGGCGGCTGGTCGGCCCTGTAGGGGAGCGGTACCCAACTCCAGCTGACGACGGCGGGACGTCCCGCCGTCGTCCGTTCCTGCCTCCGCTGATTCGTCATTGTGGCAAATCCCGGCCCCACACCCCCAAGGGGTGGGTGGGCATGCTGGAGGGCAGCGCCTGATTCCAACGTGCCTGCTGCCAAGGCACCCGAGGCCAGGACCATCGTGCTGATCGCCCTGCTGCAGGCGGCCGGACTGCTCGGCAAGGTCTTCCCGGCAGCGGATCTGACCCGGGCAAAATGAGCTGTCGAAGGACTATTGGCCGTCCCGTGCGGTCCATGACGGTGCTCGTGATGGTCTCGCCATCGACCAGGACGATGTCCGCCCGGTCTCCGGGAGCCAGGCCCGGCCGGTCGTCGGGGCTGGTGAGGCGCTGGTGTGTGTGATCGATCAGCCCTCCCCTTGCGAAGCCGGTGTGTGAAGGCCAACTGCCACGTGCGGTGGAGCATGTCGCAATTGCCGTAGGGGCTCCGGCAGTCCCTCTGCCCGTCCTCGCCCAACCCGACTCGGATCCATTCATAAGCCAAGCTGTCCGTACACACAGAATCAGCACAGGGTAAGGCGGAAGTTTAGATACATACCCCCTGAACGCTGAACCTGGAGACGCTCATTAATACACTAATTTTCATTGCCGCCGATCTTTTGGCCATCGCAGTACTGGCATTTTTCTTGTATCTTCGCCGACACCGGCGCAGAGACCTCGTGGTTTCCTACCTCGGGATCAACGTAGGCGTCCTCGCTGTGGCGACGGCCCTCTCAAGTTCCAGTGCTGGCGTCGGGCTTGGCCTAGGACTGTTTGGGGTCCTCTCCATCATTCGACTTCGCTCTACAGAACTGTCCCAGCATGAAGTTGCCTACTACTTTTCGGCTTTGGCTCTTGGCCTGATTGGTGGCCTGGGTGTTGAGCCGGTATGGATCTCCGTATCCCTGATGGCCTTAATCCTCGTAGTCATGTTTCTGGCCGATAATCCACGGGTGCTCCCCGCATACCGTCATCAGAGCGTAGTTCTCGATCAGGCAATTGCAGAACCGTCAGCACTGAAGTCCAGGCTCGAAGAGATCTCTGGCGGCACCGTCCACACGGTGATAGTTGAGTCATTGGATCTGGTCAATGACAAGACGCTGGTAAATGTGCAATTTGAGATCCACCCCCAGACGCAGCCAGCAAACTGGGGACCGCCTCAGGAACGCCGGCGCAGACCACTGGCCAGGGCCTAGGAAAAGCCGGTGCCTTCCTGCCAGCCGATGGCATCGTGCACTGCAGAGAAGCCTGCCAAGTCCCTTCGCACTTCCCCTGAACCAAAGGACGTCATCATGACCCAGTCATCGTTTTTCAAGAAAATTCGAACCAAAGCAACTACTGTCACGGTAACTGCTGGAGTTCTTGCCCTGATGCTGTCTGGATGCTCTGGTCCAGCCACCACCGATTCAACGCAGACCGGTCAGATGCAGAGCTCTGTTACCGGAACGTCGGGCACAGAAACATCGCTCGCCGGGACAGTGGACCTATTCGACACAGCGACCTCTCACGAGATCAGCATCGAGTGGGACGAAGCCGACTATGCCGCCATGATCGCTGATTATGAGAACGATTCTGATAAGTCCTGGATCAGCGCCGACATCACCATTGACGGGACCTTGATCGAAAACGTCGGAGTACGGCTGAAAGGAAACTCCACGCTGAGGACTCTGGGTGGAACCGAGTCCGGGCCGCCCGCGGGTGCGGGCGGCGGCATACGTCCTGGAGAAGTCGCAGATGGCGGACCTCCCGCCGGATTCACCCAAGATGATTCGAACGTTATTTCCGCCGATGATCCGGCCTCTTTACCTCTGCTGATCCGCTTCGACAAGTATGTCGATGATGCTGACTATGAAGGTCTGACGGAACTGGCTCTTCGCCCTAGCACCCCCGTTATCAACGAGGCATTAGCGTTGTCTATAACTGCAGCAACTGACCAGATTACCCAGCGCTACACCTACACAACGTACTCGGTCAACGGATCACCAACGCAGACTCGTCTGTTGCTGGAAAACCCGGATGAGGAGTACGCGGAGAACCTGGATAACGGAAACAACGTGGTGTTCAAGGCAGATTCTGAATCCAGCTTTACCTACCAAGGCGACGACCTTGAGACGTACGAGGAACAATTCAAGCAACTGAACAAAACTGACTCCCAGGACGCTACGCCAATTGTCAGCTTTCTGAAGTGGTTGGACGACGCCGATGATGCCACATTCGATGCAGAGCTGAGTACCTGGGTGGACGTGGACTCATTTGCCAAGTACGCCGCAACGCAGAATCTGTTGGCCAACGCCGACGATATGACGGGCGCTGGGCAGAATTACTACCTTAGCTACGACCTCACAACCAAAAAAATTACTGTCATCTCGTGGGACTTGAACGAAGCTCTGATCAACAACGCCACGGCCAGCCCCGACACAGTGTTGACCATGGGGGGCGGACAAGGCGCGGCCGCCGGAACGAACAGCACCACATTCAAGAGCCGCTTTCTGGCCTCGACGGTCTACAAAGGTCTTTACGATTCCGCTTACCAGGAGCTCTACTCAAAAGTATTTGTTGACGGGACGGCCCAGGCACTCCTGGCATCTGTTACCTCGTCGATTCCTGCAAGCGACGCATTAACCTCATCGACCATTGCCGAGAGCTCCGCCATTGTTGGCACATTTCTTCAGCAGCGGGCCGAAACGCTTGAAGAAACTCTGCGCATCTAGCGGCCGGACGTCCCGCCGTCGTCCGCTTCTGCCTCCGCTAATTCGCCATTGTGGTGGGCGCCCAACAGGGCCACCATGTTCGTATGGACGTTGAAACCCCAAAGGCGACGGAGCTGAACCTTCCCCAGGCCTTCCTCCTTCTGGCAACGAACGACGTGAACGGAAAGCCCGAAGTGCCGGTGTTCGCACTCAGGACAACTGTGGCGGGGGCAATATTGGCCGAGCTGGACCTGATCGGTGCGATCGAGCTGCAGGGGAAGCGCGTCAGGGCCACCGGCGAGGCCCCGGAAACAGAATTCCAGCGCGAGCTCGAAGTCATCCGTGGCAAATCCCGGCTCCACACCCCCAAGGGGTGGGTGGGCATGCTGGAGGGCCGCGCCGGAGTGCAGCGTGTCTACGAAGCGATGGCGTCACTGGGCATCGTGGAACATGTCGGCGAAAAGCATCTGGGGCGGTTCAGGGCTGTGCGGTACCCGGAGAAGGACCACGCTCCGGAGGCGGCCCTCCTCGAAAAGATCCAGGCCGCACTCAGCGGTGCGCCGTCCGATCTTGAGGCGCCCGAAACTACGGCGCCTCATTCCGGGACCAGTGATGCCGTGGCGACTGACGATGTGGCGACTGATGCTGTGGCGACCGATTCCCCGGAGCCCGCCGCCAAGCCTGATGCCAAGGCACCCGACGCGAGGACCATCGTGCTGATCGCCCTGCTGCAGGCGGCCGGACTGCTCGGCAAGCTCTTCCCGGCAGCGGATCTGACCCGGGCAACTGAGCTGTCGAAGGACTATTGGCCGTCCCGTGCGGTGGAGGACGAACTTCGGATGATCAGGCTGGCGGAGCAAGAAGCGGCCAACCTGTGAAGCTGCCGGCAGACCGCTAGGCACGGGAGCCGCCGGGCTTCCTTATGCGGCCGGGTTCGGAAGAACCATCAGGCTGTCGGCGACGAGTCTGCCATCGTGGATGACGGTGCGGTCGGTGCCGCGGTCCATGACGGTGCTCGTGATGGTCTCGCCATCAACCAGGACGATGTCCGCCCGGTCTCCGGGAGCCAGGCCCGGCCGGTCGTCGGGGCTGGTGAGGCGCTGGACGGTCCGGTCCATGATGGACGCGCCTCCGATGGTGGCGATCGCCGCGCAGTGCTCGATCAGCCGGTCCTTGCGCAGCCGGTGTGTGAAGGCCAACTGCCACGTGCGGTGGAGCATGTCGCAATTGCCGTAGGGGCTCCAGTAGTCCCTCTGCCCGTCCTCGCCCAACCCGACACGGATCCCCGCCTCGGTCATCCGGGCGAGGTCGAATTGCGACCCGCCGCTTGCCGGGGCGACCGTCGCCCAGGCAATGTCGAGATCGGCCATCTGCTCCACCAGCCGAGCGGTCACATCGGGGTGGACATTGGCGAGATCGTACGCGTGGGACAGCGAGACGCGACCCTCCATCCCCAGCGCGCGGGTGCGTTCGAAGATAAGTTCCGCGCTGAAAACCCCCAGGTGGCCAGGCTCGTGCAGATGAATGTCGACGTCGACGCCGTACTTCTCCGCCAGACCGAAGACGATGTCCAGATGGCGGACCGGGTCACGGTCCAGCTGGCAGGGATCAATGCCGCCGATGGTTGTCGCACCCGCGCGGAGGGCCTCCTCAAGGAGCGGGACAGTGCCGTCCTCGAGCAGCAGGCCTGCCTGCGGGAAGGCCATGACTTCTACATCGGCGGCGTAGGCAAAGTGCTGTTTGGCGGTCATGACTGCCTCGAAGCGCTCAAGCTTGCAGTCCACGTCGATCTGGGCGTAGGAACGGACGCGGGTGGTGCCCCGCGCAATCATCCGTTCCAGGGTTCCCCGCACTACATCGCCGTAGGGGATGGGGGTGTCGCGCCAGTTTTCCCGGTCGTTGCGCATCATGTTCCACACACCGGGAGAGGCTGTGTGCTCCCGGAACGGCAGCCCGATCCGGGTCGAGTCGAGGTGGACGTGCACGTCCGTGAACGCGGGCACGGCGATCCGGCCCCGTCCGTCGACGTCCGCGCCGGCGGCGTCTGCAGCTACGACAGCGGTCCCCGCGGGGTGAACGGCCGCGATCCGTCCTTGGCGAACTTCAAGGTCGACGGCGTCCCCGCCCCAGGGGCGGACGTTGGTAATGAGCATTGTTCATTCCTTTCGGCTGGGCTATGAATGACGGCTGGGGAGACACCGATCCCGCGGGACCGGTGCCTCCCCTACCGCAGTATGTACTGGAAGAAGCATGTACCAGCTAGAAGTGAAAGGCAGCCTGCGCGATAGCTGCTGCGGCGACGAAGCTCGCCGTGAACGTCATCAGGGCGACGATGACGATCTTCCAGCTCAGTGAGCGCAGGGCCTTGACGTCACGGCCAAGCGACATGCCGATCAGGGCAATCATGGGCAGGCCGGCGAAGAGGACGCTGATGTGCTGCGTAGCGGAGGCAACGAAGGGGCCCATGGGCAGGAAAGTCGCGGAGGCGATGGTTGCCAGAGCCAGGACCCAGATGCTGGACGGAACCACCGGGACGAGCTTGGCGAGCACAAGGGCGACGGCGGTGAGGGCCAGCAGGATGAGGATGCCGACGGCATCCAGTGGCAGCAGTGAACCTGTACCGAGGGCGTTGAGCAGGAAGCCGGCCACCCCGGTCGCGGCGAACGCGATCAGCCACGTCCTGGGTGTCCGGACAACAACGGGATCCTCTTCGATGCTGTTGACGTCCACGGTGTCGATGCCCGAGGCCCCACGGGACTCGAGCGCTGCGGCGCCCGGGCGTGCCTGGCCTGAGCTGCCCGCTTGGGTTCCAGCCGCAGCGCCTATGAGGGCGCCGCGGGGGACACGGCGGCCAAGGTCGTCCCGCCCGAAAATGCGGGACCACATTTTGTAAAGCTTCTGGCACATCGGCAGCGCGATAAAGACACCTGCGTAGAACCCGACGATGTTGGTGACGAGGTTGGACAGTGCGGCGAGGGCCATGATCTCCCCGGCCATCTCCGGATACAGGATGGACAGGGCGCCCACGCCCCCGAGCATCATGGAGGCGGACCCCAGTCCCAGGCCCAACGCGAGGGCCCGGGGATCAAAGAAGTCCATTCCGCCGAGCAGACCGGCCAGGAGGGAGATGAACACGGCGCCAAAGACGCTGCCCAGCACCCACACGGCGAACACGCCGCGGTACTCGGGGGAGCGGACACCAAAGCGCTGGATGGCGAAGGCAAGGTACGACTCACGGTCGATCGACCAGGTGGCGCCGATCGCAGTGCGGCCCAGGCCAAGGGCCACCGCGACCGGCAGGGCCAGGATCACCGTGCCGAGCACGTGCCCCACCTCTTGCAGGAGTATTGCAGGGCCGAGGCCGGTGAACTTCGTCAGCGACGGACCTATCTGAGTGCCCAGACCTGCCAGGAAGAAAACTATGGATACGTCCATCAGGTGGGTGGACACCGCACGGGCACGCCCGCCGATGGGTTTCCATTTCTGGACACCGAGGAATCCGCCGATGAGCACGGTCCACAGGATGGGCATCAGGACGATTGCGGCCGGGCCGAGCTGGAACTTGTGAGTGCCGATCAAGATGGCTGCGGCACAGATGGCGGTGGAGAGTGCGATCATCACCAGCCACAGGGCGGGGCGGGCGCGGAAAGAACGGGACGGCGGCGCGTCCACAAGGGCGGACACGGAGCCGCCTGTGGTCTTCGCTTCATTGCGCATGACGCAGGCCTTTCGAGGGGGGATCAGGAATCAGAACTAAAACATCCCGCATTGCGGAACCTGGTTCTTGGTATACCAAGTGACTGTATACTCGTACTCATTGAGAGGCAAGTCACATTTATCCGCTGTTCGCCAAGGAGGCACGTTGTACAAGAAAATCTCGGCCCGGTACGTTCTGGGGTTCGACGGAACAGGGCACACGCTCATCGAGGACGGCGAAGTTGTCTTCGAGGGGGATTCCATCGTTTTCGTGGGGCGCGGCTATGTGGGCCCGGTCGATGAGGAGCACCACTATGGCCAGAGTTTGGTTATGCCTGGCCTGATAGACCTCGACGCCCTCGCCGACATCGATCACCTCATCCTGGACTCGTGGCCTTCGCCCGATGCCGCCGCCGGCCACCTGTGGTCGGAGGACTACTTCGCCAACCGTCGCCGGGACGTGTTCACGCCCTCGGAGCGCGCCACGGTCCGCGAGTTCGCCTTGGCGCAGCTCGCCCTGCACGGCATTACGACCTACATGCCGATCGCCTCGGAAATCCACAGTTCCTGGGCCGAAGGCCTCGATGAGCTTGTGGACATGGCGGAGACAAGCCGCCGGATCGGACTGCGCGGCTACCTGGGGCCGGCCTACCGTTCCGGGGTCCATGTCATCACCGCAGCAGGCGACCGCGAGGTCCACTTCGACGAGGCCCGGGGGCTTGCAGGCCTGCGCGACGCAGAGCGCTTCATGGACTATGCCGCGGGTCTCGCGGACCCGCTCGTCACCGGGGCCCTGCTGCCGTGCCGCATTGAGACGCTGTCCGAAGACCTGATGCGGCGGACGGCGCAGATCGCCAGGGAACGGGACTCGCTGGTCCGGCTGCACTGCCTCCAGTCCCCGCTCGAGGACGGGCTCCTGCAGCAATCCGCCGGACGCGGCGTCCTGGAACTGCTCGAATCCACCGGCCTGTTCGGCACGCGGCTTCTGATCCCGCATGGTGTGGTGATCGACGGTAAGGACCCTGCCGCGTCAGCGCCGGGCGGCCCGCTTGACACGCTGGCCCGCCACGGCGTCAGCATTGTCCATTGCCCGCTGACATCGTTCCGCTACCAGAAGCAGCTTGTGTCATTCGACCGTTTTCGCGAGGCAGGCATCAACATTTGCCTGGGTACTGACTCCTTCCCGCCGGATCTTGTGCGCGGCATGGACGCGGGCATGCACCTGACCCGGCTGGACGAGGGGAGGCCTGACGCCGGGACCCTGGCCGACTATTTCGACGCCGCCACCCTCGGCGGCGCGCGGGCCCTTGGGCGCGCTGACCTGGGGAGGCTTGCCGCCGGCATGCAGGCGGACATCACGGTGGTCTCCCTGTCCGACTTCGGCGACGGCGTCGTCGAAGACCCGCTGCGGACGCTTGTGCTCAACGGGACAGCGCGCCAGGTGACCGACACCTTCGTGGCAGGGCGCCCGGTCGTGGTTGGCGGCGCCCTTCCCGGCATAGATCTCGTCGCGCTGCGGGTTGAGGGGCAGCGGCTGTTCGACGCGATGCGGGCGGCCTACTCGGTACGGGACGCCCGGCTCCGGGAGCCTGACGAGCTGTTTCCGCCCACCTATCTACACGCGGAAATCGCTCAGCCGATCGCTGTCCGGTAACGACCGCAACCTTCGCCTCTTCATTCGGTCACTCTTGGTTTGGTATACCAAAGGCGATAGAATGAAGTTACTCGAGGGCTTCCAGCACACTGCGGTGGAAGCCGCTCCGCCCTCGGTGGAACCACCACTTTGACCTATCGACACCGGACCCGCGCCCCTGCCTCAGGGCCTTTCTCATTGGAGAGAACAATGTGCCTGCACGATCACACCTCCGCTGTCCTGCCACCAACTGCTGTTCCCCGCCGCGGCATCCTGGCCGGAGCGGCCGCCCTGGCGGGAATCTCGGTGGCAAGCCTGGCTGCCCAGCTCGGAAGTGCCCCGGCGGCGAGGGCAGCGGGCAACACATCAGGCCCCGGCTATCCTGACCGCCCCGCTTCGCCCCCGCCGATGATCATCGAGGGCGGCACCATAGTGGACCCCAAAACGGGCAACGCAGTGCAGGACGGGGTCCTTGTGCTGGAAGGAGGCAAGGTCACCGCGGCCGGCACCCGGGACGAAACACGGCGTGCGGTAGCCGCCCTTGCAGGCCGTGCCCGCATCGTGGATGCCTCCGGGCGGTGGGTGCTTCCCGGCCTCATCGACGTGCATGTCCATGCGAACGCGCTTTCGGATGCGCGGGCCATCCTGCAGGGCGGAGCGACCAGCGTCAGAAGTGGTTCAAGCAGCTTCTACCAGGACGTGGCCCTCGCTGCCCTGCCTGCCTGGGCCGCCGGCGCCTCACCCCGGATGAGCCCCGCCGGGCTGTTCATCTCACCCGATCTTGGGGCCTCGCTTCTTGCAGACCCGGACCTTGCACCGCTTGCATCCCTGGTCGGGGGAGTCACCGCACCGACGGACCTTGCCTACATCACCCGCGTCAACCTGAAACGCGGTGCACAGGTGATCAAGACCCGGGCCAATCCCCGGGCAGGCCTGGCGGAACAGGACCCCCGCGAACTGGTCTACACCTACGAACAGCTCTCTGCAGTGGTTAAGGCCGCAGGCAAAGCAGGCGTGCTTTGCCACGCCTACAGCGCAGAGGGGATAGACGGTGCCGTCCGGGCCGGTGTGCGCAGCATCGAGCACGGCGTCTTCGTCAGCGAGGAGACCATCTCGCTGATGGCCCGCCGTGGCACTTACTTCACACCCACATTGGACGCCATCACGAGCATGGCTGGTTCTTCCAACCCGATTCTTGCCGCCCGCGGCACGGAGTTCACGCCCATCATCAAAGCAGCCGTGAGGGCTGCCCATGAAGCCGGTGTGACGGTGGTGGCAGGGACGGACTCCTTCGGATCCGATGTGACCCCCATAGGCACAGAAGCGCGTCTGCTTGCTGAGGCCGGGCTTTCACCACTGGACGCGCTACGGGCCGCGACAGTCAACGCCGCCGCCCTGCTCGGCTGGAGTGAGAGTGCAGGACGCCTGGTACGCGGTTCCTTTGCAGACGCGATCATCGTGGATTCTGATCCCTTGAACAGTGCCTCGGCCCTGGAAGAAATAAGGGCAGTGGTGGCGCAGGGAGTCCTTGTACGGAATGACCTCTGATCGGTCGGTACGGACAAACGTGACGCTGTCCCCTGCCACCTTCCTCCTGCCCGAGCCGCCTGAGCTACCCGGCAAGCGCGCCCTCCCAACCCAGAAAGCCACCCATGACCTTGATTCTTAAAGCCTCCGAGCTCCAGACCCTGGCCGATATGCCGGGGACCATTGCCGCCGTCGAACGCGTCTTTGCCGGCCTCAGCCGGGGCACCGCCTTTCAGCCGGCGCCGGACTCGCTCTTCCTGCCGTCCTCGGACGCGAGATTCCTGCCGATGGCAGCGCTGTCCAGCGCGGAGGAGCTCGCGTCCGTCAAACTACTGGCGGACATCCCGGAAAACCGGGAGTCCGGCCTGCCCACGCAGCGGTCCACGATCATGCTTGTCTCCCAGCTAACCGGCGAAACCCTGGCCATCCTGGACGGCAAAGTCCCCACCCGGGTCCGCACTGCCGCTGCCAGTGCCGTGGCAACGAAGCTCCTCGCGAGGCCCGGCAGCACCACCCTGGGACTGGTCGGTGCAGGCGCCCTGGCCGTTGCCCACGTGGAAGCCATGCTGGCCGTCCTCCCGATTGAAAACGTCGTGGTGTGGTCCCGTTCCGCGGACACGGTCGCCGCCTTCTGTGACGAGATTTCCCACTACGGCCTGAACGTCACGAGGGCGGCCAGCGTCCGGGAAGTGGTGGAGGCTGCCGATGTGCTGTGCACCCTCACTCCTGCGGTAGAGCCGGTGGTTAGGGGCGAGTGGTTCCAGCCCGGGCTGCACGTGAACGCCGTCGGATCCCGTCCGCGGGCGGACCACCGGGAGATTGATTCGGCGGGCATGGTGAGGGCCAGGGTCTTCGTGGACAGCCTGGCCACGGCCAGGGCCAAATCCGGGGGGCTGATCATCCCGGTGGCCGAAGGTGTGATGAGCTTTGAGGATGTGCAAGCCGAGCTCGGTGACGTGGCGGCGGGGACAAAAGCAGGTCGCCTGGGTGATGAGGACGTAACCTTGTTCAACTCGGTTGGTATCGGTCTGCAGGATCTTGCCATCGGGCGGCTCCTGTATGACGCTGCGCTCCATCAGGGGGTTGGCACCCGCGTGGAGCTGAATAACTGAGTAAGCGCGGAAGTATGGTGTCGCAGCAATAACGGGAGGAATGGATGGCAGTCCAAGCGGAAGCCCCGGCGTCCTCGGCTGATACTGCCCGGGAACGGATCCGGGAGTTGATCATCTCAGGTGACTTCGCGCCAGGGTCCCGGCTCAGGGAACGTGACCTGTCCCAGACTCTGGCTGTTTCCCGGGTGCCCGTCCGGGAAGCCCTCCAGCAGCTCGAAGCCGAAGGCTTCATTGACGCCTCCCCCCGGCGTGGTGCCACCGTCAAGCAGATCACCCTGCGCGACGTCAACGAGCTCTTTGAGGTGCGGCTCAGCCTGGAAGTCCTCGCCGCACGCCTCGCAGCACAGGCCGCGGCAAGAGGCCAGCCGGCGTCGCGGCTGCAGCAAATGATGGACCAGGCAGAAGAAGCAACCCTGCGCCACGACCATGCGCAGATCCCTCTCAGCAATACGGCCCTGCACGCAGAGATCGTAGCGATGGGGGGCAACTCGCTGCTGGAGTCCTCCATGAAGCCCCTGCTGGGCAGGATGCAGTGGCTCTTCACTTTGACCGGGCACCGTGACCCCCAGGTTCAGTGTGCGGAGCACCTGAGCCTGTGCCAGGCCATTTATGACGGCAAGCCGGACCTGGCGGCGGCGCTGGCCTTCGCGCATGTGGAGCTGGGCCGTGAACCGTCGCTCCAAGGACTGGCCGGGCGCCTCCCCGAAAGCTGACGACGGCGGGAGTTGACGCTGCTTTGTGCCTGGCGCGGTGGGGAACGGCCCGTAACGCAAGCGGACGCCGGAGGGAGGTACCGCCGTCGTCCGCTCTGACACTTTGCAGTGCCGGAGTGAGTACGACTCGCAGGTACGTCCCTACTCGTCCGGAGGGGGCGATGCCGCCGTCTCCGGCGCCTCGGCAGCCGCCTGCGCGTATGTCGCCGAGACCCCGCGGTAGACCGGCGTCAGGAAGGCCAGCAAGCCGGCGGCGATCATGATGATCCCAGCCCCCAGGAACACCAGGGCGATGCCGCGGGAGACGCCCTCGCCCAGCAGCGGAGCCAGCTGGGCGGCGCCCTCAGCGGACCGGGCGTACGGGATGATCCAGACTTGGGCGATCGGCGCAATGAGGAACGCGGTGATCGGCGCTGCCGCGGACTCGAACGCCATGGCGAATCCGAAGACCCGGCCCTGCCGGGGCAGAGGCACCAACTGCTGGATGACCGTCTGCTCCGCGGCCTCCACGAAGGGCATCAGGACCTTGTACAGCCAGATGCCGGCGACGAACAGCCATGCCCACTCCCGCAGCGTGAACACCGCACCGAGGAACCCCACCAGAATCACCGCGATGAGCATGGTGCGCAACGGGTTGGATCCGAGCCCGAACTTGACGATCAGCGCACCGCCCAAGATTAACCCGGTGGCGCCGAGCGCAAAGTAGGTCCCCCACAGCTCCACGGGGAACATCTCCAGGCCGTAGGGATCAATCAACGCCATATATACGCCAGCGCTGAAGTTGTTGAACGTTGAGAACAGGATCAGCGCAAACAGTCCGGAAATGGCCAGCACGGCGGCGAGGGAGCCGCGCAGGTCGAATCCGCCGTGCGCGTCGGTGGCTGCGACGCGCATCTCCTCGGGCACGCGCAGCGTGAGCAGGTGCGCGAATGCCAGCGCAGTGAGCACCAGGGCGACGACGATCGTCCAGCCCATGCCCAGCAGTCCCACCGACAGCCCCGAGAGCACGGAGGTGACGAGGAACATTAGCCCCTGCACCATGCCCACCAGCCCGTTGGCGTTGGCCCGGCGATCGGGCTCGATAAGGATGGTGACCGTGGTGGAGAGGGCGATGTTCCGCATGTTTTCCACCACCGCACCGATCAGGATGATCATGGCGAAGATCCAGAACCACGGCTGTGTCAGGTCCAGCATGCTGGCGGCAGGTGTCAGCAGGAACATAACCCCGGACAGGACGAACATCACCAGCGTGAAACCGGCGGCTAAGCGCATCACGGCCAGCTTGCGGTAGCGGTCCACGAAGGTGCCGAAGCTGATGCTGGAAAGGGCGATCAACAGCATGTACGCGCCCCCGATCACCCCGGTGGCGATCACGTTTCGCGTCTCCAGGTAGACCCAGAACGTCAGGGCGAACCACAGGTAGCTGGTGGTGATGTTGGCGAGGGCGGTGTTCACCAGGATTCCGGCGAACGTGCGGGACCGCTGCGCCGAAGTGCGTAACGACGTGTCGATGGCGTCGGCATCGGCCGGGCCTGGAGCCGCTGCGACGCCGGCGGGGGCCGGTTCGTGCTCGGTCATGCGTCCCAGTTTAGTGACAACCGACGGCCGTGGACACGGTCACAGCGATGTTTCTCGCCCAGTGCCAGTCGATCACGCGGGAACCGGCGCCGCCCGGTCGCGTCCCGCCGCAACGTCCCCGTTCTGATCCACTTCGGCCACTGCGGATCAGCGGGCGGCATCGCGCAGAATGCGTACAGCAACCCCGCCGGTCTCGAACGCGCCGCCAAGAGGTACCCGGAAGTCACCTTCGTTATCCCGCACTTCGGAATCCAGCACGTCCAGGAGGTGCTCTTCCTGATGTGGGCCTGCCCCAACGTAGTGGTGGATACGTCCGGTTCCAACCAATGGGTCAGATACATGGCGCATCGGCTGACCCTGGAGGACCTCTTCCGCCGCTTCTACGAAACCATGGGATCCGAACGCATCATCTTCGGCTCGGACTCGTCGTGGTTCCCGCGCGGTTTCGCGCGGCGGTATCTCGTGGACCAGCTCAGGATCTGCTGGGAAATGGGAATGCCCGCAGCCGAGCTTCAGCAGATTTTCGGCGGAAATGCCGCGCGGCTTCTCAAGCTGGACGGCTGGCGGCCCGCCTCAGCCGGGCCCTGCTAAACGGAAACGGACGACGGCGGGAGGTCCCGCCGTCGTCCGCTTCTCCTGTGTCAGGCGTCCAGCAGTCCGCCGCTGGCCCAGCGCCGGACGGCGAGTTTCTCGGCGGCGTCGAACTCCAGGAGTGCAACCCGGCAGAGTTCTTCCACGTTCGCGGTCCAGGCTGCGGCCAGGCCTTCGGCCGTCGCTTCGTCGGTGAGCGGGAAATTGACGTAGGCCAGGCCTTGAAGGACAAAGCTCACGGCGTTGCGGGAGACCGGCTGGTCCGCGGTGACGCAGTCATCCCGCACCAGCCGGGACAGTTCGGTGCGGTTGAGGGGATGCTCGCGAAGCCTGGCTGCCATGGCCTGGAACATCTGCCGGAACTGGGCTGCTGAAAGTGCTGGCACATCCGTGACCCTGGTGACCTGCTCCTCGATGCCGGGCAGGAGGTCAGCGGGCGTCGGAAGATCCTCGTTCGAGAACCGCTTCGCGTCCCAGACCCAGCCGCCTTGCGCCGGGGAGTATTCCACACCCTGGCCGATCTGGGACACCCAGGTCCCGAACTTTCCCCAGCCGCCCCAGTCTGTCTTCAGGGAGGGCTCGGCCGTGAGGGCCCGGTGGGCCACCATCGCGCCGTTCACCGGACCCGGGGCGGCGCGGACAAACCCGAGGACCTCACGGATGGCGGGCGAGGCGGACTTGGCTTTCGCCTTTCCCGCCGGCTGGACAGCCGGCTGTTTCCCGGACGCCACCGTATGGACCGGTTCCACGGTTGAGCCGTTGAGGATGGCGACGAAGTCGTGCGATTCCACTACGTGATCCGCCATCTCCCGGTAGGCGAAAGCCACGGCGCCGGCCGCGATGACTGTGGTCATCCGGTCAGCGGCCCGGAACCGCTGGATCAGGGACGTGAAATCGGCGTCAGCGGAGGCGATGAAGAATTCTTCGATGCCAACGTTGCCGGACAGTGCGTCCATGGCGTCAAGGACCAGGTTGATGTCCGTGCTGCTTTTGCCCCGCTGCGTCAGCGACGGACAGTCGATCACGCGGAAGCCGGCGCGGGTCCAGTATGTTCTGTATTTCGAGTACACCACCGGATTCAGGTAGCAGTTGCGGATCAGGAACCTGCGGGCGTCCTCCCCGGAACCGCCTGCTGACAACGCGTCTGCCCAGTGCTTCGGGTCTTCGGCGAAGCGCTTCGCCGCCAGTGGGTCCAGCGCCTGCAGGCCGGTGAAGACATTGTCGAAATCAACAAACATCGCAGCCCGGATGCCTGGCCTGCGGGAGGGTGAGAGGGCGTCATTCATTGGCTCAGTGTGGCAGTATCGGCGCCAACTGGCGACCGTTCCGGCTGCGCCACGCCACTCCTGTTGACCAGCCCGGCCGAACCTGCATAAAGCGGGGCAATCTTGCCCGGATGCACCCCGCGGCGAAGCGCATGGTGAGTTACCGGCATGGCCACACACCCGCGGCTAGGCTGTGCCGATTTGAACAAACGCGCGGTCTCACCCGGGGTGTCCCGCAGGTCTTGAGCAGGGGGCTCAGGACGTCCACAACTTCCATTCCATGGGTCGCCGGGGCCGCCCAGAAGGCCATCCTCAGTCCGATGCGGTAGGAGTCGTCCTCGCGGTCAAGGAAACTTGTGCGGGGTGAAATTTCGCATCCGGGAATTAATGTTCTGAATAGCAGCACGAAATAGCCTGATCAGCATGCGAGTGCTCTACGCATTTATGGAGCGAAACTCTGGACGGTCAACTCAAGAGGTCGACGCCCGGCCAGATGGGCAAATCTACATTTCCTAACGGAGTTTTTAATCCGGAAATCCGAAAAGCCGCGACGGCAGCCAGTGGGGGCAGCAAAGCGCGCCTGCGGGGCCCCGCTGCCGGCGCGTATGCCCCGAGGGAGTCCTCTCTCACCGCCTTGTGGTGCTTTTTTCTGGAAACTAGCATAAAAAATATAAGTGTGTATGGTATCTGGTAGATACAAACAAAGAAAGGTGTGATTCCAATGTCAGGAAAATCGCCCAAGAGCGTCAGTGCCAAAAAGCCGGGAAAGTCTATTCTCGAAAAAAGAGCCGACAAAAAAGCTAAAAACGAAACCAGTGAAACTCTGTTCGCAAAGCCGCGCAAAAACCAGCGCTAATAAACCCGGGCAGCCGGATGCGAGACTCCTAGCCCCGTTCGGCTGCCCGCCACCACTTTTTGCCGGCCTGAGGCCGCAGCTGAGAACATCGTTTCAGTCGCAAGGACAAGACCATGAAGACCACATACAACGCCCTGATCGTCCCGGCGCACCTCACTCAACCGGTGCGCATCGAAACCGTGGACACGGTCATGGCGGCACTGCAAAAACTGGTTGCAGGAAACGTCGAATCCATCACCAGCAGAGACTGGCATGTCTACTTGGACGACGCGGGACCCCGCCTCCCCCAGAACGCGCGGGCCGAAGTGCTCATCCGCGAAGCGGGCGTCTTTCTCGACGACACCCTCAACGGCACGGCGGTGTTCCTCGGGAACGGACGCCGCGGGGATGAATCAGACGCTCCCCGGCACCTCATCCGGCTTGCCGAGCAGCTTTTCGACGTGCCACTGGCGGCCTGACCGCGAACGGCGCGGCATTACATAGGGAACGGCACCAAACGCAAGCGGACGACGGCGGCACTTCCCGCCGTCGTCCGCCTGTCCAGTTTCACGAAGCCTCGCGTGGCCGCTCAGTTGATTGAGGGAGACTCGCTGAGGTAACTCTTTACGCTGGCGCGGAGGGCTTCGGTGTGTTCGTAGATCTCCTCGAGGGAGGAAATAGGGACGCGCGTTTCTTCCTTGTTGTCGTCGAAGATCCCGATGTATTTCTGCGTCCGGTTGAAGTGCAGGCGTGCGATCGGTTTGCGGTTGTTATCGTCCAGCAGCACGGCGAAGTAGGACTTGGCATCGCGCTGGACCACGCGGGCGGGCTTGACCTCGCTGCAGACGATGGCGCGGACGATCTGGTAGCCCTCGATCTCCTCAAGGGTGGTCTCCAGGGAGTCAGCGTTTGCCAGGTCGGCTTCCGCCACCGGCGCGCTCGTGACACTTGCGGCCGCGTCCTCAGCCTGCGGGAAGCCCGGGGCGCCGAGGGCTTTCTTCAGACGCTCGTTCACCTGGTCGTTGAGGAACTGCTTGGACGCTTTGGTCACTAGCGCCGTGAACTGCTCACGCACTTTCTGCGTGTACGCGCCGGGGTAGACGCGGCCGGTGAGGAACTTGATCCATTCGTCCTCCGGTTCCTTGAACTGCGCCGCCAATGTCCGTTTCAACTCGCCGATGTACTTCAGTTCACCGGCGGCATTGATGATCGAGTCGAGGTCAAAGACGTCCTTGGACAGCTTCTGCAGCTCCGGGATCAGGGACTCATCGATATCAGTGAGGTCCAGGACCAGGAAGGGCTTCGCGTCCATCCGGTTCGGAGCATCGAGATCCGTGAAGAATTGGTACACCTCGCCATTGGTAAGGATCGCAATGCGCGCGTTCGTCACGGCGAAGTAGCGGAAGAGCTGTGACGCGTGCTCGATTTTCACCGGCTCGGTGGACTTCTTGCACTCGATGAGGATCTGGACTTCGCCGTCTTTGACGATCGCGTAATCGATCTTCTCGCCCTTTTTCAGGCCGACATCGGCGGTGAACTCCGGCACCACTTCCATTGGATTGAAGACGTCATAGCCAAGAATCGTTGAAATGAAGGGCATCACAAACGCGTTCTTTGTTGCCTCTTCGCTCTGGATTACTTCTCGCTGCTGGCGCACCTTTGCTGCCAAAGCCGAGAGCTTTTCTGGAAACTCCATTTTTCCCCCTTGAAAAACTGATGGTGCTGCTCACCGTAACGCACCAATCTCAGAACTCAATGGATTCGGGTCCACCGCTTGCCGACCAGGGTGTTCCTCGCGTTCACAGGCTTCAGTTCGCCGGGAGGTGCAGGGGGCTTCTACTCGGGCGCAGCTGTTGAGATCCCGCTCAGCGTGCCAATGTAATCCAGCGTTTTGGGACTGACGTGCCGCACCTCCGCTAGGGCTTCCCGAAGGACGGCACCGTTGGTCTGATCACTGAGCGCGCCGCGGAGTTCCGCTACCGTTTCGATGCCGAGACGCTCGAACACGCGCGTGATGTCCTCTACTTGGGCCAGGCGGCCAGGCGACGGCCAGTCGATGACTTCCGAGAGCTTCCCCGTATTCAGGTGCTGCCGGAACCCGCTCGTCGTGGCGGCATCCGGCCATTCCGCGACCAGGGCTTCGACGCGGGGCTTGACGGTTTCGTTGTAGTTCTGCCGGCGCTGGAGCGTGGAATCGACAATGATGGCGCCGATGTGGTCCCAACCGCGGCTGGCTTCGGTCGAGGCGTCGGTGCCGTGTGAGTCCATTGGCGCCGGAGGGTTGGCAGCATCATTATCGGTAGTCATACCTGAATACTTCCACGTGCCGTGCGACGGCGGGGCCTCGCGCCGTCGTTCGTGGCGCCGTCCCGACACGACGCGTTGTCTCAATCCGGGGAGGCGGGGCCGGCGGGGCCCATGGTTTCACAACAGAGAAATGGTCCGGGCGGTTGCATCGATCGCCAAGGACCGGCTCCCATTTTTGGCCACACCCCCCCAGATCCGTTTTCGCTTGAATGTCAGACCCTCACTAGATGATGGAGACATGGGAAACGCGGCGGTGGCGAAGGCATATGCGGAAATCATTGCTGCCATTGCTGTGCTGAATTCCGTCCTGAGCGGGGCCGGCCGGTCCGGTTCTGAAGTGGCGCCGGAGGCTGAACTTTTGGATGGTTTGGGCGATAGGTGCCTGGACATCCTCTCCGGCGCCGCGGGAGTGGAGGCGCGGATGGCTGCCCTGAAGGCCCGGGCCGCCGTGAAATTTGCGGACACCGTCCAAGCTGTCGCTTCGCCGGGTGCGCCGGTGCAGGCGCAGGAGATGGCGGTGACCGCGGAGGTCGCGTGCGCGCTGACCATCGGTGACCGGGCTGCGGGTGCGTTGCTGAACCAGTCACAAATGCTCACGACTGCTTTGCCGCTGACCCTGTCCGCGCTGCAGGCGGGCAATATTTCGTGGCAGCACGCGCGGGCCATGGTGGATGAAGCCGCAACCCTTGACCCGGCCGGTGCCGCGGCCTTGGAGGCCCACTTTCTGGACCCGGATGAGCCGAACGCGGCCGCTGGTTGTCCCGCAGGGGAAATGCCAGCGTCCCGGTTCCGTCATAGGGCCCGTACCTGGCGCGAACGCCACCATACGGAGAGTATCGAGAAGCGGCACGCAAAGGGTGTTCTGGACCGTCGGGTCGAGTACGCCCCGGATCAGGACGGGATGGCCTGGCTCTCGGCCTACCTCCCCGCGGACCAGGCGGCCGGGATCTGGAACCGGAGCACTGCGATCGCCCGGGGTTTGCAGGGTCCGGCCGAGCCCCGCACCCTCACGCAACTCCGGGCCGACGTCTTCGCCGCGGCCATCCTCGGCAGCGGGAACCCGGCACGACATGAACCCGGGCAGGTTCCGCCACCGCGGGCTCACGTCCTCGTGACGGTCCCTGTGTTTTCCCTGCTCGGCGCCACCGAGGAACCGGCGATGCTTGACGGCTACGGTCCTATCCCGGCGTCGATGGCCAGGGCCCTCGTGGCGAACGGGGCCGATTCGTTCTACCGGGTCCTTGTTGACCCGCGCGACGGGGCGCCTCTCGAGATCGGCCGCGCCAACTACCGTCCCACCAAGGCCATGCGGAACTGGCTCCGGCTACGTGACGGCAAGTGCCCCTTCCCTGGATGTTCCAACCATTCACTGGACAACGAAGCAGATCACCTCCTTGCCTGGGCCAAGGGCGGAACCACCGGCGTGTCGAATTTGGGTCAGCCCTGCCCCAAACATCACCGCTTGAGACACACGAGCGCCTGGAAACCCACACCAGGCACCAAGAACGAACCACCTGGCTGGATATCACCCACTGGCCGGCACTACAAGAGTGAACACCAGGACTGGGAACCGCCACATTGGCCCACGGAACCAAACCCGGGAGCGTGCGGGAACGGGCGCCAGCTCCCAGCACGGCGTGAAGGTAGCGGCGATCCGGATTTTGTTCACACCGGGCTGTCTCTGGGAGAGGACGGGGTGGAGCGGTTCCTCCACTCCACCGCCTGACGGGGTGCCCAAGACCAGCGTTCGCCTGCACCCTGCACCCTGCACCCTGCACAGTGCTGGCCTCAGTCTGCCTCTGGGTTTCTGCCGCCGGTGATCGCAACCCCGGAGCCCGGCAATCCGCGGTGCGCCATGGACAAGCGGACGCAGGCGGGACCTCCCGCCGTCATTCGGTTGGACATGTCGTTCGGTTGGACATGAAGTGGCGTCTTCCCGACACTGACTCGCGGTGGGACGATTTCAGTATGAGTGAGAAAATCGCTGACGGCCCGCAGGAGCACGGCCCGCACCAGCACGCCCACGCCGCGCCGACAACGCAACAAATGCGGACCGTAGGTCAACGCCGCCGGCAGTCGGAGGAAAAATTAGAGCAGCACCTCGAGCAAGCCCGCCACAGAGACGATCCGCACCACGATGCGGTGCCTGAGTCCGAGGAGGCGGGTCCACTGACCACCGAGGGCGAAGGACCCACAGAGGAGAAATAATGCGGGGGAGCGCTGCTTAACGTACGCGGACGACGGCGGGACCGCCCGCCGTCGTCCGCGTGCGCCTGTCGGTATCATCGGAGCATCCGTCCCTCTATGAGTGGAGTTACCCATGCAGCTCGGCGCCTTTTCGATCAGCCTCACCGTTAAGGACATCGCGGCGTCGGCTGCGTTCTACGAGAAACTCGGCTTCACGAGTTTTGGCGGCGACATCACGCAGAACTGGCTGATCCTCAAGAACGGCGAGACCGTTATTGGCCTCTTCCAGGGGATGTTTGAGAAGAATATGCTGACGTTCAACCCGGGCTGGAGCCAGAACGCGGAAGCACTGGATTCCTTCACTGATGTGCGCGACCTCCAGCGGGAACTCAAGGCACAGGGCGCGGAGTTCGTTTCTGAGGCCGATGAAGCTACAACCGGGCCGGGCAGTTTCATCGTTGTGGATCCCGACGGTAATCCGGTGCTCGTTGATCAGCACGTCTGACCTGCCGGCGGCCCACTCTCTCACCAGGGTGCCGTTAAGCTAGGGCAGCCGCGACGCCCGCAAAACCGTGGCCTCGCCGGCGCGCCCGGGCTCGAGCGGCACGGGGCTGACCAGCACCGCCGGCCCGCGGTGCAGGACGCCGTCGGAAATTACCCGGCACCGCACGCCGCCGCGCCCGCGCATTGCTTTGTGCGCGCCCGGGGCGAGCATCTCATCCATCCAGACGCAAGGGTGTGCGGGCCGCCCGGCCGTCAGGCGCACCAGGTCACCTTGGGATTCCAGGGTGAAGTCGTGTCCCAGCAACGGGGCCAGATGGGCCCCTCGGAGCACAACGTTGCGCCGCGTCAGGAGCGGGTCAAACGGCCCCGTTCCCAGCTCTGCTGCGATGGCTTCGAGGGACTCAATGGCAAACAGCGTGACTGTCGCGTCCATGTGCGCGGCCTTGCCGAAGAACCGGTCACCCACGATGCCCTTGCCCGCCACTAGTTCGGCTCGCGCGGCATCCGTGGTGGGGACCTCCGCGGCACCCTCGCGGGCCCGGCCGAAGTACGCATGCGCCGGCGAAACCAGCAGATGCAGGACCTCCACGTCGTAGCGGTAGCTTTCCGTCATGCCACCAAGCTACCGCCCTCCGAGGCCGGCCGGTCGGCACCGGAGGAACGGCCCTAAACGCAAACGGACGACGGCGGGAGGTCCCGCCGTCGTCCGCTCGCCTTATTGCCGGGCCTGTTCGCGCCTTTCGTGTGTCTGCCCGTACGGGACATCGCGGCTGACGGCGACGGTGTAGCTGGTGAAGCTGTGCTGTGTGACCAGGATGCCGTGGCGGCTTTCAGTCATGGCGTGTTCGCGGGCCATTTCCACGGCGGTGTTGAGGTCGTTTTCGACGGTGTCAGGATCGTGGGCTGTGATTGCCAGGACAAGGTCAGAGTGGCGCTTGATCATGGTGGTCTCTTTCTCGGCGGGATCCCGGGACTCTGGGGTTCGCACAGGCTTCCGGGGCCGGGTGCACCCGGGGTAGCGGAAAGCGGTGGTTCCAGGAGGGGTTGCCCGGCATCTCTGATGGGGCGGTGGCCGGCCGAATTGTCCGGCGGGCTGGATCTGCGGAAGCATTTGTTCCTGCGGATCTGTAGTCAGTGTGCCTGAAGCCCCTGCCCCGAGGCAATAGGTACGCCGAAAAATCCGGGGCCCAGCTAAACGTCAGCTGACGGCGGCGGGAGGAACTCCAGCTCTGGTTTGCGCATTACAAGTTCTGCAGTCCGCAACGACGGTCAGTCTGTATACAGAAAGTATGCGATGACTCTTTCCACTAGAGTGTCAAGATGACCATCCCAGCCGAAATCGACACACCTGAGATCATCATTGACCGGGACGTGCTGCAGCGAAATATCGACCGCATGGCAACCGCCGTCCGTGCAAAGGGCCTGCACCTTCGGCCGCATGTCAAGACGCACAAAGTCCCCGAAATCGCTGAAATGCAGCTGGCTGCCGGAGCCGTCGGGCTGACAGTGGCCACCCTCGGAGAGGCCGAAGTCTTTGCAGAGCACGGGGCCAAAGATATCTTCATCGCGTATCCTCTCTGGGTCGGTCCCCGGCAGGCTGAACGGCTGCGGCGCCTTGCCGCAAAAGCCAGGATCGCGGTTGGACTGGACTCACGGGAAGCAGCCGGAACCATGGCCGCGTCGCTGGGCGGTGCGGTCGGGGAGATTGAAGTGGTGCTGGAGATCGACAGCGGCCATCACCGCAGCGGGATAGCACCCGACGCCGTCGTCGGCGTCGCCCAGGCCGCAGCACGGGGTGGGCTGCGCGTTACGGGGATTTTCACGTTTCCAGGGCACAGCTATGCTCCGGGCATGCCGTTGAAGGCTATGGACGAGGAACGGCTGGCCCTCGGCGAAGCCGCAGGCCTGCTCACCGCGGCAGGTTTCCCCATCGCCCAACGCAGCGGCGGATCCACTCCCACCGCCACCCTCACCGCCGGCGACTCCGGAGCCACGGAGGTCCGGCCCGGCGTCTACGTTTTCGGAGACGCCCAACAACTGGAACTGGAACGCTGTGCGGCCGAAGACATCGCACTGACCATCGCCGCAACTGTTGTCAGCCGCCATGAAGGCACTGACCTCATGCCGCGGAGGGTCATCCTGGACTCCGGCAGCAAGATCCTCGGCGGGGACCGGCCCGGTTGGACCACCGGATTCGGGCGGCTCCTGGATCACCCGGAAGCCCGGATCACCGCACTGTCAGAACACCACGCCACCGTTGTATGGCCGGAAGAGGCAACGCTGCCGGCTCTCGGAGACCGGCTGCGTGTGGTCCCCAATCACGTCTGCATCGCCATGAACCTCGTCGACGACGTCACCGTGGTCAGCGGCGGCAAAATCGTGGACCGCTGGCACGTGGCCGCACGCGGACGAAACAAATAGTCCCCAAAAAGCGGCTACGACGCCGGGAAGTCCCGGCGTCGTAGCCGCTCGGCTGGGGCCATGCGCGTGTCAGGTCGGCGAAGCTTAGAGGCCGAGCTCTGCCTTGAGCGCTGCGACGTGGCCCTGCGCCTGGATCTGGTACTGGGTGAGCGTGACCTTGCCTTCGGCGTCAAGCACCACTGTGGAACGGACCAGGCCGTCAACCACTTCGCCGTTCACCAGCTTCTCGCCCCAGGCGCCGTAGGCCAGCGCCACGGCGTGGTCCTGGTCGGAGAGCAGCGGGAACGTCAGGGCGAAGTCGCCGGTGAAGGCCGCCAGCTTCTCAGGCGCGTCCGGGGAGATACCCAAGACCTCGTAGCCGGAGGACTGCAGGCTGGCGAGGTTGTCGCGGAAGTCGCAGGCCTCGGTGGTGCAGCCGGGGGTGGCGGCTGCCGGGTAGAAGTACACAATGACGTTGCGTCCGCGGTAATCGGAGAGGGAGACCTTGTGGCCGTCTGCGTTGAGCAGTGCGAAATCGGGGGCCTGTGTTCCGGCGAGGAGTTTCTGGGTCATGTGAGGATCCTTGACTTGTGGGGCGACCGCCGTGGCCGGCGATCAAATCTATGGGTGCAACGCTTTGCCTAGATGCAGTATTCCGCGGGTCCGCGGACAGTGCTGCCCGGTCCGGGCACAAACTGATAGCCGCCACCGCGCACCGTGGCGATTGCGTGGCGGGCGGAGCCCAGCTTGCGCCGGACGCGGCCAACATACACGTCGATGGAGCGGAATGCGGCGCCGGGGCAGTCCAGCAACTCGAGAACGCGTTGCAGTTCTTCACGTTTAATCGGCCGCGACTGGTTCTCCACGAGGTACCGCAGGAGGCTGAATTCCATGAAGGTCAGGCTGACCGGGACACCGTCCAGCAGGACGGTGTCCGCAGCCAGATCCACAGCCACGACGCTGCGCCTCCCGGCCAGGGAGACTGGCGGGGCGACCGGCGTGGAGACCAGCGGTGCGGCGACGGCGGCGGGACCGTTTCCGGCGTCGGACGCCGTTCCCGAAACGCCAGCGCCGTCGAAGACGGCTGAACGGTCGGCAGCGGCGGGAGCATCCGAACCTTCGACGCCGGGCGTTCCGGTTGCGGCCGCGGTCCACAGGTGGATTCCGGCTGCCGGAGCGAGCTGCCGGGCACGTGCCAGGACCGCTTGGGCAGCCTGGGCCCAGACCGCCGGGTCGATCTCCTGGCCTTCGCACGGCTGGAGCCACACCGCCAGGCCACGCGGGTGAAGCCCTGGCTGGAGGCCGGGACGAGCTCCCGGACTGAAACCGACGCGGGCGCCGGCGCGCGGCCGCGGGTAGGGGGCGTGGACGTTTACGGCCATCGCGCTGCGCCTCAGACGCCGCCGCGGCGGATCAGCTTGCCGCTGGGCGTGCGGCCGTCGATCTCGTTGCCGCGAAGGAACGTTTTGCGGACGACGCCGGAGAGCGCCTTGCCGTCGTAGGGCGTGATGGGGTTCTTGTGCTTGAGCTTGGTGACGTCGACGACGAAAGCGTCGTCCGGCGCGAAGATGGAGAAGTCCGCGTCGTAACCGAGGGCAAGCTGGCCCTTGTTGTGCAGGCGGGCCAGCGCGGCCGGCTTCTCCGCCATCCAGGACACCACCTGTTCAAGGGTGATGCCGCGGTGCCGGGCCTCGGTCCAGATCAGGGACAGCCCCAGCTGCAGCGATGAGACGCCGCCCCAGGCCACGGCGAAGTCGCCGTTTTCCAGGTCTTTCAGGTCCAGGGTGGAGGGGGAGTGGTCCGAGACGATGCAGTCGATGGTGCCGTCCTGCAGGCCCTTCCAGAGCAGCTCGCGGTTGGAGGCCTCACGGATCGGCGGGCAGCACTTGTAGGCGGTGGCGCCGTCGGGGATTTCCTCGGCCATCAGGGTGAGGTAGTGCGGGCAGGTCTCCACGGTGAGGTGGACGCCGTCGCGCTTTGCACTCGCGATCATGGGCAGCGCATCGGAGGACGAGAGGTGCAGGATGTGGGCGCGGGCGCCGGTCCAGCGGGCGCGCTCGATGACCTCGGCGATGGCCTTGTTCTCGGCACCGCGCGGGCGGGAGGCCAGGAACGTTTCGTAGTGGTCGCCGCCGGGGTGCGGGGCGCGGTCGATCGCGTGGGAGTCCTCGGCGTGGACGATCATCAGGGAGTCGAAGGACTTGAGCTCGGCCATGTCCTCCTCCATCTCGTCCGCTTCGAGGTGCGGGAATTCGTCCACGCCGGAGTGCAGCAGGAAGCACTTGAAGCCGAAGACGCCCTCGTCATGCAGGCCGCGGAGGTCCTTCTTGTTGCCCGGTACGGCACCGCCCCAGAAGCCGACGTCCACAAACGCCTGGTCCTCGGCCACTTCGCGCTTGAGCTTGAGGCCTTCCACGGTGGTGGTGGGCGGGATGGAGTTCAGCGGCATGTCGATGATGGTGGTGACGCCGCCGGCTGCGGCTGCGCGGGTGGCGGAGGCGAAGCCCTCCCACTCGGTGCGGCCGGGCTCGTTGACGTGGACGTGTGTGTCCACGAGGCCGGGGATAAGGGTTTCGTCGTTGGCCAGGTCGATGACCTGCGCGCCGGTGAGGCCGTTGCCGAACGGTTCGATGGCGACGATCACGCCGTCGCGGATGCCTACTTCGCGGGCGGTGATGCCTGCGGTGGTGAGGATGCGCTGGCCGCGGATGACGAGGTCAAACGAGCCGGCCGCCGGGGTGGTTTCTTCAGACATGGACGTTCTCCTTGGTGTCGGTACGCGCTGCACTCGCGGGCAGGTGCACTCCGATGTGCTTACCTAATTCTTCAAGCAGCGGGCCTGCTTCGGCCATACATTTCTCTACATTGGACTCAAAATCGGTCAGGGCGTGAACTGCCCTGAACCCGGCTTCCGCAAGCTGTTCCGGGCTCAGCGTACTGCGGCCGCAGACGGCAATCACGGGGATTCCGGCGCGCGCCGCGGCGCGGGCCACCCCCATGGGGGTCTTGCCGAGCAGGCTCTGCTCGTCGAGGCTGCCTTCGCCGGTGATCACCAGGTCCGCGCCGGCCAGCCGCTGCTCCAGTTCAGTAAATTCGATTACGACGTCGATGCCCGGCCTGCGTGCCGCGGCCAGCGCCGCGATGGCAATGTAGCCGACACCGCCGGCTGCACCTGCGCCGGGTGCGACGGCGGCATGCTCGGCGCGGACGCCGATCTCGCCGGCAAGGACCGAGACAAAGTTCGTCAGCGCCGCGTCCAGCGCGACGACGTCACTCGGTGCCGCGCCCTTCTGCGGTGCGAAGATCGCGGCGGCGCCGCTGGGCCCCAGAAGGGGATTGTCGACGTCGGACGCCAGGGTGAAGCGGGAATCCTCCAGCCGGACGTCCAGGCCGGAGAAATCGATCCGGTCCAGGCGGGCCAGGGCGGCCCCGCCGCCGGGGAGCTCGTGGCCCTCGGCGTCCAGGAGCACTGCCCCGAGGCCCTGCAGTACGCCGGCGCCGCCGTCGGTGTTGGCGCTGCCGCCCACACCCAGGATGAACTTCCGGCAGCCCAGGTCCAGGGCGGCCCGGATCAGTTCGCCGGTGCCCAGGCTCGTGGCGGTAGTGCTCGTTGCGGAGTCCGGGCCGCCGCCCTGGATGACGGAGGGCAGCAGCGCGAGCCCGGAAGCTGCGGCCATTTCGATCACGGCCTCACGGCCGCGGACCGCGAAGTCGGCCCGGACCGGCTGGCCGGTGGGGCCGGTGACGGTGGCGGTCCGGCGGGTGAAGCCGGAGCCTACCGCGGCGTCGAGGGTGCCCTCGCCGCCGTCGGCCACCGGAATGAGTGTGGTCTCAAGGTCCGCCACAGCTGACTGCAGTCCAGCGCTCAGGCGGCTGGCGACGTCGGGGGCGGACAGCGAGCCCTTGAACTTGTCCGGGGCGATGACCACACGCATTCCGGTACCTCCTTCTTTATGTGTCGAGTACGGGTGCTAGTCCAGCAGGGCGATGATCGCGGTGGGGGCGTCCTCGCCGCGGGCGGCCAGGTCCTCGAACTCGTTCACAGCGTTGATTTCCACACCCATGGAGATGTTGGTGATCTTTTCCAGGATCACTTCAACCACCACGGGAACCTTGAACTCGTCCATCAGGGCCTTGGCCTTGTCGAACGCGGCCGGCAGGTCCGCCGGGTTTTCCACGCGGATGGCCTTGCAGCCCAGGCCTTCGGCCACCTTGATGTGGTCCACGCCGTACCCCGCTGCGGTTGCGGAGAGATCAGTGGAGTTGATGTTCTCGAACGCCAGGGACACGTTCTGTTCCATTTCGAAGCCGCGCTGCGACTGGCGGATCAGGCCCAGGTACGAGTTGTTCACCACCACGTGAATGTACGGCAGGTTGAACTGCGCGCCCACGGCCAGCTCTTCGATCATGAACTGGAAGTCGTAGTCACCGGACAGGGCAACCACGGTCTCGTCCGGCTTGCCGCGGACTACGCCGAGTGCGGCCGGGGCGGTCCAGCCCAGGGGGCCTGCCTGGCCGGCGTTGATCCATTTGCGCGGGCCGAAGACGTGCAGCATCTGTGCGCCGGCGATCTGCGAGAGGCCGATGGTGGACACATAGGTGGTGTCCTTGCCGAACGCCTTGTTCATTTCCTCGTACACGCGCTGCGGCTTGATCGGCACGTTCTCGAAGTGCGTCTTGCGCTGCAGGGAACCCTTGCGTGCGGTGCAGTCGGCAACCCAGCCGGAGTAGTCCGGCAGGGACTGCGCTGCCTGGCGCTCGCGTGCCAGCTCAATGAGCCCGTCCAGCGCCGCACCGGCGTCGGACGCGATGCCCAGGTCCGGCGAGAACACACGGCCGATCTGGGTGGGCTCGATGTCGATGTGCACGAACTTGCGGCCGGCCGTGTAGGTGTCCAGGCCGCCGGTGTGGCGGTTGGCCCAGCGGTTGCCGATGCCGATCACGAAGTCGGAGGCCAGCATGGTCTCGTTGCCGTAGCGGTGGCTGGTCTGCAGGCCCACCATGCCGGCCATCAGGGCGTGGTCGTCCGGGATGGTGCCCCAGCCCATCAGGGTGGGGATGACCGGAACATTCAGCAGTTCGGCCAGTTCCACCAGCTGCGCGGAGGCGCCGGCGTTGATGATGCCGCCACCGGCCACGATCAGCGGGCGCTCGGCTGCGGTCAGCATGTCCAGGGCCTTCTCCAGCTGCTTGCGGGAGGCCGTGGGCTTCTGGACCACGATGGGCTCGTAGGCGTCGATGTCGAATTCGATCTCGGCCATCTGCACGTCGAACGGCAAGTCCAGCAGAACCGGGCCCGGCCGGCCGGAGCGCATCAGCTGGAAGGCCTTCTGGAAGGCGCCCGGAACCTGGCCCGGTTCCATGATGGTCATGGACATCTTGGTGACGGGGGCGGCGATGGTCTGGATGTCCACGGCCTGGAAGTCTTCCTTGTGCAGCTTGGCCACGGGGGCCTGGCCGGTGATGCAGAGCATGGGGACGGAATCCGCCCAGGCCGCGTACAGGCCGGTGATCATGTCCGTGCCGGCAGGGCCGGAGGTGCCGATACAGATTCCGATGTTGCCGTCCTGGGCCCGGGAGTACCCGTCGGCCATGTGGCTGGCGCCCTCAACGTGGCGGGCCAGCGTGTGGCGGACACCGCCGTTCTTCCGCATGGCCGAGTAGAACGGGTTGATTGCCGCGCCTGGCAGGCCGAACGCCTCGATGGCGCCTTCCTTTACCAGGATCGCGACGGCAGCGTCAACGGTGCGCATCTTCGTCATTGTGTACTCCTTGAAAGTCTGTGTTTTTCGGTGGCTGAGCTTGGTGAAGCCCGATTTTGGGTGTGCTGAAGGAAGTTTTTGTCCAGATAACGCCGCGTGGAAGGGGAATTGAGGGCGTTATCTGGACAAAAACTATCGGTGGGGCGCGAAACCTACTTGCGGCCGCTGAGCTGCAGGACCTGCTTGAAGAGGCCGGAGTGGTCGAGCCCGCCATCGCCTTGGTTCACGGTTGCGGCGACGAGTTGTGCGACGACGGCGCCGAGGGGGACGGCGACGTTGGCTTCGCGGGCTGCCGAGGTGACGATGCCGAGGTCCTTGTGGTGGAGCGCGAGGCGGAAGCCGGGGTCGAAGTTGCGGTCGAGCATCTTCTGGCCCTTCTGGTCGAGGACCTTGGAGCCGGCCAGGCCGCCGCCGAGGACCTTGAGGGCCGCGTCCGTATCCACCCCGTAGGCCTCGAGGAAGGCGATCGCTTCGCCCAGGACCTGTATGTTGACGGCGACGATCAGCTGGTTGGCTGCCTTGACGGTCTGGCCGGAGCCGGACGGGCCGACATGGACTATGGTCTTGCCGACGGCATTGAGGACGTCCTGTGCTGCCTCGAAGTCGGCTGCCTCGCCGCCCACCATGATGGAGAGTGCGGCGTTGATGGCGCCCTGTTCGCCGCCGGATACCGGGGCGTCGAGGGGGCGGATGCCGGCTTCTTTGGCGTCGTCAGAGAGGCGCTTGGCAACGTCCGGGCGGATGCTGCTGGCGTCGATCCAGAGGGTGCCCTTCTTCGCGTTGGCGAAGACGCCGTCCTTGCCGCTGACTACGCCCTCAACGTCGGGGGAGTCCGGCACCATGGTGATGACGACGTCGGCGTCCTTGACGGCGTCCGCGATGCTTGTGGCACCCTGGCCGCCTTCGGAGACGAGCTTGTCGATCTTGTCCTGGCTGCGGTTGAAGCCGGTGACGGTGTGGCCGGCCTTGACCAGGTTGATGGCCATGGGCAGGCCCATGATTCCGAGTCCGATGACTGCAACGTTGCTCATTGTGGTTCCTTTACTGAAAGTCTGATGGAGGATTAGCGGGCGACGCGCTGGCGGATGGCCCAGGCGAACGCGGTTTCCGCCGGTTCCTTGTATTCGAGGCCGATGTAGCCGTCGTAGCCGAGTTCGCGGCTGCGGGCGATCCATTCGCCGAGGGGAAGCTCGCCGGTTCCGGGAGCCCCGCGGCCGGGGTTGTCGGCAATCTGGATGTGGCCGAAGTCCTTTGCGTGCTTTTCGATGACGGCTGCAACGTCGTCGCCATTGACTGCCAGGTGGTAGAAATCCGCGAGGAGCTTGATGTTCTCGGCGCCGGATTCCGCCTTGACGCGGGCGATGACCTTGAGTGCGTCTTCGGCCGTGAGGAGCGGGTACTTGGGGGCGCCGCTGACGGGTTCGAGGAGGACGGTGCCGCCGATGCCCGCGACGCCGGCAGCTGCCGCGGCGAGGTTTTCGGCGCCGACGGCGTCCTGCTTCTCGGCCGATTCGCCGTCGATGCGGTTGCCGTAGAGGGCGTTGAAGGCCTTGCAGCCGAGGCGCTCGCCGATGCCGGCAACGACGTCGATGTTGTCCAGGAATTCGGTGGAGCGGGCGGGCCAGGAAACCAGGCCGCGGTCGCCGCCGGGCATGTTGCCGGCGTTGAAGTTCAGGCCCGTGAGCTGGACGCCTGCATCGTTGATGGCGTTTTCAAACCCGGCGACCTGGGCGTCCGTGGGGACGGAGGTCTCGAAGGGCCACCAGAACTCGACGGCGTCAAAGCCGGCAGCCTTTGCGGCTGCGGGGCGCTCGAGCAGGGGAAGCTCCGTCAAGAGGATGGAGCAGTTCACTGTGTACGTCATCGTAGGTCCTTCCGAGGAGGGGCTTTGATCTATCGTCCGCTTGCTTGGCTCTTCATGAGTTTCCGCTTTGTGGAATTTAGATTCTGCTTTATGAAAAGTTTAGGGAAGGTGGGTGCGGGAGTCAAGGGGGTGTCGCGGAGGGCGGTGGTTTGGGATACCCAACCACCGCCGCCGGGAATGGAAAAACGGGCGGCTCCTGGTGGAGCCGCCCGTTCGATTGGTCGTTTTCAGTGCCGCTTGAACGCGTGCCTGATTTTTTCGCCGGCTTGTTTGAGGTCGGCCCGAACTGCGCGTGCCTTGCCTTCGGCCCTCATTCGGTCGTTGCCGCTGACCTCACCGGCGGCCTTTGTTCCCTTGCCGTGCAGCCTCTCCGCGGCGTTGTGGATCTTGTCACCCAAACCCATTGCGGTCCTCCTTGTGGTGCGGCCCGTCCAGCTGGTTGCCGCACTTGCCGCCACTTATATTGTAGAAAGAAATGGCCCCCGTGGACCGGTGGGCAACCCAAATCATCCGCGGGAATGCCGGCGGACGTCCAGGCGGCCGATAGCCTGAACATTGAACCCAGTCCCACCCGGAACGAGGATTTCCCCATGGTCACACGTGCCGACGTCGACGAAGCCGCTGCCCGGATTGCCGGGCGGATCCGCATCACGCCCGTGCTGGCGGCAGACCGCGGCCAGGTCCCCGGCGACGTGTGGTTCAAGTGCGAGTTTATGCAGCACACCGGTACCTTCAAGGCCCGGGGCGCGTTCAACCGCGTCCTGGCCTGCCGGGAGCGCGGCGAACTGAAGGACGACGTGGGCATCGTGGTGGCCTCCGGCGGCAACGCCGGCCTCGCCAACGCCTACGCCGCCGCGGAAGCCGGGGTCCCGGCCACCGTATTCGTGCCCGAGAACGCCCCGGCTGTGAAGGTCAAGAAGCTCTGGGCCATCGGCGCCAACGTGGTCCAGGGCGGGGCCGAATACTCCGAGGCGTACAACGCCGCGATGGCCTACGCAGCCGAGACCGGCGCGGTCTACTGCCATGCCTACGACCAACCCGAGATCGCTGCCGGCGCCGGCACCATCGGAACCGAGCTGCTGGAGCAGCTGGGCGACGTGGACACAGTGGTGGTGGCCGTGGGCGGTGGCGGGCTCATGGCGGGTGTCGCCGCCGCCGTGGAAGGCCGGGCCAAGGTGGTGGGCGTCGAGTCCGAATCCACGCCCACCCTCCATGCCGCGCTCGCGGCCGGGGCACCCGTGGACGTCGCCGTCTCCGGGATCGCCGCTGACTCCCTGGGTGCCCGGCAGATCGGCCGGATCGGCTTCGAAGTGGCCGTCCGTACCGGCGTCCGCGCCGTGCTGGTCACCGACGAGGACATCGTTGCCGCCCGATCACTGCTATGGGAGCAGTACCGCATCATCGTGGAGCACGGCGCGGCCACGGCCTTCGCCGCCCTGCACTCCGGCGCCTACGTCCCGGCGGACGGGGAACGTGTTGCCGTGATCCTCTGCGGGGCCAACACGGATCCCGCCACGGTCTGAGGCCGGCGCGTGCCCTGAGGCCCTACTGATCGACCACAACCACGTCCCTGCCGTTGAGCTGCTGGACCGGCCGGTTGTTGCCCGCGTGCGCGGCGCGCAGTGCGGCAAGCTGCCCGGCTCCCAGTTCGACGGGGGTCTCGAGGAGCAGCCAGCGCACGCCTTCCGAGCAGGGCGGAGTGGTCAGGCTGCCGTCATACGCGAAATGGTCCAGTGACGCCGGGAACAGTGCCGGGAAGTCCACGACGCCGGCCGCCACCTTCTGCCCATCGGCTGCGGCGGGCACACTGTCCGTGAACGGCGCCCACGCCGTATTGGTCGCCCCAACAGTGGCGAGGATCCCGACGACGGCAAGCCCGCCGTCGTCGGCCTGGTGGACGAAATGGAACTCGGCCTCGTAGCGGACGCCCTCCAGCGTGTGCTCGGACGGCGCGTGGAAGTGCATCTGCTTGAAGGCATACTGCTTGCCGCCCACTGTGATGCCCTGGGCCGCGAGGGCGCGCAGCTCGGTGGTGTGGCCATTGTCCGTGATCTCGCCTTCGGAAGCCGAATAGGCCAGCGTGAGCGGCGCCGGGGTAAGGCCGGAAGCACCGCCGACGTCGATGGGGGACTGGGCGGTGCCGGAAGAGCAGGAGCCGAAATCGGAGCCCAACGCGCCCCACTGCCCGGGGCCTTCAGCGCCGTCGTAGGACCAGGCGTGGGGCGCTGCGGGGGTGGACGGCGAGGGAACAGGGGCCACGGCGGCGGACTTGCCGCAGCCGGTGATCAGTGCCAGCAGCCCCAGGCCGGATCCAACTAGCAAAGACTTCCTGGTCATTATTGTGGCGCTGCGCATTTCCATCCTTCGGGTCGTGTAGGTCCGTACCGGTGAGCCCGGCCGGACCTACGACGACTATCACGGGGGCCGGTGGCAGGTCTTGTCACAGTGCCTCACCGCAGGATGTGACCGACGGCGCTGCCGGGGTGCAGGTTCCCGAAGCGGTCCCGGGTTACAGAACCTTCTC
Source organism: Pseudarthrobacter sp. AB1 (assembly GCF_014926485.1). NCBI lineage: Bacteria > Bacillati > Actinomycetota > Actinomycetes > Micrococcales > Micrococcaceae > Pseudarthrobacter > Pseudarthrobacter sp. AB1. The sequence goes on from NZ_PZKO01000042.1 coordinate 64,780, forward strand.
CAGGAATGACCGGATACGCGGGTTGTTGTTGCTTTCGGAGAAGAACTCTTCCGGCGGGAGGTCGGCGGCGATCTTGCCGCCATCGATGAACACCACACGGTCCGCCACTTTGCGGGCAAAGCCCATTTCGTGGGTGACCACCACCATGGTCATGCCGTCGGCGGCGAGGCCGGCCATGACATCCAGGACGTCATGGACCACTTCGGGGTCCAGGGCGCTGGTGGGCTCGTCGAAGAGCATCACCTTGGGATTCATGGCGACGGCGCGGGCGATGGCGATGCGCTGCTTCTGGCCGCCGGAGAGCCGGTTCGGGTAGACGTGCGCCCGGTGGGTCATGTTGACCTTTTCGAGGAGTTCCATGGAGCGTGCTTCCGCGTCCTTTTTGCTGATCTTCAGGACATCCATCTGCGGAAGCATGACGTTCTTCAGGGCTGTCATGTTGGGGAACAGGTTGAACTGCTGGAACACCATGCCCATGCGGGAGCGCAGGCGGTCCAGATCCACCTTCGGCGCCAGGAGATCCTCGCCGTCGAATACAACGTGTCCGGACGTGGGCGTCTCGAGTAGGTTCAGGCAGCGCAGGAAGGTGGACTTGCCGCCGCCGCTGGGGCCGATGACGGCGACAACTTCGCCGGGCTCGATGGTGAAGTCGATGCCTTTGAGGACGTGGTGGTCACCGTAGGACTTGGTGATGTCTTTCGTTTCCAGGAGTGCCATTAGATGTAAACCGCCATCTTCTTTTCGATTGCGTTTGCGGCCAGGCCGATGATGTTTGTGAGGACGTAGTACACCAAGCCGATGAAGACGTACACGGTCAGTGCATCGAAGGTGCGGGAAATAATGGTCTGACCCACCAGGAACAGTTCGCTGATGGTCACGAAGGACACCAGCGCGGAGTTCTTGGTCAGGGAGACGAACTCGTTCCCGAGCGGCGGGAGCATTCTCAGGAAGGCCTGCGGGATGATCACGTGGCGCAGGGCGGAGGCTGAACTCATGCCGCAGGACCGGGCTGCTTCCATCTGGCCCTTGTCCACGGACTGGATAGCGCCGCGGACGATTTCCGTGACGTAGGAGCCGCTGTAGAGGCCCAGGGCCAGGATGCCGGCCACCATCGGCGAGAGCTGGATGCCCAGCTGCGGCAGGCCGAAGTAGATGAAGAACAGCTGGACGATGAACGGGGTGCCGCGGACCACTGAGACGTAGACCTTGCCGATCCAGCTGATAGGCCGTATATGCGAGAGCTTGGCGAAGCCGCCCAGCATGCCGAACAGCAGGCTCAGGGCCAGTGAGAGGGCGATGATCTGCAGTGTGGTTCCCAGGCCCTGCATCAGCGGGCCCCAGGAATTGGTGATCGAGGAGACGTTAAAGATGCCGCGTTCCTTGGTGGGCCCGGTGGCGGTGCTGGATTCGTCGCCGAACCACTTGGAAGAGGCCTTGGTGAAGTCGCCCGAGTCCTGCATGCCCTTCAGCGCCGTGTTAAAGGCCTCGCGGATGTCCGAGTCGCTTTTCTGGAACGCGAAACCGTAGTTTTCATTCGTCAGGCGGTCACCGACCTGCTTAAGGCCGCCCTGCTCGTGGATGAAGTACCGGCCGCCGGGTTGCCCGGTGACCACGGCGTCGGCCTGGCCGAGTTTGACCGAGGAAAACATCTGGTCGTTGGTCTGGACCTGGACCAGTTCGGCCTGCGGCTGGTTCTGGCGCAGCCACTCCACGGACTTGGTGCCTACCTGCACGGCAACCTTCTTGCCGGCGAGGTCCGCGAGCGTCTTGACGGTGTCGTTGGACGTGGACACGAACATGCCCAGGCCGCCGGGGTAGTAGATCTCGGAGAAGTCCACCACCTTGGCGCGTTCGGGGCTGATGTAGATGGCGGAAGCGCCGACATCGATCTGGTTTGCCTGCAGCGCCGGGACGATGTTGCCGAACGGCATCTGCACAAACTCGACGTTCCTGATGCCGGACTTGGCGGCGAGGTCCCGCACAACATCGATGTCGAAGCCGATCTTGGTGCCGTTGGCATCGGTGAATTCGAACGGCGGGAAGGAGGCGTCGGTGCCGACCTTAAGGGTGGTCTTGCCCGAGCGCAGGTCTGCCATCTTGCCGGCGGACGGGGTTGCCGGGGTCGTCTCGGCCTGGGCTGCCGGTGCGGCCAGCCCGAGGAGCGCGGCCAGAAGGGCGGCCGTCGTGGCAGCCCATCCGGATCGCGGGAATCGGTTCTTCATGTGTGCTCGTTTCTGGGGGGAAGCGGACGTCCGGCTACGCATGCCGGTGTCCGGATCGCTCGGTGGCGATGGTGTGGATGAGGCGTGCGGCCGTGCGGGCGGTGCGGGAGTCGACGTCGAACCTGGGGTTCAGTTCGACGACGTCGACGACGGTGAGCTTGGGGGAGCGGGCCAGGTGACGGCATACGTCCAGGACGACGGAGAGGGGAACCCCGTACGACGCCGGTGCGCTGACACCGGGGGCGACGTACGCGGGAAGGACATCGAGGTCGATCGTCAGGTAGAGGACGTCCACGGAGTCGATGAAGTCCTGCGTGAACTGCCGGACCTGCTCAGCCCTGGACTCGGTGCATTCCTCATCCAGGAGGTACTTGACGCCGAGGTCCCGGGCTGTCTGGAACAGTGCCTCGGTGTTGCCGGGCTGGCTGATGCCCAGCACCGTGTAGTTGAACCCGTGGCCTCGGGCTTGCTCGGCCGCGGCCACTTGCCGGAACGGGGTGCCCGACGACGGGACTTCCTCGGCGCGCAGGTCGAAGTGCGCGTCCAGGTTGATGATGCCGACGCGGCGTCCATCGGTGACCTGGCTTGCGCGCAGGCCCGTGTAGGTGCCGAAGGCGGTTTCGTGGCCGCCGCCCAGGATGACAGGCAGGTGGCCTGCCTCCAGGGCCTGGCAGACGGCCGCGCCGAGGCGCTTCTGGCCGTCCTCGAGGTTTCCGTCCACAACGCTGGTGTCGCCAAGGTCATGGACCAGGAGGTCCGCCGGTGCCGCCATGGGGGCGAGGGCGGAGCGGATGCTTGCAGGACCGTCGACGGCGCCGACCCGGCCTTTGTTCCGGCGGACGCCTTCGTCGCTGCGGAATCCCAGGAGTGCAATCCCGGCAGCGCCGGCCTGGGCAGCGCCGGCCTGGACCGTGTTCACTGCGTGGTGCCAGCGCCGGTGTTCCGGGCCGGGGCCGTCGTCGCGGCCCGTCCACGTGTGCTGGATGGTGGGGTTGGTCATCGGGATCCTTCTCCATGTCCGAGCGCCAATGCGGCGTCACGGGTGCTTGCTATGAGTTGCTTTTCGCGCCGGATCGCCCGGTCCGCGGGAGCCATGGTGCTGACGGCACCCAAAAGCCGGCCGCCGTCGTCGAGCACGGGGAAACTGACGCCCCAGACGCCGGCATCCACCGCCCCGTAGCTGAGGCCGAAGCCGCGGTCCTGGACGATCTGGAGCTCGTGGTTCAGGTTCTCTGCGTCCTCCTGGCTCAGTCCAAGGCCAGCCACGATCCTGCCCTGTTCCTGGGGGTCCAGATGTGCGAGCAGGGCCAGCGCGCTGGCGCCCCTGAGCAGGGGAAGTGAGCGGCCCGGAGAGTAGCTGCAGCGCAGCATCTGCGGGCCCTCGATGGCATCCACGCAGAGTGCTTCAGCACCGCGGACCACCAGGTAGGCGGCCAGTTCCTGGGTCTCATCGGAGAGCAGCTGTAGATGCTCCGAGATGCGGCCCTTGACCATGGCTTCCTGGTGGAAGTTGGCGGCGAGGCGGAGCGTTTCCGGGCCGGCGCTGTACTGGCCGCGGCGCCGGGTCTGCGCTACCAGCCCGGACTGCATCAGGAGTGCCAGGTGCCGGTATACGGCGCTGGTGGGGATGCCCGTCGTTTTGGTGATCTGGGCTGCAGTCAGGGTCCGGTGCCGCGCGAATTCGAGCAGGATGTCGACGAACCGTGAGGCGTTGCCTTCCAATATCACGGAATGGCTTGGATCTGTGTGCATAAAAGCGACGTTAGTGGCTGGCATCACAGACGGCCTTAAAAAGTTCCCATAGAGTGGGAATCTATTTTCCGCCGGGTGGGAATTGGCCGTTAAACGCGAAATCGCCGGAACCGTGTCCGGGTCGCCGCAAATTTGCAGCGACCCGGCATGGTTCCGGCGATTTCGGCGGCCAGCCGGTAAGGAGGCGGGCCCGTAAGGGACGGCCTAGGTGAGCTTGATCTGGCGGTTCATGTCCTTGTACAGCAGGTAGCGGAACTGGCCGGGGCCACCGGCGTAGCAGGCCTGCGGGCAGAAGGCGCGCAGCCACATAAAGTCGCCGGCCTCCACCTCGACCCAGTCGTTGTTGAGCAGGTACATGGCCTTGCCCTCCAGCACGTACAGGCCGTGTTCCATGACGTGGGTCTCCGGGAACGGGATGACGCCGCCCGGCTGGAACGTCACAATGTTCACCTGCATGTCGTGGGCCAGGTCGCTGGAATCCGTGAAGCGGGTGGTCTTCCAGGCGCCGTCGGTATCCGGCATCGCGGTGGGTTCCACCTCGGCATCACTGGTGACGAAGGACTTGGCCTCGTAACCCTCGAGCCGCTCATAGGCCTTGCGGATCCATTGGAAGGAAACGACGTCGTCTGAGACGTTTTCCAGGCCCCAGGTGGCACCGGCGGCCAGGTAGGCGTAGCCGCCTTCCTCAAGCTGGTGCAGTTCGCCGTCGAGCGTCAGGTTGACCTTGCCTTTGGTGACAAAGACGACACCTTCGACGCCTGCCTCGAACTCGGCCTTGGGGGCGCCGCCGCCGGGGCCGATCTCAACGATCAGCTGCGAGAAGGTGGTGGAGAAGCCGGAAATCGGGCGGGCGATGATCCAGGACCGGGTGTTGCTGAAACCAGGCAGGGTGCTGGTCACGATGTCCGTCATGACGCCCTTGGGGATGACCGTGTAGGCCTCCGTGACGATTGCCCGTTCCGTGGTCAGGTGCGTCTGCGGCGGCAGTCCGCCCTGCGGGGTGTAGTACTTGCCCATCAAGGGATCCTTACTTCGAAGTGGAGTGTGCCAGCCGCGGGTGCGCCAGTGCGGTCAGCTGGGAAAGTTCGACGCCGGCGAGCGCCTGGACCTCTTCGGTCCCCACCGCGCCGCACTGGACGCCGCGCAGGACAAAGGCGGCCAGGGCCCGGGCGGTGGCGGGTTCGTCCATGACCCCGCCTTCCGTGTGGTCGACATAGTTGCGGAGGCGTGCCGCGGCGGCCGGGAGGCCCTCGCGGTAGAACGCATACGTGGCTGCGAACCGGCTGGGCAGCTGGGCGGCGTGCAGGTCCCAGCCCTGGTAGTAGCCCCGCTCCAGCGAACGGCGGACGAGCCGTCCGTGCAGCTTCCAGGCATCCTCGACGGCGTCGCCCACCGGGATGATGTTGGTGGAACCGTCGGAGAGCCTGATGCCCGTTCCGGCGACGGCCAGCTGCATGACTTCCTTGGCGAAGTCCGCCACCGGGTGCTCCATGGACTGGTACTCGGCTGAGATCTGCAGCGACGCGGAGTAGTCGTAGGTGCCGTAGTGCAGGGCGCTGATGCGTCCCGGAACCACGTGCGGCAACTGCGCCACGGGGGAGGTGCCGTCCGGCCCGAGGATCAGCTGCGGCGTTTCCACCTGTACCTCGAAGCGGAGCCGGCCGGCGGGAAGCCCGTGGACTTCCTCCAGCCGGGACACCGCAAAGTCCATCGCCTGGACCTGGGCCACGGTGGTGACCTTGGGCAGGGTCAGGATGAGCCCGGCAGGCAGTTCGCCGGCCTGCGCGAGTGTGGAGACGAACAGGTCAAGGGTCTTCAGGCCGCGGGCCCTGGTGGGCGCCTCGAAGCACTTGAACCGGATGCCGATGAACGGGGGCGCGGTGCCGGCGGCAACTGCTTCGCTGACAGCCCGGGCCGCCGCGACCGCTGCCGCGTCCTCCGCTTCGTCGCCGCGGTCGCCGTAGCCATCCTCGAAGTCGAGGCGCAGGTCCTCGATCGGTTCGCTTTCGAGCTTCGCCCGGACCCGCGACGCTACGGCCCCGGCGAGTTCGGCGTCCTGGCCCAGCAGCGCGCCGAGCTTCTCGAACCCGCCGTGCGCCTCCGCCGTCGTGAGCGCCTGGGCGCCCCAGTCGGCAGCGAACGATGGCGTGAAACGGTCCGCCGGCACGTACACGGTGTGCACGGGCTGGCGGGTGCCGTCGTCGCCCGGGTAATTGCGTTCCAGCAGCTGGTCGGTGGCGGCCAGCTGTGCGTCGATGGCGGCAAGGTCCGCCGCGGAGAGCGACGGCGTGGGGGAGACCGCCATGCCTCAGCCCACCAGTTCGTAGGCCGGGGTGGTGAGGAAATCCGTGTAGTCCTCGGACAGGCAGATCTCGGCGATCAGCTTGCTGGCGGGCTGGTAGTACCGGCGGAACGCCTCGTCCCCGAATTCGGTCCGGAGCCGCTCCGTTTCCTCGCCCAGGATCTTTTCCACCAGTTCCCGGGTGACGGTGTTTCCGGTGTCCGCGAGAACGGACTTGTTGCGGATCTGCTGCCATACCTGCGAGCGGGAGATCTCGGCGGTGGCGGCGTCCTCCATCAGGTTGTGGATGGCTACGGCACCGTTTCCGGAGAGCCAGACCGCGGTGTAGGCCACGGCGACATACAGGTTCAGGCGCAGCCCGCCTTCGGTGACCTGGCCGTCGGCCGAGGCGATGTCCAGCAGCTGGTCCGCCGTGACCGAAACTTCGGGGCGCTGCTTGTCCAGCTGGTTGGCGCGCTCGCCGAGCACGCCGTCGAACACCTCGCGGCAGGTGGGGACCAGGTCCGGGTGGGCCACCCAGGAACCGTCGAACCCGTCGTTAGCCTCACGGGTCTTGTCCGCGCGGACCTTGGCGAAGGCGGCCTCGGTGACCTCCGGGTGGCGGCGGTTGGGGATGACGGCGGCCATGCCGCCCATGGCGAAGGCACCGCGTTTGTGGCAGGTCTTCACCAAGAGCTCGGTGTAGGCGCGCATAAACGGTGCGGTCATAACCACCGAGGCGCGGTCCGGGAGCACAAACTCCTCGCCGGCGTCGCGGAAGTACTTGATGATGCTGAACAGGTAGTCCCAGCGACCGGCGTTCAGGCCCGAGGCGTGGTCCCGGAGTTCGTAGAGGAACTCGTCCATTTCGAAGGCGGCCGGGATGGTTTCGATCAGCATGGTGGCGCGGACGCTGCCCTGCGGGATGCCGAGGAAGTCCTGGGCGAAGACGAACACCTCGTTCCAGAGGCGGGCCTCGAGGTGCGATTCCATCTTGGGCAGGTAGTAGTACGGGCCGTGGCCATTGAGCAGCAGCTGCTTGGCCGTATGGAAGAAGTGCAGGCCGAAGTCCACCAGCGCACCCACGGCGGGTTCGCCGTCGATCAGCAGGTGCTTTTCCGGCATGTGCCAGCCGCGCGGACGTGCCACCACAACGGCGAGCGGGGCGTCAGTGCGGAGCTTGTACTCCTTGCCGTCGGGCGACGTGAAGGCCAGGGTACCCGTTGCGGCGTCACGCAGGTTCAGGATGGCGTCGATGACGTTGGCCCATGTGGGCGTGCTGGCGTCCTCAAGGTCCGCCAGCCATACCTTGGCGCCGGAGTTCAGGGCGTTGATGGCCATTTTGGCCGGAGTGGCCGGGCCGGTCATCTCGACGCGGCGGTCCCGCAGCGCGGCGGGTGCCTCGGCGACCTTCCAGTCGCCGTCGCGGATTTCCTGCGTCTCCGGGAGGAAGTCCAGGCGGCTGGTGCGGGCGACGCCGTCGCGCTTGACCTGGCGGGCCTCGAGCAGCCCGTTGCGCGTGCCGGCGAAGCGCCGGTGCAGCTCCTCCAGGAAGGCCAGGGCCTTCGGGGTGAGGATCTGTTCCGCGCGGTCGACCGGCTGGCGGTCGGTGACAGTGATAGCCATATTCGTAAGTCCTTATCTAGAGAGCGCGGGCTGCGTTTGCGTGCGCAGCTGCCGCAACCGCAGCAGCCACATCGGCGGCGACATGAGGATCGAAGACGCTGGGGATAATGTAGCTGGCATTGAGCTCGTCGTCAGCTACCCGGTTGGCAATCGCGTCTGCGGCGGCTACCAGCATCTCCGGCGTGATATCGCTGGCACCGGCGTCGAGCAGTCCCCGGAAGAAGCCCGGGAAGGCCAGCACGTTGTTGATCTGGTTGGGGAAATCGCTGCGGCCCGTGGCCACCACGGCGGCGTGCCTGGACGCGATGACGGGGTCGATCTCCGGCGTCGGGTTGGCCATGGCGAAGACGATCGCGTTCTCGGCCATGGCGGCAACCTGCTCTTCGCCGATCACGTGCGGGGCACTGACACCGATGAAGACGTCGGCGCCGGTCATGGCCTCGTGCAGGGTTCCGGAGAAGCCTTCCTCGTTGGTGTTCGCGGCAATCCAGGCGCGGTGCTCGTCGTCGTACTCCTTGCCCGAGTGGATGGCTCCGGAGCGGCCGGCGGCAACGATGTGCTGCGCGCCCTGGGCCTTGAGGAGCTGGATGATGGCCGAGCCTGCGGCGCCGACGCCGGAGACAACAATGCGGACCTCGGAGAGCTTCTTGTCCACCACGCGCAGGGCGTTGTGGAGGGCTGCCAGGGTGACGATGGCGGTGCCGTGCTGGTCGTCGTGGAAGACGGGGATGTCGAGTTCGTCGCGCAGGCGCTTCTCAATTTCAAAGCAGCGCGGCGCCGCGATGTCCTCAAGGTTGATGCCGCCGTAGACGGGGGCCATGGCCTTGGCGATCATGATGATTTCTTCGGTGTCCTGGGTGTCCAGGCAGACCGGCCAGGCGTCGACATTGGCGAACTGCTTGAACAGTGCGGCCTTGCCTTCCATGACGGGCAGGGCCGCGGCGGGGCCGATGTTTCCCAGGCCCAGGACGGCCGAACCGTCGGTGAGGACGGCGATGGTGTTGCGCTTGACGGTCAGGTTGCGGGCCGCCGACGGGTCCTCCGCGATGGCGAGGCAGACGCGGGCGACGCCGGGCGTGTAGGCACGGGACAGGTCGTCACGGTTGCGCAGGGCCACCTTGGGGACCACCTCGAGCTTGCCGCCGAGGTGCATCAGGAAGGTGCGGTCCGAGACGTGCTGGACCGTGACGCCGTCGAGCGCGTTCAGGGCATCCTTGACGCGGGCGGCGTGGTCGTCGTCGGTGGTGTTGCAGGTGACGTCCACAACGAGGGTGTCGTGGTGGGATTCCGTGACGTCAAGCGCCGTGATGGCTGCGCCGGCTGCGCCAACGGCGGCAGCGAGCTCACTCGTGGCGGTGAAGCTCGACGGCGCCGCGACGCGCAGGGTGATCGAATTTCCGGGGCTCGGGTTCGCCATTGAATTTCCTCCTCGTTGGGTCCGTTGCCGGACCACTCGTGCAACCAAATGTTTTCGTATTATGGATATTATTATCTACAAAGTGGAAATGCAACCCCCTGATGGTCATGTTTGGGGACATCGCCTGGGGCCTGCTTGTGCTGTATGTTGAGTGTTCTAAGCAACTCTTTTCACGATGTGGATAAGAGATGTCAGAATCTGAGCCATAGGAGACAACGGAATGGCTGAAAAAGCCTCCGGAGGCGTGCAGTCCGTCGAGCGCGTCTTCGAACTGCTGGAACTCATCACAGACGCGGGCGGTGACGTGACGCTCAGCGAGCTCTCCTCCTCCACGGATCTGCCCCTGCCCACCATCCACCGTCTGCTGCGCACGTTGGTCTCGCTTGGCTATATCCGCCAGCTGCCCAACCGCCGTTACGCACTGGGCCCCCGGCTGATCCGGCTTGGCGAAGGCGCCAGCAAGCAGCTTGGAGCCGTGGCCCGCCCGCAGCTGAAGAACCTCGTGGACCGCCTCGGCGAAACCTCCAACATGGCCGTCCTGGACTCGGACATGGTCATCTATGTGGCCCAGGTGCCGTCCATGCACTCCATGCGCATGTTCACCGAGGTGGGCCGCCGTGCCCACACGCACGACACCGGCGTGGGCAAGGCGATCCTGGCCCAGCTCGACGACGAGGTGGTGCGCGGCATCGTGGCCCGCACCGGCATGCCCACCCCCACGGCCAAGAGCATCGGCGACATTGATGCCCTCCTCGCCGATCTCAAGCTGATCCGTGAACGCGGCTACTCCATCGACGAGGAAGAGCAGGAACTCGGCGTGCGCTGCTTCGCAATGGCCGTGCCCAACGCGCCCACCCCTGCCGCCATCTCGGTCTCCGGGCCGATCAGCCGCGTGGACCAGAGCTTCGCCGACCGCGCCGTGCCGCTGCTGCGCCAGGCCGCGATGGCCATCTCGGCGGAACTCAACCAGAACTGACCCGCCCGACTCCAACAGCGCGAACTGGCAGGTAATGCCCTCAGCTTCCACATTTGAGGGCATTTCCTGCCAGTTCGCGCTCTTGCGTGGTGGCTGTGACGCTAGCCCGGATTTTTCATGATGCTCGGGTTGGCCGTCGGGTTCCGGTTTGATTCTGGTTCGGGCTGATTTTCTGGTTTTGGGTGTGCTGGCAGGGCCTGGTGTCGCTGGTTGGGCGTCGGGTTCCACGTCTCCGATGGGTCGTGCTGGTGGTTGAAGGGCTGGCCGAGTGGTTCTCAGGCCAGAAGCCGGTCCTGTTGTCGGAGGCTGTTTTTCAGCTCGGTTATAGCGGCCAGGAGCGTGGTGATCGTTTCGGTTTCCGGTGCTTTGTCAGGGATCAGCAGCCGTGTCCGCCGGGC
>NZ_PZKO01000019.1:0-74137 GCF_014926485.1 Pseudarthrobacter sp. AB1
CGCGTGCTTTTTCAAACGCGGAGAGCTCACGATTTGTAGGGACCATGCCTCCATGCTCCCGCGGAATCAGGCCACGGTCGATATCGCCCTGGACCAACATCTTGCGCCACCTGCGGAACGTCCAGTCGGAAATGGACTTCGAGGCAAGCCACTCCTTCCTGGTCCCGTGCGGCTGCAAATAATACTCATGCATGAACTCACGGATCTCTTCACGCGTAAAACCCTTGTTATCAACGGGCACCGCCGGCTCCTTCAATCAACAGCTAATGAATGACTCACAACCAGCTTGACGAAGAGGGGCTCTCTCACTTTCTTAGGGAAAGTGAGAGAGCGTTTGGGGTTTTCCTGCATTAACTGAGAGAGCGTCTACCGCGGGTCGGCCACCGTTCCCATGAAGAGCGGCAGGCCCGTTGCAACATGCACGATCTGGTAGTGGAACGGCCGGTTGAAGCTAATGGACCGCTCAGGCCCCGGCGGAGCGCTGGAGACAGCTCCGTTGATCTGAGTGACAGCGGTCCCAGCGCGGTAGCTGGATCTGCACCCGCTCCAGTGCTCCAGCGTCGAAGGCATCCGCGATTTCCGTCAGCATTTCCGCACTGAAAACTGCGGAGGCTGCCTTTCGAGCGAGCGGAGAACCGAGTTCATGGCCGCATCGCGCTTCGCTGCGGGAAATCGCAGGACGCTGTCCATCTCGGCCGCCGTCTCGCCGTACGCTCCCGCACGAAGCATGGCGAGGGCAACCAGAAGGCTCCCGGGCGAGGACACGATGTTTCCGTTGGAGCCGTCGCCGCCATTGGTCAGCAGGGCCTCGCCGAGGACCAGAGCGGAAGTCCGGAAGGAACGCAGCTCGGCGGTATACCCCGCCGAGCGCCACAATCCGCTGTGAACGAAACACTTCAGTTGCCTCCCGCGGCGCACAAGGGCGGGAATCCGCCTTCTCCCAGTCAAACAGCGACGGCGGTGCAAGACGATGACGGCAGGGTCACGCTTTGCACTCATTTTGCTTTCGCCGATCCGCACGGCGCACAGGACGCGCGGCGCGCCGAGCCTACCGCCGGGGAATGTTCCGCAGGTTGCTCCGGGCCATACTGACCGCCTCACCGGCACCGCGGTTCAGCACCACCTTGGACATGGCAGTCGCGAAACCAAGCACCTGGGATCCGGAAATCTTCGGCGGAATCGAGAGGGCCTGCGGATCCGTAATCAACTCCACCAGCGACGGACCGGGATGGGCGAAGGCTGCGCGGTAAGCCCCCTCGATCCGCGCCGGGTCCGTAACCCGCACGGCATGGAATCCCAGGGCCCGGGCGACGGCGGCGTAGTCGGCGTCGGGCACGTCCACGCCAAAGTCGGGAAGCCCGTCCACCAGCATTTCCAGCTTGACCATGCCGAGGGTGGAATTGTTGAAGACCACAACGTTGACCGGCAGTTTGTGGGCAGCCACGGTGACGAGTTCGCCCAGCAGCATCGACAGGCCGCCGTCGCCCGATACTGACACCACCTGCCGGCGGGGGAATGCCAACTGGGCGCCGATGGCGTGGGGCAGGGCATTGGCCATGGAACCGTGCAGATACGAACCGATCAGCCGCCGCGTGCCGAGGGGGTTGACGTACCGGGCCGTCCAGACATTGCACATGCCGGTGTCCGCCGTGAAGATGGCATCCTTCGCGGCCACCTGGTCCAGCAGGGAGGCCGCGTACTCCGGGTGGATCGGCTGTTTCTTCTCCACTTTGCGGGTGTAGGCCCCCACGGCCTTGTTCATCAGCCGGTCATGCTTCTTGAGCATCCTGTCGAGGAAGCGGCGGGTCTTTTTCGGCTTCAGCAGCGGCATCAGTGCGGCGAGGGTGGGCCGCACGTCGCCGTGGACTGCGACGTCGACGTCGGTCCGCCGTCCCAGCCTGTGCGCTGCACGGTCCACCTGGGCGGTACGGGTTTCCGGCAGGAACTGGTCATAGGGAAAGTCGGTGCCCAACAGGATCAGCAGGTCAGCGTCCTCGATCCCCTCCGCGGCAGCGCCGTAACCCAGCAGGCCTGTCATCCCGATGTCGTAGGGGTTGTTGTACTGAACAAAATCCTTTCCGCGGAGTGTGTGCCCGATCGGGGCGTTGATCAGTTCCGCGAGGGAGATCAATTCGTCGTGGGCGCCCTCCACGCCGGCGCCCGCGAAAATGGCGACCTTCCCGGCGTCGTTGATCGCCTCGGCCAACTCCCGGACGCTGGCCGGATCCGGGTTGAGCGTGGCGCGCCGGAACGTGGCGGGCAGCGGCGCTTCGGCTGTCGCTTGCAGCCCCGCGATGTCACCGGGAAGCGTGACGACGGCGACTCCCCCGAGCCCGAGGGCGTGCTGGATGGCGCTGTGCATCACTCGCGGCGCCTGCTCGGCGGTGCTGACCAGTTCCGAGTAGACCGAACACTCGTTGAAGAGCCGGTCCGGGTGGGTTTCCTGGAAGAAGCTGCTGCCGATCTGCTTGCTGGGGATGTGGGACGCGATGGCCAGCACGGGCGCCCCCGAGCGGTTCGCATCGTATAGGCCGTTGATCAGGTGGAGATTGCCCGGGCCGCAGGATCCCGCACATACGGCCAGCCTGCCGGTCAGCTGGGCTTCCGCTGCGGCGGCGAATGCGGCGGCCTCTTCATGCCGGACGTGGATCCAGTCGATTCCGTCCTCCTTGGCGCCTCCGGTTTGTCGGACCGCATCGACGATCAGGTTGAGGCTGTCGCCCACAATCCCGTAAATCCGCTGCACCCCCGCAGCCTGGAGCTGTTCGATGAGCTGGGTGGCGAGTTCCTTGGCCATGAGTGCACACTCCCGCGATCAGGTTGATTGGCTGTCAGGGCCAATATAGTCCCGCCGCCTGAACGCGCAACCTGATATACCAGGGACGCTCTCTCACTTTCCTTAAGAATGTGAGAGAGCGTTTGGAGAAAACCTGCAGGAAGTGAGAGAGCGTTCTGGTGCGGAAGTGGTGACGGCGGTGAACGGACGACGGCGGGCGGCCACCCGCCGTCGTGCGCTCACCGGAGCCTCTGCCTCAGCGTCTAGACGTTGATGAGGTCTTTGTCCTTGTCATCGTCCTTGGCAGGCCGGTTCCAGGCATCGCCCTGTTCGCGGTCCAGGTGCGTGGCCTTCTTGTTCTTCAGGGCGAAGATGTAGACCACCAGCGAGATGGCAATGGCAACCGTGACATAAGTGAAGAACAGATCCACCCGCCCGGCCTTCTGGAACGCGGCACCAAGCAGCGGGACCGTGCCGCCGAAGAGCGAGTTGGCGATCGCGTAGCCCAAACCGACACCGAGGGCGCGGATGGAGGCGGGGAACAGCTCGGCCTTCACGAGGGCGTTGATGGAGGTGTAGCCGCCAACAATGAGCAGGCCACCCATCATGAGCAGGAACGCCGTGAACGGATCCTTGGTGTTGGACAGGGTGGAGAGCAGCGGCCAGGTGAAGAGGACGCCGGTAATGCCGAACCAGAGCAGCAGCGGCCGGCGCCCGACCTTGTCCGAGATGATCCCGTAGACCGGCTGGAGCAGCATGAAGATGAACAGCGCCCAGAAGTTGATCACGGAGGTGTCGGTCTTGGCGATGCCGGAGGTATCGTTCATGAACTTCAGGATGAAGTTGGTGTACGTGTAGAACGCCACGGTGCCGCCGAGGGTGACGCCGATGCAGATCAGCAGCGGCTTCCAGTGCTGGGTGAACAGCAGCTTCATGGTGCCCGGCTGGGCTTGGCCAGCCGCGACGGGCGCCTTGGCGGCCGCGACCTGCTCGGCGGACACGGTTTCCTCCATCGAGCGCCGCAGCCACAGGACCACGAGCGCGGCGACGCCCCCGATCGCGAACGGGATGCGCCAGCCCCATTCGGTCAGGTCGCCTTTTGGCATAACGTTCTGCAAAACGACCAGAACCAGAAGAGCCATCATCTGGCCGCCGATCAGGGTCACGTACTGGAAGCTGGAGAAGAAGCCGCGCCGCTTGGACGTTGCAGCCTCGGACATGTAGGTGGCGCTGGTGCCGTATTCGCCGCCCACGGAGAACCCCTGGACCAGCCGCACAAGGATCAGCAGGATCAGCGCCCAGACGCCTATCTGCTGGGTGGTCGGCAGGATGGCGATGGCGAAGGAGCCGGCGGACATGATCGTCACGCTGAGCGTCAGGGCGGCTTTGCGGCCCTTGCGATCGGCATAGCGGCCGAAGAACCAGGCGCCGACCGGTCGCATCAGGAACGACGTCGAAAAGACGGCCATCGCCTCGAGACCAGCCTGGAGCTGGTCCGTTGAGTTGAAGAAGTGCGACTGGAAATAGGCGGCGAAGACTGTGTAGACGTAGAGGTCGTACCACTCCACGAGGTTGCCGGATGAACCCTTGAGGATGTTGCTCACGGCCCGGCGGGTCTGGGCTGACTCGCTTTGGACTTCGGTTTGCTGGGTGCTCATCGCTGAACCTTCCTGGGCTTCTGCGCCTTCTGGCTTACTTTCATGCTTTCCATGGCTTCGTTGCCCATGGTTCCTCCTCGAAATTGGCGGTCCCCCTTGAACACCGAGGACCTGATCCAAGTTATGCGTGAGCCAAGGCACATCCAACGTGGGAGGGCATTTCCTAACACTTCCTTAGGTTTCACCGGGGGAAGGGGTAACCTCCAAAGCGGGCAGGTTGCAGGTGCCCGCTCAACGAACAAGGGAACAGGACATGGAGTTGCTCATCGTCGAGGACGACGACGCCATGGCGTCCGCCCTCGCCGCAGCCGTTGCGACGGCCGGGCACCACCCCACCCGCGTTGCCCGCGGAGCCGACGCCCTGCTGGTCCACCGGAAGTTCGAAGTGATCCTGCTGGACCTGGGCCTTCCCGATATGGATGGCTTGGAAGTGCTGCGGAAGCTGCGCCAGGTCACGCCGGTGCCGATCCTGATTCTCACCGCTCGCGACGACGAACGCAGCGTGGTGCTCGGCCTGCGGTCCGGAGCAGACGACTACCTCGTCAAGCCGGTGAAGCTCGTGGAACTTCTTGCCCGCATCGAAGCCGTCACCCGGCGTGCCGGCCGCAATAGCGCCCTGCGGCAGCAGAGCGTGGTGCTGGGTGAACTTGAGATCGACCTCGAGCGGCGCGTGGCTGCCCTCCGTTCCGAGGTCCTCCCGTTGACGGCCACCGAGTTCGACCTGCTGGCGCTTCTAGCCAGCCATGCGGGGTCGGTGGTCACCCGCGAACAGATCCTGGACGCGCTGTGGGGCGACGCTTTTGTGGCCTCTTCCCGGTCCCTTGACGTGCACCTGACCGGGCTGCGGGCCAAACTCCAGTTACCGGGCTTCATCATCAACGTCCGCGGCGTTGGTTACCGGGTCGAGGCGGGCCAAGCGTGAAACTGCGCGTGCTGGGCGTCCTCAGCGTCATGGCGCTGCTCATCGTCATCATCACCTCCAACGCCATCCTGTCCTCCGCCAGCCGGGAACTGACCCAGGAACTGCAGATCAACCGTGCCGCGTCGCTCAACCGCCTGGCGCAAGTGGCGTTTGACGCAGCTTCCACCGGCGAGACCGGGCAATTGCAGACGGAGATGGACCGGTATTCCGGACTTTACGGGGAGGGAGTCCTCATCCGCCTCCAGCAGGGAACCCTTCGCGCCGGCGGCCTGAGCGAGGATAGGCCGGACGTCCGGGATTCGGTGGCCAGGGCGAACCTGAACCTCAACGACACCACGCTCGCCCCGCTGCAGCCGTTCGGGCCATCCTCCGAGGTGATCTCCCGTTCCTTTGGCAGCGCCAGCCAGGTCCTGGGCGAGGCCGTTCTCGAGGTCAACCTGGACGCTGCCCGGCAGAAACTTCGTGAGCGGTGGATAGTGGTGGGATTGGCGGCGGCAGCCCTGGCGGCGGCGCTCCTCCTGGGCGCGGCCGGCGTAACCCGGTGGGTGCTGCGCCCTGTGAACCGGCTGAACGCGGCCGTCACCGAACTTGAGGCGACAGGACGGACCGGCCGACTCCCCGAGGACGGGCCGCCGGAGCTGCGGGAGCTGAGCCGTTCATTCACCGCCATGGCGCAGACCGTCAGCAACAGCCTCGACTCCCAACGGCAACTGATAGCGGACACGTCGCACGAACTGCGCAATCCCGTGGGCGCCCTGCGGCTCAGGATCGATCTGCTGCAGCTGGAACTTAAGACCGCCCGGGAACACGACGCCGCGGCTGGGGTGCTGGCCGAGCTCGAGCGCGTGGAGGAGATCCTGGACGGGGTACTGAAGCTGGCGGCCGCCGAGCACAGGGCCTCTGAAGACTCCGCCCGGGGCCCGCTGGGAACCACGTCACGTGCGGCGCAGGCGCCCCTTGATCCTTATCCGGTTCTGCAGGAAGAATCCGAACGGTCGGGCCCTGCCGCCCAGCGCAGCGGAGCATCGATCCTGCTCGAAGATCCGCCTGCCCCCGCCGTGCACATCGCCTGCAGCGCCGCCGAGCTGGCCCAGATGGTCGGCGAACTTCTGAACAACGCCATCAAGTACGCTCCCGGCGCCCACATCTCGGTCGCTGCCCGCGCCCGCCAAAGCATGGTGGCCATCGAAGTGTCCGACGACGGCCCCGGGCTTTCGGCCGACGAACGGACAGCGGCTACGGGCCGCTTCTGGCGGTCCCCGGCGCACCGGACCACTAGCGGCACCGGGCTGGGCATGACCATCGTGGACAAGCTGGCAGCAGCGAACGGTGGCCGGCTGGTGCTTGCCGAGGCATCGCCGCATGGCCTGATCGCGCGCCTCGAGTTTCCGGGCGCAGCGGACGTGCCAGGACGTTTGCCGGGACCCTTTGCCGGACCGGAGCAGGTGGTTCCGCGTGGCTGACCTGACCGGAGCGCGCCTGACCGGAGCGCTGGACCTGCCCATGTCTCCGCCACTTCCCCCGCGGCGGACCGTCCTCAAGGCCGGGCTCGCCGGGATGTCCGGACTGCTCCTGCCGACCCTGGGTGCGTGCACGCCCCCGGACCGCCCGGGCACGGTCACCGTGGCCGGCGGCGAGCCTGGCGGCTTCTATCTGGAGTTCGCCGAGCTGTTGGCGGCGTCCCTCCAGCGTCACGGCGTAGCCGGCCAGGCGTCGGCGCTGACTACCGGTGGCAGCCTGGACAACCTCGAACATCTACTGACCGGCAAAGCCACGTTCGCCGTCGCCCTTGCGGACTCAGCCGCCCAACGCACCGCGGTGGGTGAGACGCCCGCCGTCGGACTTTCCGCTGTGGGAAAGGTGTACGAGAACTACGTCCACTGCGTCATCCGGCGGAACAGCGGGATCCGGGACATTGGCGGGCTTGCCGGCCGGACCGTGGCTGTCGGCGAGCCCGGCTCGGGGACGTCGCTGACCACTCCGCGGCTGATCGAAGCAGCCGGGCTGAGCACCACTGCCGGCACCGCCGACGGCGTCACGATGCTGAGCCTCGGCCTCAACGGGGGCCTAGCGGCCCTGCGGGACGGAACAGTGGACGCGTTGTTCTGGTCAGGAGGAGTGCCCACCGCGGCCATTGCTGCCGCGAACGACGACGTCGGGCTGGGTTTCCTCGATCTGTCCGCGCTGCTGCCGGCGCTGCGGGCCAAATACGGCGTTTTCTACGACCGGGTGCTGATCCCGGCGGGCGCCTACGCGGGGATTCCGTCCGTGTGGACGGTGGGCGTCGCGAACCTGCTGCTGTGCCGGAGCGATCTTGACGACCAAACCGTCAAGCGGACCGTCAAACTGCTGGTGGTCCACGCCGAGGAACTCATCCCGCGCTCCAGCCTGGGCGTTCAGTTCCTCAGCCCGGAATCCCTGATCAACACCGCCGGTTTGCCCCTTCACCCTGGTGCCGCTGCCGCGTACCGGGAACTCCACGGGTAACGAAACGCTCTCCCACTTGTTGCAGCAAATACGCAAACGCTCTCTCGCTTTCCTTAGGACAGTGAGAGGGCGTCCTTGAAAGACCCGCATTAGGTGAGAGAGCGTCCCTGCGGTCAGCTCCCCGAGTGCGCCGCCAAAAAGCTGTAGACCTCGGTCTCGTCCACGCCGGGGAACGCCCCGGGCGGCATCGCAGCCAGCAGGTGTGAGTGGGCCCGGGCAGACGGCCAGGCGTTGCCCGCCCACTCGGAGGCCAGCGCCGCCGGTGGACGTTTGCAGCAGTTCGGGTCCGGGCAGGTGGACTTTTCGCGGGCAGTGGTTTCCCGGCCGCGGAACCACTTCACATGCTGGTACGGTACCCCGATCGACAGCGAGAACTCGCCGTTGACCGAGCGCTCGGTCCGGGCTGTGCACCAGTACGTGCCGGACGGAGTGTCGGTGTACTGGCTGTAGGCGCTGAACTTGTCCGGCACATCGAACACCGCCCGCGACGTCCATGCCTTGCACGACGGCTGGCCCTCGATGGCGCCAGTATGGTCCATCGGGAACGTCACGCCGTCGTTCTCGTAGGCCTTGAAGATGATGCCGCTCTGGTGGGTCTTCTGGAAGTGCGTGGTGATACCCAGGTGCTTCGTGGCCAGGTTGGTGAAGCGGTGGGCAGCGGTCTCGTAGGACACGGCAAATGCGTCACGGATGTCCTCAACCGCGATTTCCTTGGCAGCCTTGGCTTTCTGCAGGTAGTCCACGGCGGCCTGCTCCGGCAGCAGCAAGGCGGCCGCGAAGTAGTTGGTGGCGACCCGCTGGGCGAGGAAATCGCCATAGTTCTTCGGCGTCTCGTGCCCCAAAACGTAGTGACCCAGCGCCTGCAGCAGCACGGACCGGGGGTCGTGATCCTGCCGCTGGCTCTGCGTCAGGTAGATTCTGTGGTTCTTCAAATCCGTCACGGAACGCGTGGAATGCGGCAGGTCACTCACGTGGTGGAGGGTGAATCCAAGCTTCTCGGCGATGTCGGCAATGACGTGCTGGCTCAGCGGCCCGGCCGTGTATCCCACCAGCCCCAGCACCTTCTGCGCCTCGGCCTCATACTCCGGAAAGTAGTTGCCGCGCTCGCGCATCATGGCACGCAGCTCACCGTTTGCGCGACGGGCCTCCTCCGGCGTGGCCACCTGCTCGTTAAGCTTGCGTTCGAGCTCGTGCAGCAGCCCCACCTGCGCCTCCAGCACGTCGGCTGGGAGCCGTGAGCTGATGCGGATTTTGGGCAGATTAAGGGACTCATAAAGGGGCCCGCGCTGGTAGCGTTCCAGCTCAATTTCCAGGGCCGCGCGGCGGCTTGGCGGTTCGGCGCCAAGCAACTGGTCGATACTCACGTTGAGCGCGGCTGCCAGCGCCTGCAGCAGGGAAAGTTTGGGCTCCCGTTTGCCGTTTTCGATCAGGCTCAACTGGCTGGGGGCGGTCCCGACGGCGGCGCCCAGGTCATCGAGCGTGTACCCGGCCTGCTTGCGCAGATGCCGCACGCGGCGGCCCAGGCTGATGACGTCCAGTTCCAGGGAGGCGGCGGACGACGGGGGCAGTACTACTTCGCGGTTCCAGCTTCCAGGCGTCATTTCTTGAGCATACGCGAAGAAGTGCATTTCTTTCCATAGCTTTCCCCTAGAGAAGTGTTCCGAAGTGCTGAAAAGTAGTAATCACGGAAAGAAACACCGCACCGGGGTAGCCGGCCGGAACTGCAACGAAGCAGCTCCGGCCGGCAGATACCACCCGGAGCTCAATCAAGGAGACAACGATGACTGCAGCATTTGAGCCCACCCAGCAGACGCCCGAAGAGCAGGCCGCCGCCCTGGAGCTCGAGTGGGCCGCGAATCCCCGCTGGGAAGGTGTGACCCGTGACTACAAGGCAACGGATGTCGTCAAGCTCCGCGGCCGTGTCTCCGAGGAACACACGCTGGCCCGCCGCGGTTCCGAGAAGCTGTGGAAGCAGCTCACGGAAGAGCACAAGACCGGCGGGTACACCAACGCACTGGGCGCCCTGACCGGCAACCAGGCCGTGCAGCAGGTCAAGGCCGGCCTGCGCGCCATCTATCTCTCCGGCTGGCAGGTCGCCGCTGATGCCAACAACTCCGGCCACACCTACCCGGACCAGTCGCTGTACCCGGCCAACTCGGTTCCCACAGTGGTGCGCCGCATCAACAACGCGCTGCTCCGTGCCGACCAGATTGAATTCTCCGAAGGCATCCAGACTGTTGAGGACTGGATGGTGCCGATCGTTGCCGACGCCGAGGCCGGCTTCGGCGGCCCGCTGAACGCCTACGAGCTCATGAAATCCATGATCCAGGCCGGCGCGTCGGGTGTGCACTGGGAAGACCAGCTCGCCTCGGAGAAGAAGTGCGGCCACCTCGGCGGCAAGGTGCTGATCCCCACCCAGCAGCACGTCCGGACGCTGAACGCGGCCCGCCTGGCCGCCGACGTCGCCGGCACCCCTTCGGTGGTCATCGCCCGCACCGACGCCGAGGCAGCCACGCTGATCACCTCCGACGTCGATCCCCGCGACAAGGAATTCGTCACCGGCGAACGTACCCCGGAAGGCTTCTACAAGGTCCGCAACGGCATCGAACCCTGCATCGCCCGCGCCAAGGCCTACGCCCCGTACTCCGACCTCATCTGGATGGAGACGGGCACCCCGGACCTGGAGCTTGCCCGCAAGTTCGCCGAGGCCGTCAAGGCTGACTTCCCGGACCAGATGCTCTCCTACAACTGCTCGCCGTCGTTCAACTGGCGCAAGCACCTGGACGACGCCACCATCGCCAAGTTCCAGCGTGAACTCGGCGCCATGGGCTTCACGTTCCAGTTCATCACCCTGGCCGGCTTCCACGCCCTGAACTACTCGATGTTCGATCTCGCCCACGGTTACGCCCGTGAAGGCATGAGCGCCTACGTCGAGCTGCAGGAGAAGGAATTCGCCTCCGAGTCCCGCGGCTACACCGCGACAAAGCACCAGCGCGAAGTCGGCACCGGCTACTTCGACGACATCGCAACTGCGCTCAACCCGAACGCATCAACCCTGGCACTGGTGGGATCCACCGAAGAAGGCCAGTTCCACTAAATTTCCCCAAGTAAGTAGCAGTAAGTGTCGTTCTGGAGGCTCACAACGACACTTACTGCTACCCAGCTGGGCCCTGCACCAGGAGAGATTGAAATGAACAGCTTCACTGACAGCTTCACCATCAACGGGATCACTTTGACCGCGCAGCCTGTTTGCCGGCAGGACGAGGTTCTCACTCCGGATGCACTGGAGTTTGTCGCCAAGCTGCACCGGGCCACGGCCGAGCGCCGGCAGGAACTGCTGCAGGCACGCCGGACCCGCCGGGCCGAGATCGCCGCCGGTCAGGACCCCAGGTTCCTCCGCGAAACCGAGGACATCCGAAACGACCCGTCGTGGCGCGTCGCTCCCCCGGCCCCTGGCCTTGAGGACCGCCGGGTGGAGATCACCGGTCCGGTGGACAAGAAAATGACCATCAATGCGCTGAACTCCGGCGCGAAGGTGTGGCTCGCTGACATGGAGGACTCCTCCACCCCCACGTGGCGGAACGTCATCAAGGGCCAGCTTAACCTCACCGACGCGCTGGAACGCCGGATCGACTTCACGAGTCCTGAGGGCAAGGAATACAAGCTCCGCCCGGCCGGCGAGCTGCCCACCATCGTGGTGCGCCCCCGCGGCTGGCACCTGCCCGAGAAGCACATGATCATCGACGGCGCTCCCGTGGCCGGCGGCATCGTGGACTTCGGCCTGTTCTTCTTCCACAACGCCCGCCGCCTCCTGGCCCAGGGCAAGGGCCCGTACTTCTACCTGCCCAAGATCGAGAACCACCTCGAGGCACGGCTGTGGAATGACATCTTTATCCTCGCCCAGGACCTGTTGGGCATCCCGCAGGGCACCATCCGCGCCACTGTGCTGATCGAGACCATCACCGCGGCGTTCGAAATGGAGGAGATCCTCTACGAACTGCGTGATCACGCGTCGGGCCTGAACGCCGGCCGGTGGGACTACATTTTCTCCCTGATCAAGAATTTCCGTACCCGCGGCCCCCGGTTCGTCCTGCCGGACCGCGCCCAGGTGACCATGACGCAGCCGTTCATGCGTGCCTACACCGAACAGCTGGTCCGTGCCTGCCACAAGCGCGGCGCCATGGCCATCGGCGGTATGGCCGCTGCCGTCCCCAACCGCAAGGACGAGGCCGCCAACACCAACGCGTTCGAGAAAGTCCGCGCCGACAAGACCCGCGAGGCCAGCGATGGCTTCGATGGCTCCTGGGTGGCCCACCCGGACCTGGTACCGGTCTGCCGCGAAGTCTTCGATGCCACCCTCGGCGAGCGTCCCAACCAGCTGGACCGCACCCGCGAGGACGTCATCCCCGATGACCGAGCCCTCATCAACGTGGCCGCCACCGAAGGCACCATCACCGAGCAGGGCATCCGGAACAACATCGAGGTAGGCATCCGCTACATCGAGTCCTGGCTCCGCGGGAACGGCGCCGTCGCCATCCACAACCTCATGGAGGACGCCGCCACCGCGGAAATCTCCCGCTCCCAGATCTGGCAGTGGATGTTCGCGTCCGCTATTACCGACCGCGGCGAAATCATCACCCACCAGTGGATCGAGGAACTGCTCGACGAAGAGTTCGCACGCCTGGAGCGCTTCGACGGCGACCGCTTCGAAGACTCCCGCGACATCTTCGAGGAAGTCACCCTCAGCCCCGACTTCCCGTCCTTCCTGACCCTCCCCGCCTACGCCCGCTACCTCACCGAGGCCCGCGAAAAGGCAACCAAAGAGGAGCTCTCCGCGGCCTAGGCTGCGGCAGGCTACTGAATAGATTTCCGTCTGCCGGGCAGGCACGCCCTTCGCAACAGGCATCCCCGAGATCCGGGGCGCCGGCCCGGCGACGGAACACCCCGTGTGACCCGCCGGCGCTCTCTCACTATCCTCAAGATAGTGAGAGAGCGTCGGTCGTTAAGCTGCGTTAAGTGAGAGAGCGTTGGTAAATCAGCAGGGGAGGGAACGTACGACGGCGGACGCGTCAGCGTCCTTTCGGCACCAGCCGCACGGCCAGGGTTGTGCTGACGAAGAAAATAAGCACGGACCCCAGGATCACCAGCAATGCCGGGGTCCACGAGCCCGAAGTGTCGTGCACAAACCCCACCAGCGGCGGGGCTACCGCACCGAAGCAGTAACCGAGCCCCTGGACCGTGGCGGACATCCGGCCCGCGGAAAGCTGGTCCCGGGCCAGCTTGATGATGGCGATGAAGATCAGCGTGATCCCGCCGCCCTGCGCGATGCCGCCGAAGGTGGACCACAGCCACCACAGCTCCGGCGCCAGCAACAGCCCGGCCGGCACGGCCGTCCACAGTGTGCCCACGGTGACTGCCGTCGTCGTCGTACTGAGATACTTGGCTGCGAACGGTACTCCCAGGCCGCCAACAATGGCGAAGATCTGGAACAGCGATGACCCTGCCCCGGCCTCCGAAGCGGACATGCCAAGCTCGTCGTTGAGGTAGCTCGGCAGCCACGCCGTCACTGCGTAGTAGGAAAAAGCCTGTCCGGCGAAGCCTGCGGTGAGCCCGGCGGTAATCCAGCCGGAGCCCTTGACGGCAGGGTGATCCTGCCCGCCGGGCACTGCGGCGCGGGAGGGCACAAACGCGGTGCGGGCGCCCACGGCGAGGGTCCAGAAAACGATGGCAATCACGGCCAGGATGCCCACGGAGGCCAGAGCCACCCGCCACCCGGCCAGCTCGGCCAGGGGCGCCGTGACCATCGATGTCAGGAATGAGCCGATATTCAACGCCGCTGTGTACACGCCCATGGCGGTCCCTTGGCGCAACGGGGAGAAGTCGCGGCGGATAATTAACGGCACTGCGATGTTGCCCACCGTGATGGCCAGGCCGATCATCACCGTGCCCACCACCACCGGTCCGGGGCCGCCTGCCGAGCGTACAATCACGCCCGCCAGGACACCAAGGATGGTGAGGGAGACGGCGAACTCCGCGCCGAGTTTCCTCGTGGTCAGTGACGCCAGCGATGCTGCGAGCGCGAAGCACAGCACCGGGATGCTGGTCAGCAGGCCCAGCATTACGGGGGTAAATCCGAGGTCCGCCTGCATCAGGTCAACCACCGGGGCAACAGCAACGAAAGGCCCGCGCAGGTTCAGCGCCAGAAGTCCGATGCAGGCCAGGAGGATCCAGGCCCTGGGAACTTTGGCCAGGAATTGTCCGCTCATGAGGATTCCGCGGTAGCTGGAAAGGATTTCATCACTTCCATTGCTACCACGCCGTGTTGTGCCGGAAGCTGCAGGCAGCGTCATGGCGCCCTGGCATACGATGAAGCTCACACGAGCCGGCCCCAACGTGCGGGATATTGAGCCGCGCCGTCGGACTGCCGCACCCCTCGGACGAAGGAACTCACATGCAGCAACGGCTTGCCATCCTCGACGACTACCAGGACGTTGCGCATGCCTTCACCGACTGGGCATCTCTGGAGGGGTCCGGTGTGGCAACGTCCGTCTTCCGCGAGCCCTTCCAGTCCGAAGACGCCCTGGCAGCCGCGCTGGCCGACTATCAGATCGTCATTGCGATGCGTGAGCGGACCCCGTTCCCCCGCACCGTGCTGGAACGGCTCCCGGGGCTGAAGCTGCTGGTGACCACCGGCATGGCCAACGCCGCCGTCGATGTGGCCGCGGCAAGGGAACTCGGCATCACCGTTTGCGGGACGCCCGGATCCCCCAACGCCGCGCCCGAACTGACCTGGGCTTTGCTGCTCGCGATCGCCCGCAACCTGCCGGCCGAGGAGAACTCACTGCGCGCCGGCACGTGGCAGTCCTCGGTGGGCATGGAGCTGTCCGGCAAGACCCTGGGCATCGTGGGCCTGGGCAAGATCGGGCGGCGGATCGCGGCGTACGGGCAGGCGTTCGGCATGGACGTGCTCGCCTGGAGCCAGAATCTCACCGACGAGGCCGCTACCAAGGCAGGGGTCCGGAAGGTCAGCAAGGAGGACCTCTTCAGGAACTCCGACATCGTGTCCCTCCACCTGCGGCTGTCTCCCCGTTCCGAGGACATGGTGGGTGAGCAGGAACTGCGGCTCCTGGGGCCGGAAGGCATCCTGGTGAACACCTCCCGGGGTCCGCTGGTGAACCAGGATTCCCTGGTACGGGCTTTGAACGAGGGCTGGATCCGCGGCGCGGCCCTGGACGTTTTTGACCAGGAACCACTTCCCGCGGGCCACCCTCTGCTCAGCGCCCCCAACACTGTATTGTCCCCGCACCTCGGCTACGTGACGGCCGAGAGCTACCGGCAGTTCTACGGTGGCGCGTTCGAGGGCGTCAAGTCCTGGCTGGAAGGTACGCCGGTCCGAGTGATCACGACAGAGTGATAGCGGCAGACTGATCGCGGCCTAGCAGCTAACCGGCCGCCTGGAGCGTCGCCTCAATGGCTGCAGGCGACAACACGTACTGCGTGACCATCTGGCTCGCACCAAGAATCGCCGCCTGGTCCCCGGCTACGGACAGGGCGATCCGCAGGTGGCTGGTTGCCAGCGGCAGGGACCGCCCATAGACCACTTCCCGAACGCCGGCCATCAGGTGCTCTCCTGCCTGGCCAAGGCTCCCGCCGATGACAATCACGGACGGGTTGAGCAGGTTGACCACGGTGGCCAGCACGTCGCCCACATCCCGGCCCGCCTGGCGTAAGGCCTGGATGGCCTTCGGATTTCCCTCGCCGACCAGCCGCAGAACGTCGCTGCCGTGGCGCGCAGGAACACCCTGCCGCTCCAGTTCAGCGGCCAGGGCCGGTCCGGACGCGAGCGCCTCCAGGCAACCATGGTTTCCGCACCGGCACAGCACGTCATCGCCGCGCGGCACGCGTACGTGGCCCAGATCGCCCGCAGTTCCATTAGCGCCGCGCTGCAGTTCACCGTTGCTGATGATCCCGGATCCGATGCCGGTGGCAACTTTGATGAACAGGAAATTAGCGTGCTCCGGCCAGTGCGCCGACCGCTCCCCCAGCGCCATTATGTTCACGTCGTTGTCCACCAGCACCGGCACTGCCAGCGAACGCTGGACGTACGGGACAACGTCGAACCCGTCCCACCCCGGCATGATTGGCGGTTTAACGGGCTTTCCGGTGGCGTGCTCCACGGGACCCGGCAAGCCGATCCCGACGCCGGCGAGGTCGCGGGGTTGCCGTCCTGTGTGCTCAAGCAACGCCCGTCCCTCCTTGATCACCCGGCCGAGCACCGCCTCTGGGCCGGCAGCCACATCCTGGGCCAGCCTCCGCTCCGCCAGAACCCGACCGCTGAGGTCGGTGACCGCAAGAATCACGTGGGTGGCGCCGACGTCGATGGCCAGGACGGCGCGCGCCGCCGGGTTGAAGGCAAAGCGCGACGGCGGCCTGCCGCCGCTGGAGTTCGCCTCACCTGCCGCGCCCACCAGGCCGGAGGCGATCAGGGCATCGATGCGAGCGGCGACAGTTGAACGCGCCAATCCGGTGGTCAGGGCCAGCTCCGCACGAGTCCGCGCCTTGCCGTCCCGCAGGAGCTGGAAGAGGTCGCCGGCGCGCGCCAGGCTGCCGCCGTGGTCTGGGGCGGCGTGCTCGGTTCCGGGGCTGAGGCTCATGGATCATGAATAACACATGAAACTTCTGCCTGTCACGCGAAATAAAGAATATCGACATCCGGGCAACTTTTGCTTGACCATCGGCAAAAGTCATTCTAGCTTTAGTGGAGGTGGCATCGCCTCAGTACGGCAGCACTCAGTCAACGTGGATTCGTCTGCAATCAGGAGAACCAATGAACTACTCGATCCAGCTCTACACACTCCGGGACCAGATCCAGGCGGACCTTTCCGGCACCATCCGCAAGGTCGCCGAGATCGGCTTCACGAAGGTTGAGCCGTACAACTTTGTAGCAACTGCCCAGGAGCTCGGAGCTGCGCTGAGGGAGAACGGCCTGACGGCGCCGTCCGGGCACGCACCGCTGCTGAGCCAGGACCAGGACGAAATTTTTGCCGCGGCCAAGGAGTTGGGCATCACCACCGTCATCGACCCCTACCTTCCAGCCGAGCACTGGCAGTCCGCCGAAGGCATCCATGCCACGGCCACGAAGCTCAACGCAGCAGCCAAAAAGGGCGCCGAGCACGGCATCCGCGTGGGTTACCACAACCACGCGTGGGAACTTGAATCAACCATCGAGGGCCGCACCGCGCTGGAGTACTTCGCTGACCTTTTGGACCCCGACGTTGTCCTCGAAGTGGACACCTACTGGGTTGCCGTGGGCGGCCAGGATCCCGTGGCGGTGCTGGAACGCCTGGGCGATCGGGTGAAGTTCATCCACATCAAGGACGGACCGCTGAACACCGACACCAAGGCGCAACAGCCGGCGGGTCAGGGCAAGGTCGCCGTGCTGGACGTCATCGCCGCCGCAAAATCCCTGGAAGTGGGCGTGGTGGAGTTCGATGACTACGCCGGGAACATCTTCGAAGGCATCGCCGAGAGCCTCGCTTACCTCAATGCCGCACAGGGCAACGGCACGGCCGGAGCACGCGCATGAGCCACGCAGCATCGACCCGCCGCGGCCCGGTGGGCGTCGCCGTCATCGGCGCAGGCAACATCTCCAAGGCATACCTGGACAACCTCACTGTCTTCCCGGACCTGAAAGTCCTCGTCATCGCAGACCTCTTCGAAGAGGCCGCCGAGGCCCGTGCCAAGGAATACGGCATCGCCGAGTGGGGCGGCGTGGACGCGGCGCTGAACCATCCCGACGTCGAAATCATCGTGAACCTGACCATCCCCGCGGCGCACGTGGAAGTGGCCACCGCCGCCGTCAATGCCGGCAAGCACGTCTGGACCGAGAAGCCCTTCTCCCTGGACCGCGCGTCCGGGCTCGGCCTGCTCAAAACAGCCGACGCCGCCGGGATCCGCCTCGGCTGCGCCCCGGACACCTTCCTGGGCGCCGGGCTGCAGACCGCCTTGCGGCTCATCGAACGCGGCGACATCGGCACGCCATTGACCGCCATGACCACATTCCAGACCCCCGGTCCGGAATCCTGGCACCCCAACCCGGCTTTCCTTTTCCAGCACGGCGCTGGCCCGCTCTTCGACATGGGCCCGTACTACCTCACCACCCTGATCCAGGCATTCGGCTCCATCCGCAAGGTGGCCGCCGTCGGCTCCAAAGCCAAGGAAGTCAGGGTTATTGGTTCAGGGCCCAAAGCCGGCGAGGAATTCACCGTCGAGGTGCCCACGCATGTGTCCGCCATGGCGCAGTTCGAGGGCGGGGCGTCCTCGCATAGCGTCTTCTCCTTCGAGTCCCCCCGCGTGCGGATGGGCTTCGTGGAAATCACTGGCACGGAGGCCACACTGTCCCTGCCGGACCCCAACAATTTCGACGGCGACATCCGGCTCTGGCGCGCCGGTGACGAGGACTGGACCACCGTCCCGGCCACGGGACCCGCCAACGGCCGTGGCATGGGCGTCCTGGACATGGCGCGCTCCATCCGTGCCGGGGTGCCGCACCGCGCCACCGGCGACCTGGCCTACCATGTCCTGGATTCCATGGTCTCAATCACCGAATCCATGGAATCCGGAACTTTCGTGGACGTCGAAAGCTCTGCTCCGGCATCCCCAGCCCTCCCTGAGGACTGGGCGCCGGAAGCCGCTACCCTCTAGGAACCCCACCATGACCTCACACAAACCAGCGAACAATCCGCGCCCGGAACTCAAAAAACTGGGTGTGGCGATGATCGGTTATGCGTTCATGGGCAAAGCCCATTCGAACGCGTGGCGGAACGTCGCCAGCTTTTTCGATGTCCCGGCGTTTGAGCAGAAAGTCCTGGTGGGCCGGGACGCCGCCGGGGTTGCCGAGGCCGCCGGGAAGTACGGCTGGACTGAAACATCCACAGACTGGCGGACGGTCATCGAACGCGATGACATCGACATCGTTGACATTTGCGCCCCGGGCTGGATGCACGCCGAGATCGCGATGGCTGCCCTTGAGGCAGGCAAACATGTCCTGGTGGAGAAGCCGCTCGCCAATACCCTTGCCGAAGCCGAGGCCATGGCAGCGGCCGCCCAGGCAGCACGGGCCCAGGGCGTGCAGTCGATGATCGGCTTCAATTACCGGCGGGTACCCGCGCTGGCCCTCGCGAAGGAACTCATCGCGGAAGGCCGGGTGGGCACCGTCCGGCACGTCCGCGCCGCCTATCTGCAGGACTGGCTCTCAGACGCCGAAGCACCCATGACGTGGCGGCTTAAGAAGGAGACAGCGGGCTCGGGGGCG
Organism: Pseudarthrobacter sp. AB1; assembly: GCF_014926485.1. Classification (NCBI taxonomy): domain Bacteria; kingdom Bacillati; phylum Actinomycetota; class Actinomycetes; order Micrococcales; family Micrococcaceae; genus Pseudarthrobacter; species Pseudarthrobacter sp. AB1. Next base: position 19,158 of record NZ_PZKO01000019.1, read on the forward strand.
CTCGGGGACATCGCTTCCCACGCGATCGACCAGGTGCTGTTCCTGCTCGGGGACCAGGTCACCGAAGTGTCCGGCCGGACCCACACGTTCACCACGCACCGTCCAGGAGCGGCCGGTCAGGAGGAAGTAACGGTCGACGACGCCGCCTGGGCCACGCTGACGCTCGCTTCAGGGGCAATCGCCTCGGTGGAAGTATCCAGGGTGGCCACCGGCCAGAAGAACTCCCTCAAGCTGGAAATCTATGGCGACAAAGGCGCCATCCTTTTCGATCTGGAGAACCTCAACGAACTGGGCTTCCTGGACGCCACCGTGCCTGCCCGTGAGCAGGGCTTCCGCCGGATCCTGGTCAGCGAGCCCGAGCACCCGTACGTTGACGCGTGGTGGCCGCAGGGCCACATCATCGGCTGGGAGCACACCTTCACCCACGAAATCCGCGACTTCCTGACCGCCATCAGCACCGGAACCCCGCCCTCGCCGTCGTTCGAGGACGGCCTCACCGTCCAGCGGATCCTGAACGCCATTGAAGAGTCCGCCGCCGCGAAAAGTTCCATCATCCAACTGGCCAGCGCCCCGGCCGGCACGCCGACAGCCCTGACCGCTGCTTCTGAAGGAGCCTGACATGTCCCGCCCGTATACCCTGTTCACCGGCCAGTGGGCCGACCTCCCGTTCGAGGAAGTCGCCAAGCTGGCATCCGGCTGGGGCTACGACGGCCTGGAAATCGCCGTCTCCGGGGACCACCTGGACGCCTGGCGCTGGGACGAACCCGGCTATGTCGAAGCCAAGCTCGCCGTGCTGGAAAAGTACAACCTGAAGGTCTGGGCCATCTCCAACCACCTCAAAGGCCAGGCCGTGTGCGATGACCCCATCGACTTCCGGCACGAAGCGATCGTGGGCGCGAAGGTCTGGGGCGACGGCGATCCCGAGGGCGTCCGCCAACGCGCCGCCGAGGAAATGAAACACACCGCCCGGCTGGCCAAGGCCCTCGGTGTGGACACCGTCGTCGGATTTACCGGCTCCTCCATCTGGCAGTACGTGGCCATGTTCCCGCCCGTGCCCGCCGGAGTGATCGAGGCCGGCTACCAGGACTTCGCGGACCGCTGGAACCCCATCCTGGACGTCTTCGACGAATGCGGCGTCCGCTTCGCCCACGAAGTCCACCCCTCCGAGATCGCCTACGACTACTGGACCACCGTGCGCACCCTCGAAGCGATCGGCCACCGTAAAGCGTTCGGCCTGAACTGGGACCCGTCCCACTTCATGTGGCAGGGCATCGACCCCGTCTCCTTCATCTGGGACTTCAAGGACCGGATCTACCACGTGGACTGCAAGGACACCAAGCTCCGCCCCACCGGCCGGAACACCGTCCTGGGCTCCCACCTACCCTGGGGCGACCCCCGCCGCGGCTGGGACTTCGTCTCCGCCGGCCGCGGCGACGTCCCTTGGGAATCCTCCTTCCGCGCCCTCGCCGCCATCGGCTACAACGGCCCCATCTCCATCGAATGGGAAGACGCCGGCATGGACCGCCTCCACGGCGCCCCCGAAGCCCTCGCAGCACTGAAAAAGTACGACTTCCCGCCGTCGAACACCTCCTTCGACGCCGCCTTCAGCACCAAGGACTAGGAGGCGCACGTAGAATCCCTGCATGACCCACACGATCCGAAAGGCCATAACGGACGACGCCGGCCCGCTCGCCGGACTGGCGGCAGTCACCTTCCCGCTGGCCTGCCCGCCCTCGTCGTCACCGGAGGACATTGCCGCTCATGTGGCCAACACGCTCAGCGAACGGCACTTCCGGGAGTACCTGGCGGACGCTGATGTCACCATCGTGGTCATCGACGCCGACGTCGCGCTCCACGGCTACAGCCTGCTCGTGAACCGGCCGGCGGAGGACGCGGATGTGGCATCGGCGCTGAAGGTCCTGCCCTCCCTGGAGCTCAGCAAATGCTACGTCCACCCCGACCATCACGGCCTGGGCGCCGCCGCTGAACTGATGCACGCCAGCCTCCTTGCGGCGGCAGAGGCGGGCGCGGCCGGGGTGTGGCTGGGCGTGAACAGCCAGAACGCGCGGGCCATCCGTTTCTATGAAAAGTGCGGCTTCCGCAAGGTGGGCAGCAAGTCCTTCCGGCTGGGGAGCACCGTGGAGCATGACTTCGTCTTGGAGCGTGCCGTACCCTAAGCGTCCCCCGGGAAACCTGCCGCTAGTCGCCGGCCCGTCCGCCCAGGCGTTCGTCGAGGGGCGGACGCGGTTCCTTCAGCAGCTTCAGCCGCGCTGGGAGGCCGTCGATGCGGCCCTCCCTCCCGCGCGCGCTGATGGCCACACGCGAAGTCCCCAGCAGGACGTTCTCGGCCCTGAAGTCCCCGATTTCCTCCGGGAGGATCGGTGCCAGATGGACCACGTTGCGCGTGAAGTCCGGATCGAAGCGCAGCAGGATCCGGGCAAGTTGAATGGGAGCTGCAGCGGCCCAGGCCTGGGGCGAGCATGCCGTGGGGTACGGGACGGGGCCGTGGAAGTCGGACCGATCAAACCCGCAGAACAGCTCCGGCAACCGGCCGTCGAAGTGTTCGGCGGCGTCCAGGATCCCGCTGGCGATTTCCATGGCCTCATCAACAAATCCATAGCGCATCAGCCCTGTGGCCACGATCGCCGTATCGTGCGGCCACACCGATCCGTTGTGATAGCTGACGGGGTTGTAGGCGCCCATGTCCGAAGCCAGCGTGCGGATCCCCCAGCCGCTGAACAGTTCGGGGGACATCAGGCGCTCCGCCACTGCCGGGGCCTTTTCCTCGTCAACGATGCCCACCCACAGGCAGTGGCCCATGTTTGAAGTACATGCGTCAACGGGGGTCTTGTCCTTGTCCAGCGCGATGGCGAAGTAGCCCTTGTCCGGCAGCCAGAACTTCTCGTTGAAAGCCTCCTTCAGGGCAATTGCCCGATCGGCCCAGTGGCGCTCTGTTTCAGCATCCCCGGCCCAGCGGGCCAGCAGGGATCGTCCCACATAGGCGGCGTAGACGTAGCCCTGGACCTCGCACAGGGCAGTGGGCGGTTCGGCGATCCGCCCGTCGGCAAAGTTGATCCCGTCCCAGGAGTCCTTCCAGCCCTGGTTGATGAGACCGTGCTGGTTGGGGCGAAGGTATTCCACAAAGCCATCGCCGTCGCGGTCGCCGTACGTTTCAATCCAGTCAAGGGCACGGTCGGCATGGGGAATCAGCGAATCGATGATGTCTTCCGCCAGTCCCCAGCGGCTCAGCTCTCCCAAGAGGCTGACAAAGAGCGGGGTGGCGTCCACGGTGCCGTAATAGGCGGATCCGCCCAGGGACAGCCCGGCCGTCACGCCCAGCCGAACCTCGTGCGGGATGCGGCCTGGCTCTTCCTCGGATTCCGGATCCACCTTCGTGCCCTGAAGGGTTGCCAGCGTCTGCAGCGTTCCGGCCGCCAACGTGGGATCAACAAGCAGGGACATGTAGGAGGACAGCAGCGAATCCCGGCCAAAGAGTGCCATGAACCAGGGCGCCCCCGCGGCCACGGCCGCACGGTCCGGGTGCTCGGCGTCGAAAATCCGCAGGGACCCCAGGTCGCTTTGGCTGCGGCGCAGGGTGGCCTCGATCTTGCCGTCCGCGGCGCTGATGCGGGGAATATGTTCTTCCCATGCCAAGTGCCGCTGAACGCCGACGCGTCCGCGCGGTTGCCCCTCTTCCGTGAACGGCGCCGCGGGTCCCACACCGTTGACGAGCGGGACCACAATCACGCTGGTGGACCACTCGCCGCGCGCCGGAATGGTCGCGTGGAAGCGAAGCATCCCGGTGGAGATTTCGGCGCCGGCGGCGCGGATGGCGGAGCCGCGCTGCTGGCCGTTACGGAGGGCCTCGATCAGCAGCCCTCCGTCGCTGACCGTTCGGCTCACCCGCCCGCCCTGCGGAATCCGCCCGCCCTTGACGTCGAAGAGGTCGGCCTGGTCGGCGTCAACCAACAGTTCGATATCGCACTCCACGGCTTCGGCGGAATAGTTTTCGAGGGTGATGTCATCCTGCAGGCCGGGTCCGATATGACGGACCTGGCGGACCACCAGGGGACTGTCGAACCTGCCGCCGGGCCACTGGGCGCGGCCCACGAACGTGGCCTCGTAGGAATTCGGCCGTTGAGCCACCAGTGGCTCGCGGAGCGCGCCGTTGATGCGCAGCATCCACCGGGACACAATCCGGGTGTCCCGGTAAAACGCGCCGTTCGTTTCACCGTCGGAACTGATGTCGCCGCTCCGGGTGGAGATACAGAAGGAAGACCCTTCCACCACCGTTATGGCCTCAGCCCCGCCAACATCAGCCTCGGTGTCGGCATTCCATGCAGTCATGGATGTTCTCCTCCCTCATGACCGCCCGCTGGAGATCGGGCCCGGTTCCGGCGCCCGGATAAGTGCTTTCCCTGTCTGATTCTGGCCTACATGGGAAGCATCCGGAACCCCGGAAAGCTGACTCGTTTCCAGCAGTTTTGCATAGAGGTCCAGGTGGCTGCCCACCATCCTTTCGGTGCTGAACAGATTGAGGGCCCGGTCCCGGCAGTGTGCCCTGTCCAGCCCTGAGGCGAGGGGAAGCAGGGTGTGCAGTTGATCCGTCGGCCCCAGGTAACCTGTCCTTCCATGGTCCACAATCTCCGGTGCGGATCCGATCGGCGTTCCCACCACTGGAGTGCCTGTTGAGAGGGATTCAATCATCACCAGCCCAAACGGCTCGGACCATTGGATGGGATTCAGGAACGCCATCGCTTCGCCCATAAGCTGATACTTGTCCGCGTCCCCCACTTCGCCCAGGAAATCCTCGTTGGAGCCCAGGAGCGGCTCGATGACGGAGCGGAAATACTCGATCTCGTCAGGCGCGCGCATCTTGGCCGCAATACGCAGCGGAATTCCGGCCCTGCGGGCGATATGGATGGCTTCAAGGATCCCTTTGTCCGGGCAAATCCTGCCGACAAAACAGGCGTAGCCGCCTTTCCCTGAACCGATCGGTACGGCAGCGACGTCCATTCCGTGATGAATCACGCGTGTTATCGGGACATCGGGCATGCTGGAGGCCTGGTCACGTGAGATCCCGACGATGGCCGTGTCGGTGGCCATGGCCCGGTATAAATCGGCCGACGCCGGGATGAGGGGGCCGTGAATGGTGGTCACCACGGGGGCGTTGCACTTCCGCCGGGCCATCAGTGGCCCGGCCAGGGTGTGGTCGTGGATGATGTCCGCGTTGCCCAGGCCTTCATAGGCCCTGACGACATGGCTGAGCTCAGACAGCGTGAACCCCAGTTCAGCAGGTCTTGAAGGCCTCATGCCTGGTACCAGGGATGCCGGACACGTGCTGTCCGAAGCCGCGGCCAACAACACCTCGTGCCCGGCCGCGATGAATCCCCGCGCAAGAGAGTCAACAACCCTCTCTATGCCCCCATATCCGATTGGGGGAACCGGAATCCATGGTGCTGCAACAAGTCCTATCCGCATGATTGTCCTCCGCGAGGATCACATGCCACGCCCCCAGACCTGGCGATGGTGTATTCCGAACGGCCTCTGCTTAACCCGTAGTTCCGACTATCGCCCCGCGAGGGCCCCATTTCAAGCCCCTGTGTGACAAATCCGACACTGCCCGCGGGGAATGGGCGCCTGACCTGCACAGTTATGGCAAGCATGAAGATTGAGATCTGGTCAGACGTCGCGTGTCCGTGGTGCTACATCGGCAAGCGCCGGTTCGAGGCCGCCCTGGCCGAGTTCCCGCACCGCGACGCGGTGGAGGTGACGTGGCGCAGCTACCAGCTGGACCCCACCCTCCCCGAGCACTATGACGGCACGGAGCTGAAGTACCTGAGCACGCGAAAGGGCATGGCTCCGGCGCAGGTCTCGCAGATGTTTGAGCACGTCACCGAGCAGGCCAAGGGCGAGGGCCTGGACTACCGGTTCGACCAGGTGGTGGTGGCCAACAGCTTCACCGCACACCGCCTGATCCATCTCGCGGCCGAGCGCGGTCAGCAGGATGTCGCGAAGGAACGCCTGCTGAGCGACCACTTCGAGCACGGCAAGGACATCGGCAGCGCCGAATATCTCACGGCTTTGGGCCAGGAGCTGGGGCTCAGCACCGATGCAGTCGCCGAACTCTTCACCACGGACAAATACGCCGACGATGTCCGTTTTGATTTCGAGGAAGCCCGTGCCCTGGGCATCACGGGCGTGCCGTTCTTCGTGATTGACCGCAAGTTCGGCCTCTCTGGTGCCCAGCCGGCCGAAACGTTCACTGCGGCGCTGCACCAGGCCTGGCAGGAGACAAACCCGCTGGTTCTGGTCAACGCCGCGAACGGCAACGCCGGCGAGGCCTGCGGCCCTGAAGGCTGCGCGGTCTGAACGATCCAGGACTACACAGGGGCCGGACCGAGGAGTTTACTGACACTTCGCGGTAAAGTGTCTGCATGCCCAGGATTTCGGCGGCCAACAATGCCGCGCAACGTGCCGAGACGCAACGCCGGGTCCTGACGGCGTTCGGGGAACTCCTGTTCACCCACGGCCTGCCCGGACTGACCATGACAGACGTCGCCCGGCATGCCGGGGTGGGGCGCACCGCGGTCTATAACTATTACGCAGACATCGAAGAGCTGCTGATCTCCTACGCCCTGGATGAGACCGAGCGGTTCCTGGCCGAGCTGCGTGAGTCACTGAACACTCTCGAGAACCCCGTCGAACGGTTGGCCCTGTACGTGCGCACCCAGGTGGAGGACCTCAGCCGCCGCCACCTCCCGCCCGGACCGGCGATGGCGGCGGTACTGTCGCCGTCGTCCTTTGCCAAACTGGCCGGCCACGTGGGTGAACTCAGCGTTTTGCTGCAGGGCATCCTCCGGGACGGCATGGCGCAGGGGTACCTGCCGCAAGCGGACATCGGCCAGCAGGCTCAGCTCATCCACGGCACACTCTCCTCCAGCGCCGCACGCGGCAGCAACGAGCCCGCCGACCTTGAGGCCCGGGTCGCCCGCACCGTGCGGTTCATCCAACTGGGCGCCGGAGCAAGGTTCGACCACGACGGCGCACCCCTGCGCGTCAGCCTCCCCTTGCCGTAAACCCCTGGGTTGCTCTAACACCTACGGTCGTCATCCGCCTTGTTTAGCGACCAGCGTGATAGAGCAACGGCAACAGGTCACGGGCCGGCCGTCGGAATAACCGGCCACTTGGCATCGTCGGCGATCCTTCGGCTTTCACGCGGGCAGCTGAGCTTCCCCGGCGTCTGGTCCACGCGGTCCGCGGCGGCGAGCTCCCGGTAGTCGCTGGCAAGTATGACGTCGACACTGGCGTCCGTCCGGCCATCCTGGAAGTAGTCGGAGCCCGGCAGGTTCCGCTGGACGCTGAAGGCGGCAGACTGCCCGGCAGCCCCGGACACCACCGCAGCCACGCCGCGGAAGCCGGCCTCCGTGTTGGCCACGGCCCCCACCACAAATTTCCGGACCAGCAGCTCATCCGCCACGGAGCGGGCCAGCCCGGGACGGCTGGTGGAGTTGTAGACGTTGAGGTTGATTTTATCGTTGGGAGTGTAGTCAAAGGTGGCCCCGGGACAGGTGGCCCGGGGCTCATCGCTGCCCGCCGTCGTCGGAAGCTTAAGATGCCCGTTCATGATGGCCAGCGCAACGATGATGGCGCCGGTAATGAGGCCCAGCAGCAACACCAGGACCACTCCATGCACCACTCGGCGTCGCAGCCGCCCCGGATTGTCGGGGTCGCCGGCAGCTTCAAAGGTGGCCCGCAGTTCGGGGCCGGTGACTACGTGGTGCCCGTGCAGGACGCTGGCGTCCCTGGGCTTCCTAGCCATCTATGACCAGCACGCGGGCGTGGATGGCGGTCCGCTGGTGCAGGGCTGTCCGGACGGCGCGGTGCAGGCCGTCCTCCAGGTACAGGATTCCCTGGTACTGCACCACGTGGGGAAAGAGGTCGCCGAAAAAGGTGGAATCTTCAGCCAGGAGCGCTTCCAGGTCCAGCGTCCGCTTGGTGGTCACCAGTTCGTCCAGACGGACAGGGCGCGGCGGCAGCGATGCCCACTGTTTGGGCGTGTTGAAACCATGATCGGGATACGGGCGTCCCTCGCCTACAGCTTTGAATATCACCATGCCACCCTAGGCAGCTTGGCGCCCCAAGAGAAGTGTCCGGCCCGCAGCATCCCAAGGTTGTAGCCAAACTGTCACATGCAGCGGACATTGCACCGCCGGCGCAGGACCGGGGGCCTCCGGCTGACACAATGGAGCCATGACTGCACCCGAATTTCCTGCCGGCACCACGCCCGGCGTCCGCCTGCCGTCCACCCCTCCCCTGGCCCTCCTGCTCGACGTCGACGGACCCGTGGCCAGCCCCGTGACCCGCGACGTGAAACCGGGCATCATTGCCGATCTCGTGGCGCTGGCCAGCGCCGGGATTCCAGTTGTTTTCAATACCGGCCGCTCCGATGCCTTCATCCGGGAGCAGGTCATGGCACCGATGATCGCCGCCGGTATTCCCGCTGGGACGGTCATCCACGCCATTTGCGAGAAGGGCGCCGTGTGGTTCAGCTACACCGCTGCCGGGCCCGGCCCCATCCACGTTGATCACGACCTTGCCATGCCCAAAGCTTACGGCGATGACATCCGCCGGCTCGTGGCCGAGGACTACGCCAAGCACATGTTTTTTGACGAGACGAAGCGCGCCATGGTGTCCGTTGAGCAGCACATCGAGGTGCCCTCCGCCGATTACCTGGCCGAGCAGAAGCTTTTCGACTCCGATGCCATGGACCTGATGATCCGCCACGGCATGGGCGTGGTCCGGCTGGAGCACCACGCACCGAATTCCGACGACGATGTGGACTACCGCGTCGATCCCACCATCATTTCCACCGATATTGAGTCGGTGCGGCTGGGCAAGGACCTCGGCGCCAGCCGCGCGGTGGAGTTGCTGGCAGCGCAGGGCATCACGCCGCAGGCCTGGCGGACCGTGGGTGATTCCCGCACGGACTACGCGATGGCGGACTGGCTGCACCATAATGACCATTCCGTGAAGCACGTTGATGTCCGCCCGGCGGACGGCGTTCCGGTCAAACCCTATGACGTGTTGACGGCCACCGATCTGGGGCTCGGGGAAGATGTCATTCACGACGACGCCGGCGGAGCTTTCCTGCGCAGCTGGCGGGAGGCAATGGCCAGCTGAGCACGTTCCCGGCTGGCGGCGCCCGTTTGGGGCCTGCCATTTTGGGGTGTCGCGCTATTATTCAGGTAAGAACGCTTACCATTTACCCGCGACGGAGACAACCATTACAGAAGCACCTGTCCAGGACGAGATCTACTACGGCGGCCAGGCGTCCGTAGAACCGCGCACCCACGCCGAGGTGACATCTCCGGCGGCTGAGGCGCGGCTCAAACACCGGCCTGACGTGGTCCGACACAAGGGCAGGTATGCCCTGATCAACCACAACCGGACGCCGTTCCAGGCCATGGTTGAGGACCTGTTGTTCCTGCGTGGTGTCCTCGCGGGCGAAAGCCTGGACTACCTGCTGGTCCGGGGCAACAACGACCGTCCGGTCATCGCCCTGGACTGGAAGGACCGCAAGAAGCTGCGGGCAGCCTTGGTGGAGGCCTGCCGCAACGAGCCCGTCTACTCCATGACCGTGGACGCGAAAAAGAAATCCTCCGTGCTGGTGGCCGACGGGGACCTATCCCCCAACCGCCAGGCCCGCATCTTCCGCCTCTACCGTCCACGGGTTGAGCCCGACGGCGGTTTCGAGTTCGGTTCCTCCGCCGGCGTCCAGATTGAGCTCTGGAGCTTTGAGGGCGACCAGCTGATCCTCCCGATCGAAAACTCCCTGACCCGCCGCACCATGCAGTCCCAGGACGCTGTCCGCGGGACGGTTGAACGGTACGGGCACACCTGGCCCACCATCGAGAACATGTTCGCAGATCACGCCAGCGACATCAGCTTCGACATCGATCTGGTCTTCTCCTGGGTGGACGGCAGCTCGCCCGATTACATCGCGGCCCGCCGCGCCCAGCAGAAGGGTGTGGTTCTCGGCGAAGGCGACGACAACGAAGCCCGCTTCCGGCAGATCAACGAACTCAAATACGCTCTGCGCTCGGTATACATGTTCGCGCCCTGGATCCGCCGCATCTTTATCGCCACGGACTCCCCCGCCCCGGAGTGGCTCGCCGATCACCCGTCGGTGACCATCGTCCGCAGCGAGGAATTTTTCGCCGATCCCACAGTGCTGCCCACGCACAATTCACAGGCCGTTGAATGCCAGCTCCACAACATCGAGGGCCTCTCCGAGCACTTCCTTTACTCGAATGACGACATGTTCTTCGGCCGGCCTGTGGGCCCGGACATGTTCTTCACGCCGGGTGGCGTCACCAAGTTCATCGAGGCCGAGACCCGGATCGGGCTGGGCGATAACGATGCCGAGCGCAGTGGCTTCGAGAACGCCGCCCGAGTCAACCGCAAGCTGCTCTGGAACCGCTTCGGGAGGATCACCACGCGGCACCTCGAGCACACCGCTGCCCCGCTGCGGCGCAGCGTTGTGGCCAGGATGGAGCGTGAGTTCCCGGAGGAGTTCCAGAAGACGGCGGGCAGCAGGTTCCGCGCCGCCGACAACATCTCGGTCACCAATTCCTTCTACCACTACTACGCGCTGCTCACAGGCCGCGCGGTCACCCAAACCGCAGCCAAAGTGCGTTACGTGGACACCACCGCCCGTGCCGGGCTGAACTACCTGCCCAAGCTGCTGGCGAAGCGGAACATGGACTTCTTTTGCCTCAACGACGGCAGCTTCCCCGAGGTCCCGGCGGACGAGCGCGCCGAGATCGTGACCGATTTCCTGGAGAAGTACTATCCCATCAAGGCGCCCTGGGAACACTGAGGTTGGGTGAACCAACGTCGGGCGCTCTGGCGTTGGTCCACAGGCGGTGGGGGCTCATGCCCGGCCGCCGAGCAGGGCTAGACAGCGAAGTTCGGAAGGGATACCTTCCTGACGCCTCCTGCTTTCGCGCTGTCAGGGATGCTGACGCCCGCGGCGGCCAGTCGCTCGGCCGTCATTTCCGAGGTGACATGCTCCCCTACGGTGGCCGCGTTCCCCAGCGGAACCACGGAGTGGACAATGGTGTGCTCATAGACGTGCACCAGGTTGAAGGCCTGCCCGCCGTCCCGGCCGCGGGTACCGCCGACGGCAACGTTGAGGTCCTGGGTGTAGCACGTCGCCGAGGCAACAGAGACAGGAATCCCCGCAAACGTGGCGGTGGTCGAGTAGTGCAGATGCCCGGCAAGAATGGTCCGGACGTCGGAGTTGCGGACCACCGAAGCCAGGCTGGCCTGATCCCGCAGTTCCACGAGCACTGCAAGGTCCAGGATCGACGGGACCGGCGGATGGTGGAGCGCCAGGATGGTGCCGTCGGGGGCAGGGGTATCCAGCTGGCGGGTAAGCCACCCCAGCTGTGACGGGCTTAGCTCGCCGTGGTGGTAGCCCGGGACCGAGGTGTCCATGGTGATGATGCGCAGGCCATTGATGAAGTAGCTTCGATCCACCGGTGCATCGCTCGCCGGCTCGTCCAGCAGCCCGGTCCGGAAGTTGGCGCGGTTGTCGTGGTTGCCCATCGCCCAGATGACTTGGGCGCCCATGTCTTCGCAGGCGGGATCAACAATTGCCCGGAGCTTTGCGTAGGCTTGGGGGTCGCCTTGGTCGGCGAGGTCGCCCGTGAAGATCACGGCCTCGGGCCGCGCGCCGGAAGCCCTGACTTCGTCGAAAAGCTGAATGAGCTTGGCTTCGCTGTCAACTGTGCCGTAAAGGGCATCCGGACCTCCCAACAGGTGGGGGTCGCTCAGGTGGAGAAGGAAGTGGCGTGGCCCAGGGTGTTCGGCCTCGATGTGCTTCATTGCTGCCTCTGTGGTTGGTGGGAAACGGCGTTTCCCTTCTACCCTTCAGTAACTATTATCCAATCAGACAATTGGCAAACTGTGGGTAAATTGTTGCGGCCAAGTTGGAAAAAACTAAAGAATTAAGGCCTGGAAAGTCCGGTTGTGGGCGCAGGGCCGTCAAATTCGGCCAGTGCCATTTCGATGGCATCGATAACCTCCGCGGAGTCCGGTTCAACGGTGGGCGCGAAGCGTGCCACCACCTCACCCTTGCGGTTGACCAGGAACTTCTCGAAGTTCCATTTCACCAGGCCGGGCAGCACACTGGTTTTGAACCTGGTCAGCTCCGCATAGAGCGGATGCTGATCCCTGCCACGCACGTTGGCCTTGGCCGTCAGCGCGAAGGTGACACCAAAATTCCGCTCGCAGAACTCGGCGATCTCGCTGTCGTTGCCTGGCTCCTGGCCGGCGAATTGGTTGCACGGAACTCCGAGCACGTCGAAGCCACGGTCGCGGAACTTCTCGTACAGCGTCTCCAGGCCCCCGTACTGAGGAGTGAACCCGCACTTTGACGCCACGTTCACCACCATCACCACGTTGCCTTTGAACCGGCCAAAATCGGTTTCGGTGGCGTCGTTGAGGGTGAGGGGAATGGTGTACAGATCTGTCACAGCGCCGTCCTTGAAAGGTTGGTCATGCAGGTGATTCGTTGCCAACCATCAAGGGTACGGGTGCAGTCTGGGAGTTTGCCGTCAGCGTCTCGCAGTGTCGGACCAGGTTTCGGTGTCTGTGGGCGTCGCGCTGGTGCTAGGCCTGAACGGCCGCTACCTGGAGACAGTGGTCGTTGGAGACGGGGATTCGCTCGTCGTCGGAGCAGGCGACGTGCCCGTGGGGGTGGGGGACGTCGTCGTCGGCGTAGCGCTTGAGGTTCCCGTCGGCGATGGCGTCGTCCCGGGCGAGGAAGACGTCGTGGAGGCTGACGCCGACGAACTGGCTGTTTCCGTCGCCGTTTCGGTTGCTGTTGCTGTTGCTGTTGTTGCTGTTGCTGTTGCTGTTGCTGTTGCTGTTGTTGCTGTTGCTGTTGCTGTTGCTGTTGCTGTTGCTGTTGCTGTTGCAGTTTCCGACGCCGTGGGGTCCGGCGACGCGGCTTTAGACGACGTAGCTTCCGACGACGGGCCTTCCGCCAGTGCCGCATCATGCGGTTTCGGCGTGGTCGCCGGTGGTTCCACTGGCGGCGCCTCGGACAGCTCCTCTTCGCCGCCGAGGACGGTGTGGCTGTTGTCCTCGGCGACCGGGATGGCCCAGCGTTGCGCGCCGTCAGCTGCGGGCTTGGCGTCATAGCTGACCATGGCTATGTCCGAGAGCTTGTCCACTTGACGAATAGGGAGGAGTGTCCAGTTCAGCGGGCTGGTGTGCTTGCCGTGGAGGATGGTTTCGAAATGCAGATGGCAGCCCGTGGACCATCCCGTGGTGCCGACCCGGGCAATAATCTGCCCCACCTGCACGGAATCCCCCGCCCGGACGGCGACAGCCTCCAGGTGGTTGTACGTGGTGATCAGCCCGTTGCCGTGGTCTATCTCCACGCGGTTCCCGCCGCCCCAGGGGTGCCAGCCGGCGGCCCTGACCACGCCGGCGTCGGCCGAATAAACCCTGGTGCCGCAGCCTGCAGCGAAGTCCTGGCCCAGGTGGAAGTCGCCGCCCGCACCGGTGATCGGGCTGACCCGAAACCCGAAAGGAGAGCTTGAGACGAGGAGTTCAAGGGGCGCCATGAGGGACCCCTCCGGCGGGCGCCTGAGCCCGGCCGAGGCCACATTGAGCGGAGCGCTCCCGCCCTTGGCGATGGTGCTGACCAGTGTGCGGTTGAACGGAACCAAGGCCCGGCTGTCTGTCAGGAAAGCACCGGCCAGCCCAGGCAGGCCAACGTGCCCGGCACCGACCGGCGCTGCCGGGCGGTGTTCAATGGGGGGCGTTCCAGGGAATCCGACGGCGAAGAGGGACGCGGCAACAACGGCACTGGCGGCCAGGACGCGCACAGCCATGACGCAGCCGCCCGCAGGCGCCTTCGCCCGGCCGGATCCCCAATGATTGCCCACTCGCTACTCCGGGTTGGCCCGCCAGACCCCGGATCCAGACGGACTTTACCATTTCATGGGACCACAAAGCCCCGTGGATGTGAACCCCGCGCAGGTACGGCTGCGGATATTATGTGGATCCGCGTCGAAACATGCCCGCCGGGCTCTGGGAGACAATGGTGGCATGCGAAATTTCCTCAGGGAATGGCAGGGCGAAATCAAGCGGGTATTCACCGGCAGCACGGACGGCCCGCCCGCGTGGGTTCCGCGGCTGGCCGAGGGGGACGACGCCGGCTATCACCTGCCCGGCTCGGCCGTCTGGGCGGTGCACGGCTCCATGACCACCATTGTGGCCGGAGTCCGCGCGCTCCTGATGCAGGCCTTGCATCCGGGAGCGCTGGCGGGAATCCACGAGCACTCCGACTTCCGCGCAGATCCGCTGAGCCGGCTGGCCCGGACCATCCGCTGGATCTTCACTGTCACCTATGGCCCGAAGGCCGCCGCAGACGAGGCTTCCGCCAGGGTCCGTCGCCTGCACGAGCCTGTTCAGGGTAATTACGGTGACGGGCACGGCGGCGCGCGGAGCTACTCGGCCAACGATCCGGAACTCGCCCGCTGGGTCCACATCGCGTTCGTGGACGCCTTCCTCGCGGCCCACAAAATCTGGGGTGCCGCGATCCCCGGCGGACCGGACGCCTATGTGCGCGAGTGGGCCCAGGCCGGGCGGCTGATGGGCATAGGGGATCCACCCCTCAGCGAGGCCGAAATGCGGGAGCAACTGGACCGCTGGTATAACAACGGTGAGCTGGTCGCGGACAGCAGGGTTGCCGAGACCGTCGAGTTCATCCGCAACCCGCCGCTGCACCCGTTGCTGCGTCCTGGCTACCGGATCATCTTCGCCGGCGCCGTCTACAGCCTGGAACCGAAGTACCGCCTGATGCTGGGGCTCCAGGTCCCCCGGCTGGGGCCCTTCCCGCTCCCCGTCAGGCTGGCGACGAAGGCGACTCTCGGTGTCGTACATCTTGCCCTTGGACGCGGGCCTGGACCCAGCGAGCAGGCGGCCCGGAAACGCCTCCGCCGCCTCGGCTATGCGGGCCGCTGACCCGGACAGCTGACCGGAGAAGCTGAGCCGGGAAGCTGGGCTGGGCAGCTGGGCTCCAGTCGCCGGTCAGCGACTGGCTGGAGCAAAGCAAAAAACCCGGCCCTGACGAGGTCAGAACCGGGTTTTTGCTGGCGGAGAATGGGGGATTTGAACCCCCGAGGGCGTTAACCCAACACGCGTTCCAGGCGTGCGCCATAGGCCGCTAGGCGAATTCTCCAGCTGCTTTCGAATCAAAAGCAGATACTAGAATACCTGAACTTTCCGGCATCGCCCAATTGGCCCTTCGGGCTATTACCGCGGGCGCGCAACCCGGACCCCATCTGGCTGCTTAACGTAAAAATGGACGCCCCCAATGCGCCCATTCCTCCGATACGCCGTTGAGCTGCCGGGTCCGGCCCTCCAGCCAGGCCCCGCAGCTCACAATCTTGAGATTGCCCCAATCGGTGTACATATCCATGATCGGCCCTATCCGCCGGATAAGCAATGGAATTGCTGCCGGCAAGCCTGCCTTCTTGGCAGGATGAGGCCATGACACAGCTGCACGCCCTGGTGGTTTACGTTCCGGATACCCACACGGAGGCGCTGCTCGCGGCAATCGGCGGCGCCGGCGCGGGCAAGATCGGGAACTATTCCCACTGCGCCTTCACGTCCTCCGGTACCGGGCGCTTCACTCCGTTGCCTGGCGCCGAGCCGCTCATCGGAGCCGTGGGTGCGGGCGAGCGCGTGCCGGAAACCCGTGTGGAGTGCGTTGTGGAAGAAGAGATGCTCGACGCCGTGGTGCCGGCCCTCCGCGCGGCGCACCCGTACGAGGAACCGGCATTCATGACCTGGCCGGTTGACGGCTGGCGACGCTAGCTGGATTGCCTGCAGGCCTTGCACCGCTTTCGCGGTCCTGGCCCGCTTGAGCGGGGCGGGCCCGCAACGCTCAAGCGGGCTTGGGAAGCTCATCGAGAGATTCGCGCCGCGAGGTGGCACCCCAAAGGGGGCTTTGGCCGGCCGCTGCCCGGGCCGTCCAGACCTTCTCGAATCTTCGGGTAAACTTGTCTGCGGCCCCTCATGTGGCGTCATCCTGTTGAACTCCCCCAGGACCGGAAGGTAGCAAGGGTAAGCGGGCTCTGGCGGGTGCATGGGGGGTCTTTACTATTCCCCCACAGGGCGGCAGAATGTCAGCCCGGATTGGTAGGGTCTTCTCGTGACTGTTACTACCACCGCCCTTTACCGCAGGTACCGCCCGGACTCTTTCGCTGACGTTATCGGGCAGGAACACGTCACGGAGCCGCTGATGACGGCGCTGCGGAAAAACCGCGTCAATCACGCCTATCTCTTCTCCGGCCCCCGCGGTTGCGGAAAGACCACCTCCGCCCGCATCCTGGCCCGCTGCCTCAACTGCGCCCAAGGCCCTACAGATACTCCCTGCGGGACGTGCCCCAGCTGCATTGAACTGGCACGCGGCGGCTCAGGCTCCCTGGACGTCATCGAGATCGACGCAGCCAGCCACGGTGGCGTGGACGACGCCCGCGACCTCCGCGAACGCGCAACGTACGCTCCGGTCCGCGACCGTTACAAGATTTTCATCATCGATGAGGCCCACATGGTCACCTCCGCCGGCTTCAACGCCCTGCTGAAAATCGTTGAAGAGCCGCCGGAGCACATCAAGTTCATCTTCGCCACGACGGAGCCGGACAAGGTCATCGGCACCATCCGCTCCCGCACGCACCACTACCCTTTCCGGCTTGTCCCGCCGGAGCCGCTGATGGCGTACCTGGAACTGCTCTGCAACCAGGAAAACGTTCCCGTGGCACCCGGCGTTTTGTCCCTGGTGGTCCGGGCCGGCGGCGGCTCAGTCCGAGATTCCCTGTCTGTGCTGGACCAGCTGATGGCCGGCGCCGGACCCACCGGCCTCAATTACGAGCTGGCCGTTGCCCTGCTCGGCTACACGCACGCATCGCTGCTGGATGACGTGGTGGAAGCTGTGGCCGCCTCAGATGCCGCCACCGTTTTCCGGGCTGTGGACCGCGTGGTGCAGACCGGCCACGATCCCCGCCGCTTCGTCGAGGACCTGCTGGAACGCTTCCGCGATCTCATCATTGTCCAGGCCATGCCCGAAAGCGCCCAGGTTATCCTCCGCGGCATGCCGGCGGACCAGATCGCCCGGCTCCAGAACCAGGCGCACAACCTCGGGGCCTCCGAACTCTCCCGCGCAGCCGATGTCACCAACACGGCGCTGTCCGAGATGACCGGCGCCACGTCCCCCCGGCTGCACCTCGAGCTGCTTTGCGCCCGCATCCTGCTCCCCAGTTCGGAACAGACCGAACGCGGCATCGCTGCCCGGATCGACCGCGTGGAGCGGCGCCTGAACTACGCAGGGAACGACGTCGGTGCTCCCGCTCCGGCGGGCGCGGTTGCTCCAGTGCCAGCCGCGGCACCGGAACGTGCGGCGGCGCCGGTTGCCGCACAGCAGCCGTCGGCACCCGCCGCTGCCGGTCCCGAGCCTGCCCGGCCACAGGCCGTCGGAGCCGAAGAGGCCAGGCCGTCGCTGACGCCGCCCAGGGTCAGCACCAACGACTGGCCGGTTGACGAGTCCACAGGCGGGCGGCCCGCTTCCACGCCGCAGGCAACCGGTCAGCCCAACCGGGAGACCAGGCAAGACGCCACCCGCGAAGTTCCGCCAGCCACCCCGCCGGCAAACACAGACGACGTCGCGGTTCCTGCCCCGGCTGCGCCTGCCCCTGCCCCTGCCGCCGCCACCGTTGCGGCAGTGACCGGGGATGTTGAAGTCCTGCGCCGTGCCTGGCCGGAAGTTCTGCAGACGCTCTCCAAGATCAAACGCAGCACGTGGGCCCTGGTTGAGCCGAACTCCCAGGTAGGTGCCTTCGACGGCCAGGTCCTGACGCTTTCCTTCAGCACCACGGGGTTGGCCAGCGCCTTTGGCCGGGCTGACCACGCTGAGAACCTGCGGCAGGCGATCCACAAGACGGTAGGCATCGACTGCCAGATCACCGCAGTCGCCGGTGGCGCCGCCAACAGTTCAGCGAGCGCTGAGCCAAACCCAAAAGCACCCGCTAGCCCGGAAGCTCCGGCCAGTTCAGCCGATGCCGCGTGGGGCCTGGCCCCTGCCACCGCTGTTTCCACCCCTGCCGCCCCTGCCACCGCGCCCGCACCTTCTCTTGCCCCCTCCCCCGCGACGCGTGCTCCTGAACCGGCCGTACTTCCTGCCCCTGCTGCGCCCCCTGCCGCTTATGCACCTTCCACAGTCCCAGCGGCCCCGGCGGCTCCTGTCCGGCACACCGGCGCCGTCAGCGCCCCGGCAGCCACCGAGTCTGCCCAGGTACCAGCCGCCCAGGGTCAGTCCGAGCCGGCTGACTCTGATGTCCCTGCCGGCCCGTACGCCTACTCCGAAGACGACTGGGGCCCGCCGCGCGACGAAGATGCTCCGTCCCTGGACGAGGAACCCCCCATGGACTGGGATCCATCGGCTCCTGCTGCGTCACGGCTGTCGCCTGCACAGCCTGGCTCTTCGGCAGCAGCACCCGCCAAGCGGTCTGCTCGAAGGTCCTCAAAGGCTGCAGCATCAATAACTTCCCCAACGGCCAGGACCTCTGCCGCTCCGTCGCAGCCCGATGCGGCACTGGATCCGTGGGGCCGCGCCGTCGAGCAGGCTCCGGGCGTATGGGTTGTTGGTACCGAACCCAATGTTGGCAAAAGCCTGAAAACGCCCGTCCCTGAAGAGGCCGCCAGCGCCGCTCCCGCCCCCAGCTACGAGCCGGCCACCGCTCAGATGCCTCAGAAGTCACCTGTCGTTAGCCAGTCCGAGGCCGACGCCAGTTGGGGCTTGCCGCCCGTGGCTGGCGCCGCAACGTCCGGCGTAGCTGCGCAGCAACCAGCCGCACCACAAAGACCCGCACCACAAAGCCCTGCACCGGAAACCGCGGCGTTTCCTAGCCCGGCGCCGACCGGCCAAGTCCCAGCGGCTCCGGCAGTCCACACGGAGAAAGCGGTGGTTCCAGAACCTGCCGAAGTCCGCGAGTACGCCATGGCATCGACTACTCCGGCAGCCGCGCCCCTGCAACCGGCACCGGCAACCTCCGAGTCCGCTGCTGCCGCCCGGCAGAGTCTTTACCAGCGCCTGTCCAACAGCCCCGAAGCCGAGGCCGGGCGCGCCAAGGCTCCAGCCAAGGCTGCCGCCGCCACCTACGTCCAGGACATTCCGAGCGCGGACGATGAAACCATCGAGGAATCCGGCGTCTTCGGACGCGCCGCCGTGGAGCGTATTCTGGGCGGAAAGCTCATCGAAGAGCGGTCCCCGGACGGAAGCCCCATCGTTTCGAGGTTCTAGGCACCTGCAACCCGTGCTCCCGCAACTCCAATCACCATTCAAGCCAAACCAAAAGAGGAAAACGTGTACGAAGGCGCAGTCCAGGAGCTGATTGACGAGCTCGGACGGCTTCCCGGTGTCGGTCCCAAGTCCGCCCAGCGGCTTGCCTTCCACATCCTCGAAGCGGACCCCCAGGACATGAAGCGACTCGTGGAAGCCATCACCATGGTGAAGGAACGCGTGAAGTTCTGCACGGTATGCGGCAACGTCACCGAGCAGGAATTGTGCAACATCTGCCGCGATCCCCGGCGGGACCCGTCAGTCATTTGTGTGGTGGAGGAGTCCAAGGATGTCCTCGCCGTGGAGCGCACACGATCCTTCCGCGGCCGTTACCACGTGCTGGGCGGGGCCATCAACCCCATTGCCGGCGTGGGGCCCGAGCAACTGCGGATCAGGGAACTCCTGACCCGGCTGAACGACGGCGCCATCCAGGAAGTCATCATTGCCACCGACCCCAACCTCGAAGGCGAAGCAACGGCCACCTACCTGGCCCGGATGCTGAAGACCATCGGCATCGTGGTAACCAGGCTGGCCTCCGGCCTGCCCGTGGGCGGCGATCTTGAGTACGCCGACGAGGTCACGCTCGGCCGCGCATTCGAAGGCCGCCGCAACGCCCTGACCTGATCTGGCCTGATCTGGTCTGCCGCGATCTGGTCTGCCGTGATCTGAAAGGACGCGTTCAGGCGGCAGGGTTGAGCCGTCGTCGGGCAGCCCGGTGGCCACCTGCCAACAGAATGCCTGCGGCCCCGGACTGCGTGCCAACGCCGATCAGTGCCAGTGGCATTTCGACGCCTGTCTTCTCCTGTTCCTGCCCCTCCACACAAGGAACCTGGGTTCCTTCCGCTGCGTTTTGCAGTTCCCCGGGGAGCCAATCCAAGGCGTTCTCCTTAGGCTCGGCTTCACCGGCAATCAGCGCCAGAATCACCATCGGGTTGCTCGTTGCCATCCAGAAGATCCGCTCGGTGTGGTAGACCTCGGAGATGCCACGGAACTCCGGCGAACACCTATAGGAGACAACCGTGCCGAACTCGTCCCGTTGAATGTTGATGGCCACCAACACCGGCTCATACGCCCTCACGCTGGGCAGCAGCGCGATCACCGCCAACACATTTCCAACCAGAAGCAACGCTGCGACGCCCCACGCCAGAACCCTTCCCTGCTGACCTTCAAACCACCGCGCAGCGCCCGCGCCAATGCCGCCAAAAACCAAGACTTCAAGCATCATCAGGACATAGGTCACCCCGGCAATTGCGGGCGAGGACTCAGACCAGAACGCGAGCAGCAGCAGGAAAACGAAAGCCACGCTGGCGAAGACCAATCCTGTGGCACTGCAGCGCGCCCAGTCCAGCAACGGGCCGTCCACCGCACCCTCGACGGGATCCTGGCCACCGCCGCGCCGTACGTACCCCCACCGGACAGCGAGTACGCAGCTCATCAGCACCAGCATTGCGGCCGTGAGCATGTACACCCAGGCATGGGAATCCGGCGGCAGGTCACCGCCGGTGACCAGGGCGATCACCAACAGCGTACCGGCGCACCAGCAGGCACCGAGAATGGCGGCGCTCTCCCACCAGAAGCGGCCAGAGCGGACAGTCTGCAGCGCCGTTGCCAACGCACTGCCGGCAAGCAACCAAACCTGGGCGCCGCCCGGCGACGGGCTGTCCCCGGCGTCGTCTTCGTCGTCGTACTGGTTTTTTCCGGCGCCAATGGGTTCGTACAGAGGTTCGTCGTCGGCCGGATCTTTCCCCTCAGCCACCGACCTCATCCGCCACGTTCTTATCAGCCACGTGCCGCCTCCATCCCTCTGGACAGGACCAGCCCCGACAGCCAGCCGCCATGTCGGCCAGCTACTCCAATCGTGATCCGCTGAAGCAGGCCTGTCCAGTACCCCCGCAGTCCAGTGGCCTAGCCGTCAAGGCAAGGACTGTCATGGCAGGGGCACGCCGGCTTTAGGCAATGCGTGTTCCGCTCGCCATCCTGTGCGCCGGGGTGCGCAGCGATCGCCAACCCAGCCACATCAGCAGCCCGGCAAGCAGCAGCTGCAGGCCAAGCCCCAGCGGCCACAACGGAGTGGACTGCGCCAGATACTGAGGCTTGGCCTCGCCGTTGGCGCAAGGGTATGTGCCCTCCGGACCGGCCATGGCGTAACGCGCACCCTGGCTGATGGATTCGATGGCCCCTACTGGTGACGACATGCCGAAGCCACTGTTAACCCGGACCGTATAGGGGATGGCGTCGGCCACCACCACGTAGGGGTTCATGGCAAGCATCCACGCCACCCTCTCTGTGCGCACGGTCGGCTGGGCACGCAGCGGTCCGGAGCAGGTGTACGCCGGTTCCTCCGCCACCGTGTCGTCGGGTACCGGCCGCAACTGTTCGTAGTTGCGGTACTGCGCCTGGTTGGCCATGATGGTTCCCTGCGATAGCCCGGTGCCCAGGCCAAAGGCAATCAGGGAACCGAAAACCAGCCCGGCGACGGCAAGGTACGTGACCACAATCGAGAACAGCGGGCGCCCCGCCAGCGCGGAAATTCCGACGCCGATGGCACACACTACGCCGACTTCAACGGCCAGCATCAGCAGGGCCACGAGGACATGGCCGGGCGTCATGCCGCCGAGGGCGACTCCGATGATCAGGAACGGCGTGCTGGCCACCAGGAATGCCAGAGCGGCGGCCCACGCGGCGAAGAACTTGCCCCACAGGATCTGGCCGGGCCGCAGCAGGGTCACCTGAAGGATGGCCAGGGTGCCGCCGGCGCGGTCGCCGTTGACGGCATTGGCAGAGAGTGCGGGCGCCACCAGCAACGCGAAAAGGAGGACAAAGGCCAGGACCACTTCGAAGATCATGGACCCTGGTCCGGTGTCGGGCGGCATGAAGTTGGAGTAGGCCCGCTGGGCTTCGCGCTGGGCATTCCAGCTGGCCCACGTCAGCCAGGTCACCAGGCCCGTCAGGATGAACCAGATCGCCAGCATGATGTACCAGCCGCGGGACCGGAGCCGCTGTTTGAGTTCCAGGACCACCACATCACGGATACCGGCAAGATGGCCGGCACCAAAACCGGCGGCCGCCGGGCGCTGGGTTATATCTGTCAGCTCGCTCATCGCCGCTCCCCCTCAAGGTTCATGTAAGTCTCCTCCAGGGCACCCGAGGCGGGCGCAAAGGAGCTGACCCCGACGCCGGCCAGCACCAGGTCGCGCAGGAGGCGGGCGGCGTCGTCGTCGTTCAGCAACACCAGGCTGACGGCCGGCCGCCGGCCGTCCTCAACCCTGAACGCCAGGCCCAGCTCCGTTAGTTTGGCGGCGAGCGCGGTACCGTCGGTTGCCGAGATGGCGTAGCGCCTGCCGGAGGCGGAAGCCTCATCCGTGGTCTGGTGCCGGACCGTCTTCCCCTGGTTGACGAACACCGCGGCGTCGGCAATCTCGTCCAGCTCGCTGAGTACGTGGGAGGAGACAACTATGGATTTGCCCTCCGCCGCGAGCTGCCGCAGCATCACGCGCAGCTCCACCCGCGATCCCGGGTCCAGGCCGGACGCCGGCTCATCGAGGAGCAACACGGACGGATCGTGGATCAGGGCCCTGGCCAGGCTGAGGCGCTGCTGCTGCCCCCGGGACAGGACGCGGGCCGGCTGGTCCGCCAGATCGCTCAGGCGGACACGTTCCAGCATGGCGGTGACGCGCTGCGGGATGCCGGCCTTGGGCAGCTGGTAGAAACGGGCTATCTGCGTGAGAATTTCACGGGCTGTCAGGGACTCCCACACCCCCAGGGTGTCCGGCATCCAGCCAATCCTTTTGCGCACTTCCGCGCTGTGGCGCTGCGGATCGAGCCCATCCACCGTGATAGTGCCGGAATCCGGTGCCAACAGCGAAGCCAGCATAAGCAGCAAGGTGGTCTTACCGGCCCCGTTAGGGCCGATCAGGGCGGTGACTTTACCCGCCGGAGCATGGAAATCCATGTGCTCGACGGCGTGCACCTGCCCGAAGCGGCGGCTCACCGCGGAGGCGCTGATGCCGTCCTGGCGAGGACTTTCCGGCTGGGCCGGAATGCCTATTTGGTCCCAATTTTCTGTCATTTTCCGAGCACCTGTCCCCCAAGCCGTTCATACATACTGACTATTTGAGCCTACGCCCGGGCCGACGGGCGCAGTATCCGCCGGAAGGCTGAGATTTGGACACAATTCCGCGTGCGGCCACAGGCGGCGATAAACTGGGCTGACACGTCACGCCGTCCAGCCGCAAGGCCGTGCCTGACCTCCAGAACTCCGATTGATCCAGTGAAGGTACGCGCATGAGTACGCCCACTTCCGAAGTGCACGCAGCAACGCAGCCACAAGAGCTGCCCGAAGACCCTGCCGTGACCAAACAGCTGATCGTGCAGAAGTTCGGCGGCTCCTCGGTGTCGGATGCCGAGGGAGTCAAGCGCGTCGCCAAGCGCGTGGTCGACGCCCAGCGAGCCGGCAACGAAGTGGTGGTGGTCGTTTCGGCCATGGGCGACACGACCGACGAACTACTGGACCTTGCCGCCCAGGTGACTGATTCCGCCCCTGCCCGCGAGATGGATATGCTCCTCTCCGCCGGTGAGCGCATCTCCATGGCCCTGCTGGCCATGGCCATCAACAAGTTCGGCGCCTCAGCGCAGTCCTTCACCGGCTCCCAGGCGGGCATGATCACCGACGGCATCCACGGCAAGGCACGAATCATCGACGTCGATCCGCACCGCATCCGCACCGCCCTGGACAAGGGGCACATCGCGATCGTGGCCGGCTTCCAGGGGATGAGCCGCAACACCAACGAGATCACCACCCTGGGCCGCGGCGGCTCGGACACCACCGCCGTCGCCCTGGCTGCCGCACTCGATGCCGATGTCTGCGAGATCTACACAGACGTTGACGGCATCTACACCGCAGACCCCCGGGTGGTGCCGTCCGCCCAGAAAATCGACACCATCTCCAGCGAAGAAATGCTGGAACTCGCGGCGTCCGGCGCAAAGATCCTGCACCTGCGCTGCGTTGAATACGCACGCCGGTTCGGCGTGCCGTTGCATGTCCGGTCCTCATTCAGCCAGAACGAAGGCACCTGGGTCATCCCCAGCGCCGAAGACAAGATCACCACTCAAGAGGGAGTTGCCTTGGAGCAGCCAATCATCTCCGGCGTTGCACACGACCGTTCCGAAGCCAAGGTCACCGTGGTGGGTGTCCCGGATATCCCCGGCAAGGCCGCGGCGATCTTCCAGGTCATCGCTGACGCCCACTCGAACATCGACATGATCGTGCAGAACGTTTCCACGCACGGCACGGGCCGGACGGACATTTCCTTCACGCTCCCCATCGTCGAAGGTGCGGAGGCCCTGGCAGCACTCAAGGCCGCGCAGCCGGACATCGGCTTCGAGAACATCGAATACAACGAACAGATCGGCAAACTGTCCCTGATCGGGGCCGGCATGCGGTCACATCCGGGCGTCTCTGCGACGTTCTTCAAGGCCCTGTCCGACGCCGGGATCAACATCAACATGATCTCCACCTCGGAAATCCGGATCTCCGTGGTGACACACGCCGATCTCCTTGACGACGCCGTCCGGGCCATCCACAAGGCCTTCGACCTGGACAGCGAGGACGAGGCAACCGTCTATGGTGGCACCGGTCGCTAGGCCAAGTCCGCCCTCTACAAGCAACGCGGGGTCACTTCCGGCCCGATAACCTTCGTTCATCTGGCCGGAAGTGACCCCGCGTTGCCCTCGTTTCAGGCTTGTTTGTCCAGTTCTTCGCGGCGCACGGCGTAGTGATGACCTTCGGAATCGGTTTCCACTGCGAAGTGGGAAAGGTCCTCGTCAGAGGCCTGCTCATACTCATCATGCTTGTGGACCACGGGCAAATCCGTGTCCAGACGCGTTGCCGGCCCGAAGACAAAACGGAGCCTGTCAGTCACGTGCATAAAACCGGTGAGAGCATGTCCCATTGTTTCCACCCCCTTCCCGCGTTGCGGGTGAAAGAGCCGCTACCTCCTGTTGGAGTCAGTGCCCCTATTTTACGCCCGCTTCCGCAAAAAGAGCCCAGTGAGGTTCGGCCTGATGGAACGGCCGGGAGAGGCTCAGCGGAGGGACTGGTCGTCCGGGTTCCTGGGCACAACATAGGTACTGCCGTCCGGCCGGGTCAGCGTTTCCCATTGCTGGGTTTCCCGCTCGCGCTGAGCCAAGAGTGCCTGGTTCTCTTCGGTCATGTCATGCACCAGGGAACTGCGGTTGGCCGGGCCGAAAATTGCCCGGAGCTTCCCGGTTGCCCGCATGAACCGCTGGGATGCGTTGCCCTTGTCCGCTGACTTGCCTGTGACCATGAAAGTGACCCCTTAGATAGAACCATCTACTCGCTCCAGTGTACGCTAACAATTAGTGCACTAACTATTGGAGGAATGTGATGACGGTACGGGCCGGCGCTGCGCGGCAGCAGGACGATGACCTCCGCTTGGAACAACAGCTCTGTTTTGCCCTTACCGTGGCATCCAGAAGCGTAGTGGGCGCCTACAAGCCCGTCCTCGAAAAGCTCGGCCTCACACACCCGCAATATCTCGTGATGCTGTGCCTTTGGGAATCAGCACCCCGCACCCTGCGCAGCATCAGTGAAGCCCTGGTTCAGGCGCCGGCCACTATCTCACCGCTTCTTCGGCGGCTGGAGGAGGCCGGCTTTGTCACCCGCCAGCGGGCGGACGGAAACGAACGCAGCCTTGCCGTGGGCCTGACGCCGGCCGGCGCCGCCCTGCGTCAGCAGGCCATTGCCGTCCCGGGCACCATGATGGAACGCCTGGGGCTGACCCGGGAGCAGGTGGGCGAGCTGCACAAGTCCATGACGGGGCTCATCGCCGCGACCGCCGGAACCGACGGGCAACCAGTCGGGGAGTAAACCCGCCAAGGCGTAAAATGGCAACAACCTAGGAGGGTCCATGCGTTTGAGATCAGTACGGCCATTGCTGGCGGTCCTCGCCGTTGCCTTGCTTGCCGCGTGTACGGGCACGCCTGACGGGACCGGGACTTCGTCCGCCACCCCTTCAGCCAGCTCCTCCGCCAGCCAGGGCACGTCCGCCGCCCCCGCTCCGGATACCGAGACCACCGTCCCGGCACCGTCCCCTTCCGCACCCCCAGCCCCGACAGCGGGCCCCGGCGACGGAAACGCCGAGCTTGCCATCATGGTCAAGCCCTCGCCCGCTGAGCCGGCGGTGAACTACACACTGGTCTGCCGCGATGGCCTTCCCACAGCCGAGAGCAAGCACCCCACGCCTGAGGCTGCGTGCACTGCCCTTAAGAACAACGCTGCGCTCCTCAGCCCTGCTCCCAGGAGCAAAGACGTGGCCTGCACCGAACAATACGGCGGCCCGCAGACCGCCACAGTCACCGGGATTGTGGACAATACTCCTGTGGATGCCACATTCGCGCGCACCAACGGCTGCGAAATCGGTGCCTGGACCGCAGCCCGGGACATCCTGGGTGCCAGCGGTGGAGCAACTTAGCCTGCTGACGGCCGATGCCCGGTGCGCCCGCGAAGAAGCGTACGAGCAACGCGTCCGCCGTTATTCCGATCCCTACCTTGCCCGCCGCTCGGCGGGCCGGAAGCACCCGGTGGAGGATTTTCTTTTCACTTACTACACGCAGAAGCCTGGCCAGCTGCTGCGCTGGCACCCCGGAGCCGGCGTCGTACTGACCGGGGAAGCGGCGTCTGCCCGGATGGGCTGGAAGCACTACAGGACGCTCGACGACGGCGAACTCGCCTCCCTGGGGCTGCCGCCAGGAACCCCTGCCGTGACTTTTGATCGCGACAAATTCCTGGCCGACCGGCACGAGGCTGTGGCCTTCGCGGACATCATTCTCCGCGGCACCGCGGCCCGCCCTGCGCAGTTTGGCTGCTTCGGGCTGCACGAATGGGCCATGGTCTACCGCCAGGACAAGTTCGACCGGCGCCACGAATACCTGCAGCTGAGGCTGGGTTCTACCGGCACGGACAAAGTGGTGGAGGACAACCGGATCCGGTGCTCACACTTTGACGCCTTCCGCTTCTACACGCCCGACGCCATTGCGCTGAACGAACTGACGCCCAGCCGCGAAAACCAGCGGCACATGGAACAGCCGGGCTGCCTGCACGCCAACATGGATCTCTACAAGTGGGCATACAAATTGCTGCCTGCGCTTCCCAGCGAACTGGTTATGGATTGCTTCGAACTGTCCTGGCGGATCCGGGCCATGGACATGCAGGCCTCCCCCTACGACCTCGCGGAGTGGGGTTACCCGCCCGTTCGGATCGAAACAGCTGAAGGCAAAGCGGCCTACGTTGAGCATCAGCGGACCTTCGCGGCCGAGGCTGCCGCGCTTCGCGCGCGCCTGGCGCAGGCCTTGGCACCGCTTCGGACGGCAGGGACGGTATGAAGGACCTCGAGCTGACCATCAAGGTCACCGAAGACCCCGACGCCCCCGAGTACGAATTCCGGCTGATAGTCCACGATGGCCGCCCCGCCGACGGTTGCACATTGCCCGATCCGGCAGGAGCGTTGTCAGCCATGGAACGCTTCGGCGAGGACATCTTCTTCCCCAAACCGGGCCCCCAGAAACTCTGCACACAGCAATACGGCGGGCCGCAGGTGGCCGTTGTGACCGGCTCCATCAACGGCCGTCCCGTGAGTGTGACTTTCCGGCGAACTGACGGTTGCGAAATCTCCCGCTGGCGCGCCATGGCGCCCCTGCTCGGCGGGACAATGGGTTC
Source organism: Pseudarthrobacter sp. AB1 (assembly GCF_014926485.1). Classification (NCBI taxonomy): domain Bacteria; kingdom Bacillati; phylum Actinomycetota; class Actinomycetes; order Micrococcales; family Micrococcaceae; genus Pseudarthrobacter; species Pseudarthrobacter sp. AB1. Next base: position 47,315 of record NZ_PZKO01000019.1, read on the forward strand.
CCGCGGCGAAACCTGACCCTCTGCGGCAATCTCCGCACCGACGGAAACGCCGACGGACCCAAGCGGTCCGGCGGCGTTTCCGGTCTCATTCTGAAGAGCTAGAGATCCATGTTGCGGTTTCCGGAGAACTCCGGGACCTCCTGCTTCTTCTTTTCCTTTTTGATCTTGTCCTTCTTGTCTTTCGAGTCCGTGGCAGGGTTATCGGCCGTTTCATCATCAGGGACCACCACAGCACTTCCCGGAGCGACAACCACGGAGACGAAGGTGGGCACGCTCGAACCGTCGAACGTCACCCGGCCGATGTACGAGCCCTCAGCGAGGTCCTTCCACTGCAGCTTCACAATTCCCGCTTGGCCATTACCGAGCCGCAGCGGGTTGGGGGTCACCGTGGCATTTCCCACATTGGCTCCCAGCACCGCCGCGTCCACGGACGCCTTGGTGGGCTGCCCATTGGGGCTTGCGTAGAGGTTCACAAAAATCGTGTAAACGCCCGGCGCCGGGTTCGGAACCGAAAGCGATTCACTGGCAGAGGCCGTCTGGGCCAGCAGCGCCTGTCCCGCCGGGTTGAAGACCACCATGTCGAAGTCGGCGGCCTGGTCGGCTGAAAAGACGGAGAACTTTGCCAACGGCGATCCTGCCGGAACGGTGACCTCCTTGGCGAAGTTAAACGCGTTCGTTGCCAGGGCCAGCGGTCCGGGAACCAGCTCGATGGCTGAGGAGTCAGCCTTGGACAGACCATCCAGGGTGATCTTCACGGGCGCGTTGGTGCCGGAAACCACCGGAATGTCGCCCTGCCCCTGGCCGCCTTCCGAGGCGAAGGCCAGGTTCGCCGGCGCCACCACCGACTGCGGGCGGACAGCCACCGGCGATGCCACGTTCTTGCCGGCACCCTGCCAGACGAGGTTGCCCATGGCAAACTGCCCCAAAGCAGCGCTGGTGTTCTCGAACTTGACCTTGAAAGTGCGCTTCTCGCCGGCAGCATTGAAGCTGAGGATCGACGGCGTGACCGTCACCTTGATGCCGGGAACATTGGCCTTGGCCCGGTAGACGCCCGGGGTCAGCGCAGTGAGCGTCCGGGTGACCTCGGTCTTCCCGGTAAGCGCCCCCAGCGCGAACGAGGCAACGTTCATATCCCGCGGCGCGGTTGTTCCGAGATCCGGGATGCCCAGGTCCAGGCCCGTTCCCTGGATGAACTTCAGGTAGTCGTCCGCTGAATTGTCATAGACCAAGCCGGGATCAAGGACCCGCGCAATGTCTACCTGGCCGGCGCCGGTGGCGAAAACGTCACCGTTCCGGCTGCCGTCTTCGTTCTTGATGTCAGCTGCCGTGGTCATCATGGCCGACTTGACGGTGGCAGGAGACCACGTGGGGTTCTTTGCCAGAATCAAGGCGCCGAATCCGGCCACATGCGGCGCAGCCATTGACGTGCCGGACATCATGCCGAACTGGTCGCCGCCGGAACCGATGGGCGAAACGCCTGCCAGCACCGCTACACCCGGCGCTGCCACGTCAGGCTTGAGCAGGTCTGAGCCGGTGGCTAGCAGCGGGCCCCGGGAGGAGAAGCCGGCGATCTGCGGCTGCGGCGCGGCCGGAAGGCCCGTGGTGTCCGTGTTCACCAGGGCGACCTTGATCCCGGGGTTGGCGGTGATCTTGTCCTTGATCTGCTGCGTGGCCGGTGGGTTCACGTGCACTGTGGGGACTGCGTGACGGTCCAGGTCCTCGGAGGAGGTGGTCACGTTGACCAGGATCATGCCGATGCCGCCGGCACGCTGCACCTCGGCGCTCTTGGCTACGCGGTCCACCACCCCGCGGTCGCAGACAACGATCTTCCCGGTCACTTTGGCGGGATCCAGGGCATTGGGGGCGCACAGTTCCGGGTTTGCTGCACCGGCGGCTGCAGCACCTGCCGCCAGCACAACGTTACTCGCAGGAACGGGAGCGGCCATAAGACTGGCGCCGCGGTACTTGCTGCCGTCCTCAAATTCGACGGTTCCCTGCAATGCCGTGGAGAAGGAGCTCGCGGCAACTGTGGTCAGCCACGGCGCGCCGTGGTTCACGGTGCTTGCCGTTGGCCCCGAGTTTCCGGCGGACGCGGCAACAAAGATTCCGGCCGAGGCTGCGGAGAGAAAGGCCAGCGAAACGGGGTCTGTGGTGGTTGAGGTACTGCCGGAGATGGAGTAGTTCAGCACATCCACTCCGTCAAGGATGGCTTGATTGATCGCGGCCACGGAGGCGGAGCTGTAGCACCCGCCCGTGGCCGGATTGTTGTCCTCCCAGCAGACCTTGTAGACGGAGATCTTTGCGGCCGGTGCCACCCCGCTGGTGATACCCATATCGGTTGCACCAAGGTTGGCCCGGACGTTCGCATTGCCCGCGGCGGTGCTGGCCGTGTGCGTCCCGTGGCTTCCCACATCCACAGGCGAAATCAGTTCTTCGGGCGCACGGTTCTCCGGTGCCACGTACGCCATGTAGTCGTCAGCGAAGTAGCGGGCACTCAGGACTTTGGAGTTGCAGGCGCTGCCGTCAAACGCAGCCCCGGTTCCCTGGCCCTTCTGGCACTCACCGACGAAGGTGTCGCCGTCGGACTTGAGCATGGCGATGTTGCCATCCGCGGTTCTGTAGGGGGCGCCCACTTGGGCCTGGCCGGCGAGTGGTTGCACGTCTTCCCCGGCGAAGAACGGGTTGGAGGGGGTGTAGCCGGAGTCGATAACGCCAACTACGACACCTTTGCCGGCATTCTCCTGCCCGCCGAAGACAGTCTTCCAGAGGCCGTTTTCACCGCTGAGCCCAAGGAAGTCTGTGGTGGAGTAATCCGGCGCGTTCTCCGTGTCCGGTGCCACCATGAGGACGGCCGGGTCCTTGGCGAGCTTAGCGGCCTGGTCGGCGGTCAAATCGGCCGAGAACCCGTTGATGGCAGCCGTGTACTGGCGCTTGATCCGGACGCTTTCGGACCCGGCCACAGCGTTCTGCCTGTCCTCAAGATGCGCCTGGTACTGCTGGACTTCGGGCCGGTCGGCGTCAAGCTTGCGGCCGTTCTGGGGCTTCGTCGCTGCGAGTCCGGGAGACCCGCCGTCGTAGGTGGCCGCTGGCTTCTCGGCCAGGACCACAATGTAGCGGCCGGCGGGGTAGTCACCTGGGGTGATCTTCTTTGTAGCAACTGCCGTGTTTGCTTCAGCGGGCGCCGCGGTAGCGGGGCTCATCGCTATCGACGAAAGGAGCAGCGGCAAGCCCACGGCCAATGCCGCTGCTTTCCGGAGTCCCCCGCCCCGAATGGGGCTTTTTCCAGTTGATTTCACGAGCGACTACACCTTTCACAAGGAACGGCCGGCCACGTTGCCGGTCTGGAGCAGCTGGGAACGGCACACGACATTACAGATTTTGTAATGCTGTGACCAGCCGTTACAAACAGTACAGACTGAGAGCTGAATATGACATAGGACACATTAGTTGCAGACGTCAATCATGCAGCGTTTAGGGGAGAGCCGGGAAGGCACAAAAGAAGACCCCACGCGGGCCGGACTTTGGGTAAGCCCGGCTCCACGCGGAGGTCGCCTTTGGTGCTGGGAAATCACCTGGCTTAGCCCTTGGGAGTCACCTGCAGGCGGTCGAAGGAGACCTGCCTGCCATTCTTGTCCAGCACCACAACGTCGTCGCGGCCGTTCTGCACGCCGGAGGGCAAAATGAACTCAACCGTGTTGTCCGTGGTGGGGAAAATCCAGCCGATCCGGTAGCTCTTCTTGTTCAGGTATACGTAGTACCACTGGCCGTAATCGAGACCCTTCAGGGTCACCTTTTGGCCGTTGCGGTACTGGTCCTGGGTGCCGAGATCGAACGGAGCCGTCTGCTCCTCAAGGTCCTGGACGGCGAGGACGGGAACCGCCTCGGGCTGCGCCGGCTGGAGAGCCAGCACCAGTGCGCCGCCGGTCACCGTGGCCGTGACCTGCTTGGCGCCGTTGGTGGCAATTGCTTCGAACGAGACGGCGTCGAGGCGGCCTGCCGCGACGTCGGCCGCGGTGAGGACGTGCTCGCGCGTTGCCGTCACCGTCCCGCCCACGGCCAGGCCGTCCTGACCGATGGAAGCGCCCGGGGCGCTGAGCCCGGTGAGGGCAACATTGCCCGCGTTGCCAACGGTGTAGGTGTACAAGACGGCATCGCCTTCGCTGGCGAAACGGTCGCCGTCGGCGTCGGCCCACTCAGCGGACACGGTGCCTTCCAGCTTGGCGTCGCGGACCTTCAGGTCCACTTCGCCGCCGTCGATCGTGTAGACCTTGTTGCTCTGGCCTGCGGAACTGACCTCCCAGGTGGTCTTCGGAACGAAGTAGCCCTGCGCGGCCTCTTCCGCGGTCACGGTGTGGCGCGGCGTGGCGCAGCTGTAGCCCTGGCCGGCCGGGAGCACGCCGTAGCGGCAGTTGCCCGGGCCTTCGGGGACGAACGGGCTGAAGTTGCCGGCGGTCGGAACCACTTTCTCCACCAGCGGGCTCGTGTTGCTCACGCTGAAGGTATACGGAAACGCGTCGCCGGCGGCGTACGGTGCGGTGGCGAGGTCGCGGCCGGAGTCCGCACGGGCGCCGGCGATGGTGGCGGAAACCAGACCGTCACGCAGTGCCACCGCGGCGCCGGTGAACGGAACGGTCTTGGTGAGCGACGGCGTCGCGCTGGCCGTGATGGTGAAGCTGACCTGGGGAACGAAGTAGCCGCGCTCGATGTCCTCCGCGGTCACCGTGTGCTTGGCCGTGGTGCAGCTGTATGTGGCACCGGCGGCCAGGTTGTTGAACCGGCAGTTGGGGGCACTGGGTGCGCCGGGCGCGGGAGGCAGGAAACCGGTCTCGAAGTTGCCGGAGACCGGGACGGAATTCGCAGTGACGTTCGCTGTGCTCTTGACGGCGAACGTGTAGCTCATGACGTCGCCTGCCTGGTAGGGGCTGGCGATGACGTCGCGAGCCGGGGCGGTTCCGTTGATGGTGAGTCCCACCTGCGGAACTGACGGGACGGTGGCGGTGAAGGTGAACTGCGAAACCCGGCCATCCGCCGTCGTAAATGCCGCGTTCAGGTTCTGCGGACCACCGGCGTTCGCCGGGGCGGTCAGTGCGACATTGACAGTAGCCGAGGCCCCGGGCGCGACGGCGGGCACGGGCACCGTGGTGGCGGTCCAACCGGCCGGGGTGTAGACGGTGGCGGTGGCGCCGGAGAGAGTGGTGGCTTCCTGGTTGGTGACGGTGACGGCCACCTGCGAGGTGGCACCGGGAGTCGTGGTCACGGCCGGCACGGACAGCGGGGCGCAGGCGTAATTCAGCCAAGCGTCGTCGAACTTCGCGAACTGCATGTTGTCCGTGTAGTTGCCCTCATAAAGAACGCCGAACGTGCCGTCCTCGAGGCGGGACACGGTGGAGTAGGCGGAGAAGCCGGCGCGGATGGTGCGTACGCCGGGCCAGGTGGCACCGTCGTCGCAGGAGATGCGAGCGGAGACGTTCTCGCGGCCGGTCTTGGAATTGGAGTTGGTGAAAATGAGCTTCTTGGCGTCCGCTGAGCCCTGTGCCGCGGCCGGGAACATCCGGGCGATGGAGCCGTTGTTGGCCGGGTCCGGCAGCTCGGTGTCCTGGGTGACCGGGCCGTAGGTGGCGCCACCGTCGGTGGAGACGGCCACCTTGCGGTAGCCCTGGTTGGCGTTGTCGCGGGAGTTCAGCAGCACGCGGCCGTCGGAAAGTTCCACGGTTTTGTTCTCGTCCATGCGGTCGCCCACGTTGGCGCCCTTGTGCCAGCTGACGCCGTGATCGTCCGAGTAGACGCTGTAGGCCTGGATCTTGTTGGTGCCGTCCGCCTGGCGCACATCGCCGGCGTACTGCTGGATCAGGCGGCCCTTGAACTGGCCGTACTTGAGCTGGATGCCTTCACCGGAGGACGCGAAGTTGGAGCGGATATCGCCGGCCACGGGGCTGGTCTTGCTGGTGCCCGGCTTGGTGACGTTGGTGATGAGCCTCGGCTGGGTCCAGGTGACGCCGCCGTCGGAGGATTCGATGACGGCCGAGGAAATGACGGCACGGTCGGCGTCGTTGTTGCCGAACTGGCTGCCGAAGAAGCCCTGGTCCTTGGAGTACACAAACAGCGCGAAGACCTTGCCAGCCTCGGCGTCGTAGATGTAGGAGGGATCGCTGTAGCCGTACCGCGGACCGGAGGCGTCGCCCACGTGGCCTGCGGCGATAACCTGCACGGGGCCCCAGGTCTGGCCCCCGTCAGTGCTGCGGCGCTGCACGATCGAATTGGGATTGGGGGCGTCCGCCGCGCTGCCGGGACGGCCGTCCCATGAGGCGAGCACCACGTTGTTGCCAACGTAGGTGAGGGCGGGAATCCGGTAATAGAAGTTCGCCGCCGTACGGTCGGCGCCGATGTTGGCCTCCGCAAATGAACCGGGAGGTGCGGTGGGGCTGTTCGAGGGGATCGGTTCCGCCTGCGCAGCGATCCCGGACCCGGTTAGCAGCGCCAGCGCTACCAGCCCGGCTCCTGCAGTTCGGCCAATATTTCGGTACCGGCTCCGCTGAGTAAAGATTCGCAATTCCATATCCTTTCAAGGCGCCGCGGGGCGGCGGATCGGGAGAATTCGGCCGTGCGGGCGGTCTCGATACCCAAAGGGATACCACCTGCCACATACGACGTCCTACGACCATAGTGTGTAGAACCTCACATGGCTAGGTGATTCTGAAACAATCCTGGCAGCGACCCGGGAGCAGGGCATTTTGCAGCCGAGGATCTGGCGCAGGGGCCCTGGCGCTGGGCACAAAAATGGGCGCCCCGTGGTGGGACGCCCATTTGGGCTTGCGTAATGTCTTGAGGCCTGGGTAAGCAGGCGTCTACTGCCTGGGCGTTCGGACCACGTCGCTGATCCACTGGCGGGTCTTTTCGTCCATAGGGCCGGTCACGTGCGTTTCCCGGGCAGCCCGGTCCGCCTTGATCTTTTGTGCCACCATCCGGCCCAAGCCGGCAAAAACGGCCAAAGCCATCATCGGCAACAGCATGGATTTCGATTTTTCAGCCATGCCGCAATCCTAGTGACGCTGGCCCCGCGAGGCCATAGCCGCCGTCGTGCCCCACCTCCCGAAAGCCCGCCCCGCCGCGATGACTGTGGCCGATCCCTCCGAATACAGGGTGCGGCGCTCCGCCCGGTAGAATGGGCTAGCAAGCTCGCGGAGCGCCCGTCCACACTGTTCTAAAGACACTGTTCGAAAAAGAATGTCCACAACATCCTGGAACGGCGTAAGACGGCGTGACTCCGCTGCGCCCTTACCCAATGCTCACGCACAGGAGTTGCCGGATGCCCCGGATCGTTGTTGACGTCATGCCCAAGCCCGAGATTCTGGACCCGCAGGGGAAGGCCATCGTGGGTGCACTCCCCCGTCTGGGCTTCACCAGCTTTAGCTCTGTCCGCCAGGGCAAGCGCTTTGAACTGACGGTTGACGGCGAGGTGACCGACGCAATCCTGGCCCAGGCCCGCGAAGCCGCCGAGACCCTGCTGTCCAACCCGGTGATCGAGGACGTCGTCAACGTCGAGGTCGTCGAGGCCTGAGATGACTGAACTTCCCTTGATCGGCGAGGCAATTGCCGTCGCCGCCGACGCTCCTGGTGCTCGCAGGCTCGCCGGTGCCCGGATCGGCGTTGTCACGTTCCCCGGCACCCTTGACGACCGCGACGCCGCCCGTGCAGTCCGGCTCGCCGGCGGCACCGCAGTGCCGCTCTGGCACGCAGACACCACCTTGGGTGACGTGGACGCCGTCGTAATCCCCGGCGGTTTCTCCTACGGCGACTACCTCCGCGCCGGCGCCATCGCCCGCTTCGCCCCGCTGATGTCCGAGATCACTAAGGCAGCGACAGGCGCCGCGTCCTCGAATCCTTTGCCCGTGCTGGGCATCTGCAACGGCTTCCAGATCCTGACCGAGTCGCACCTGCTGCCCGGCTCCATGATCAAGAACGACCACCTGAAGTTCATGTGCCGCGACCAGGTCCTGCGCGTGGAAAACAGCAACACCGCCTGGACCCTGGACTACGAGGCCGGCCAGGAAATCACGGTTCCGCTGAAGAACCAGGACGGCCAGTACATCGCCGACGAAAAGGTCCTGGACGCCCTCGAAGCTGAAGGCCGCGTGGTGTTCCGCTACGTGGGCTTCAACCCCAACGGCTCGCGCCGCGACATCGCCGGCATCTCCAACGCGGCAGGCAACGTCGTGGGACTTATGCCCCACCCCGAGCACGCGGTGGAAGTTGGCTTCGGCCCGCAGTCACTGGATGGCATTGGGGGCACGGATACCGACGGCCTGGGGTTCTTCACCTCCGTACTGAACAAGATTGTGGGAGGCAACAAATGACCGAGACCAATTCGGTGGTCGAGCCTGTCGAGACCTCATCCAAGAAGTTCAACATTGACACCGTCGAGAACGCTGCCAAGACGCCGGACACCGACCTGCCGTGGGCCGAGCTGGGCCTGAAGCAGAACGAGTTCGATGAGGTCGTCAAGGTCCTTGGCCGCCGCCCCACCGGCGCCGAGCTGGCCATGTACTCCGTCATGTGGAGCGAGCACTGCTCCTACAAGTCTTCGAAGAACCACCTGCGCCAGTTCGGCGACAAGGTGACAGAGGAGATGAAGAAGGACATGCTGGTGGGCATCGGCGAAAACGCCGGCGTCACCAACCTGGGCGACGGCTGGGCCGTAACGTTCAAGATCGAGTCCCACAACTCGCCGTCGTTCGTGGAGCCCTACCAAGGTGCAGCCACCGGCATCGGCGGCATTGTCCGCGACATCATCTCCATGGGCGCGCGCCCGGTTGCAGTGATGGATCCGCTCCGCTTCGGCGCCATTGACCACCCGGACACTGCCCGTGTGATGCACGGTGCCGTTGCCGGCATCGGCGGCTACGGCAACTCGCTGGGCCTGCCGAACATCGGCGGCGAAATGGTGTTCGACTCGGTTTATCAGGGCAACCCGCTGGTCAACGCGCTGGCTGTTGGCGTGATGCGCCACGAGGACATCCGCCTCGCCAACGCGTCCGGCAAGGGCAACAAGGTGGTCCTGTTCGGTGCACGCACCGGCGGCGACGGCATTGGCGGCGCCTCGGTGCTGGCCTCGGAGTCCTTCGACGACACCAAGCCGTCCAAGCGCCCCGCCGTCCAGGTGGGCGACCCCTTCGCTGAGAAGGTCCTGATCGAGTGCTGCCTGGAGCTCTTCAAGGGCTCGCTGGTTGAAGGCATCCAGGACCTCGGCGCCGCTGGCATCTCCTGCGCCACGTCGGAACTCGCCTCCAACGGCGACGGCGGCATGGAAGTTGAGCTGACCTCCGTCCTGCTGCGCGACCCGACGCTGACCCCGGGCGAGATCCTGATGTCCGAGTCGCAGGAACGCATGATGGCTGTGGTCACCCCGGAGAACATCGCCGCCTTCGAAGCCGTGATGGACAAGTGGGCCGTGGAGTACTCCTGGCTCGGCGAGGTCACCGACACCGGCCGCCTGATCATCACCTGGGACGGCGTAGTCATCGTGGACGTCGACCCGCGCACCGTGGCCCACGACGGGCCGGTTTATGACCGCCCGTACGCCCGCCCCTCCTGGCAGGATTCCGTACAGGCCGATTCCTTCACCGGCTCTGTGCAGGACGCCAGCCGCCCCTCCGCCCCCGCGGAACTGGCCGCGGCCGTCACCGAGCTCGTAGCGTCGCCGAATATGTGCAGCAAGGCCTGGATCACCAACCAGTACGACCGGTACGTTGGCGGCAACACCGCCCTGGCGTTCCCGGACGACGCCGGCGTGGTCCGGGTGGACGAGGAAACCGGCCTGGGCGTTGCCCTGGCCACCGATGCCAACGGCCGCTACACCTATCTTGACCCGTACCACGGCGCACAGTTGGCGCTGGCCGAGGCCTACCGCAACGTGGCCACCTCCGGCGCCGTTCCGATGGCCGTCAGCGACTGCCTGAACTTCGGTTCCCCCGAGGACCCGGACGTGATGTGGCAGCTCGCGGAGGCCATCCGCGGCCTGTCCGATGCCTGCATGGTGCTGGGCATCCCGGTCACGGGCGGAAACGTCTCGCTGTACAACCAGACCGGCACCACGCCCATCCATCCCTCCCCCGTGGTGGCCGTGCTGGGCAAGCTCGACGACGTCGCACGCCGCACGCCGTCGGGCTGGAGGGAAGATGGCCAGGCCATCTACCTGCTGGGTACGACGGCGGCCGAGCTGGACGGTTCTGAGTGGGCCAACATGCGCGGCCACCTTGGTGGACTTCCGCCCAAGGTTGACCTTGCCGCCGAACGCGAGCTGGGCGAAATCCTGATCAACGCATCCCGCGACGGCATGGTGGACTCCGCGCACGACCTCTCCGAAGGCGGCCTCGCGGCAGCCCTGGTGGAGTCCGCACTGCGCTACGGCGTAGGTGCCCGGATCGCCCTGCAGGACGTTCTGGACCGCGACGGCGTGGACCTGTTCACGGCGCTGTTCTCCGAGTCGCAGGGCCGCGCAGTTGTCGGCGTGCCCCGCTCGGAAGAGGTCCGCTTCAAGGACATGTGCACGGCCCGCGGCTTTGCCCACACCCGGATCGGCGTGGTGGACGCAGCCAGCGGAAACCTGGAGGTCAACGGCGTGGACACCATGTCGCTGGACGCCCTCCGCGAAGCCCACGAGGCGACCCTGCCGAAGTACTTCGGCTAGTCCCCACTCCTTAGATCAACGCGGGGTCACTTTCCGCCCAATAATCCCTTCGGGATGGGCGGCAAGTGACCCCGCGTTGGTTTAATCGTCGCTTCGGAGCTCCCGCTGCCTCGAGCTGAGCAGCTCAACTTCGGGCCGGACGGCCACAAAGCGTTCGACGGCGGTGAGCACCTCCACGAGGTGCGCCCGGTCCGCTGCCACCAGGCCGGCACCCACCTGCGAGCGCCGGTACTGTTCGTGGTCCCCCACCTCTGCAACGGACACGTCGAAGCGGCGCTTGAGCTCGGCCAGCAGCGGCCTGATGACGGAGCGCTTTTCCTTCAGGCTCTGGACATCGCCGAGGAGGATGTCGAATTCAATCCAGCCGATCCACATCAGATGGTCAGTTCGCCCATCCGGTCCCAGCCGTCGCCGTCGAGCTGGCGGCTGATGATTTGCGGTGTTTCAGCCAGCGCCTGCGGCATGTCCGCCATGGCCTGCTTGAAGTGGGAGCTGTTGACGTGGTCCCCGGCGGCGTCGTCCTTGAAGGCTTCCACAAGCACAAACCCGTTGGGGTCCTCCACGCTGCGGGACCAGTCGAACCACAGGTTGCCGGGCTCCGCCCGTGTGGCCTGGGTGAAGTCGTCAACGAGGCCGAGCCAGCGCTCGGACCATTCGGGTTTGACCTTGAATTTAACGACGATGAAGATCATGGATTTTCCTTCCGTTGCGGAACATGGACTATCCCGCGGCGAGCTGGCGTGCCCCTTCAACGTATCGCGAAGTGACGTGCCGTTGCGCGGCCCGGGCCAGCAGGCCGCCGGCCGTATAGAACCAGTTGGCGTGCCGGCTGAACGCTGTGATCTTCAGGAACACCCGCCCGTCGGCGCCGATTTCAACTTCGAATGCTTCCTCGCCGCGCTCCGGGTGGCCGGGCAGCGTGCCGTAGCCGAAGCCCGCCGACTGCGGACTTTCGCCCGGCAAGGGATGCCGGACCCAGACCACCTCGCAGGGGGCATTGATACGGAAGGGCCCGACGCCGAACCCGCTCACCACGCGTACGCCGGGGACCACGGCGTCGGACTCGGTCCGGACGCGAAGGCCGGACCTCCGCTGTAGTTCCCAGGTGAGGATTCCGTGCGCAACCCTGCGGTAGACCGCCGGCCCATCGCCCAGATAGTCCCGCGATACGACGAGCGGGTAGCCTTCCGGCGTCCGGCCGTGTTGGGTGGAGCCGACCCCAGGGTAGTTGAGGTGACCGGCGGCCAGGCGCTTCCCCGTCAACGGGACCCGCCCGAAGAACCGGTCAGCCGCGCCCATCCCAGCTGCTCCTGTTGCTTGCGGCTCAGGGAGGCTACCACCAAGTCGTAGGAGTCCTCCACCATGTCACGGACCATGGCATCGGGCAGGTTCCCGTCGAGCCGCACGCCGTTCCAATGGGTTTTGTTCATGTGCCACGCGCCGGTGATTTCCGGGTGGGCGGTACGCAGCTGCTCAGCCAGGGCGGGTTCGCACTTCAGGCTCACGGACCAGGCGTCGGGGTTCATGGCGGAGGCCGCAAACATCTTGGCTTCATGCCTTGCGCCACCCGCCACGGCAGCCCGGACCTTGAAAACGGAGGTCTCGGGACCGAAGGGAAAATCCTCGAAGGAACCGGGAAATGACAGGCAGATGGCCTTGAGTTGCGCTGCGTCCATGGACCGAGCCTACAAAGCCCTTCCCGGCGGTGCTAGTCTGCGAAGATGTCACCCGACCAGGCCACCATCCCCGTTCTGGACATGAGCGCCGCACGCCAGCCGTACGGCTCCTTCAGCCCGGAATTCATAGATCAGCTGCGGGACGCCGCCCACAACGTGGGTTTCTTCCAAATCACTGGTTACGGCGCCGCCCCCGGCCAGGCCGAGGAGCTGCTGACCCTCATTAAACGGTTCTTCGATCTGCCGCTTGAGGAGCGGATGAAGCTGGACAACAGGATTTCCCCCCATTTTCGCGGCTACACCCGGATGGGCACTGAGGTGACGCAGGGCCGGGCCGACGCGCGCGAGCAGATCGACTACTCCCCGGAACGCGAACCCGTCCACAACTACCCGGCCGATCAGCCGTACTGGCTGCTCCAGGGGCACAACATGTGGCCCGATGAAGCATTGCCGGAGCTCAAGTCCGCGGCCATGGCCTGGGCCGACCTGATGTCCAGCGTGGGCATGGAACTGCTGCGGGGCATCTCGGTTTCCCTGGGACTGCCGGAGGACCACTTCGACGAGCCCTTCGGCAACGAACCGGCGTGGATGGGAAAGCTGGTGCATTACGTCGGCGGTGTGGTGGAGGCGGCCGGCGACCAGGGCGTGGGCTCCCACGCCGACTACGGTTTTGTCACCCTGCTCCTCCAGGACGAGGTGGGCGGACTCGAAGTCCTGCCGCCCGGGACGAGCGAATGGGCACCGGTTGAGCCTGTTCCCGGGGCACTCGTGGTGAATTTGGGCGAAATGCTGGAGGTGGCCACGGAAGGTTTCCTTGCCGCCACGATCCACCGCGTCCAGGCGCCGCCACCCGGCGTGGACCGCTACTCAGTCCCGTTCTTCTGGTCGCCGCGGCTGGATGCCGTCATCGATCCGGTGCCCCTGCCGCCCGAGCTCAAAGCCCAGGCCCGCGGCATCTCCGACGACCCGTCCAACCCGCTGCTCGCGTCCTTTGGCCTGAACATGCTTAAGGGCCGCATGCGCGCCCACCCCGACGTGACCGAACGCCACTACCCGGACCTTATGCAGCGCTGAGCGGGCTGCCGCGCGGGGCGCGCTGAGCGGCCGGGGGAACCAGCGCGTCCAGGGGAACCAGTCAGAGGTTGTACTTCCACGCCTGCTGCGCGGGGCAGATGTTCATCACCACGTCCAGGCCGGCGGCCTTGGCCCGGTCCACTGCCGCTTCGTCGGTAACGCCCAGCTGCAACCACACGGCCTTGGCGCCCACCGCAATTGCCTGGTCCACCACCGCCCCGACCTTCTGTGAATTCACAAAGCAGTCGACGACGTCGAGGGGTTGCTTTTCAGGGGGAATCTCACCCAGCTTGCGGTACCCCGTTTCGCCGTGGACGGGGTCGCCGGGAAGGTTGACGGGGATGATCTCCATGCCGAGCCGGTCGCGGATAAACAGCGACGTGTCGTAGGCTGCGCGCCACTGATTGGTGGTCAGGCCCACGATGGCCCACCGCCCTTTGTTCCGCATCAGGCGCTCAATAACGGCAGGATCGTTGACGTGGCCCATGATGCAAGCGTACATCGCCCCTGGAGTGGCTCGTCGTCGAATAACTGACTGACTCGTGGGCGCCAATGCCTGGGGTGAACGAATATTACGTTCCGTGGACGCCGATTTGGCGCAGGGCGTGCGGTTCAGCTGTAGTGGAAGTGACCATCCCGAGCGGCCAAGAGACCTGGATCGATGAAGCCGCAGCATCCCTGACCAGCGCTGTACCCGTTGAGGCGACCATCCTCAGCACACAGCGGAGGGTGCTACCGCCAGGATCGATGGAGCACATCTATGACACCAGAAGCATCTTCTGCCACGCCGTTGACCACCCTGAGTCCCGCCAGTGCCGCAGCAGCGGCCGTTGAAAGGGACTCCCCACAATCCACTTCGAACGCGACGGCGATCGAAGCAGGGCTGCGTGACGCGCCCGGCCCTTCCAGCAGCTCATCGGGATGGTCCTCGACCGAGCCGAACGACGTCGCCGTGCACGGCGCACCGTCGGGAGGGCCGGCGCGCCACAGCAGCACCACCACCACACAGCAGACGGCGGAGCACAAAGAAACACACGAAGACGCCCAGCCGGACAATGTGGCCTTCTGGGAAGAGCAGGCCCTCCGCCTGGACTGGGCGCAGCCCACAGGAATCTCCGGCGGCAAGCCCTGGCACACGGCCCACCGCCGGGTCCCGGCCGACGCCGCAGCCGGCAAAGGCCCGGAAATCACCTGGTTTGAGGGCGGCAAGCTCAACGTCGCCTACAACTGCGTGGACCGCCACGTCGCCAATGGCCGCGGCGACAAAGTGGCCCTCCACTTCGAAGGCGAGCCCGGGGACCGCCGAGCCATCACGTACGCGGAACTGCAGCGCGAAGTCTCCAAGGCCGCCAACGCCCTGCTGGCCCTGGGCATCACCAAGGGCGACCGCGTGGTCATCTACCTGCCGGTCATTCCCGAAACCGTCATCATCACCCTCGCCGTGGCGCGGATCGGCGCCATCCACTCGCTCGTTTTTGGTGGCTTCTCCGCCGAAGCCCTGAAGTTCCGCGTCGAGGACACAGGCGCCAAGCTCCTCGTAACCACGGACGGCCAGTTCCGCCGCGGCGTCGCCGTGCCCGTCAAGGACAACGCGGACGCCGCCGTCGCCGGGGACAACGCGATCGAACACATGCTGGTCATCAACCGCACCACAGCGCCGGAGGACCTGGCCGCCGTTTCCATGGCTGAAGGCCGCGACGTGTGGTGGCATGACGCCGTCGGGACTGCCGCGGATGTCCACGATGCCGAAGCATTCGACGCCGAAACGCCGCTGTTCATCATGTACACCTCCGGGACCACGGGCAAGCCCAAGGGTCTGGTCCACACCTCCGGCGGGTACCTGACCCAGGCGTCCTGGAGCTTCGAACACCTCTTCAGCAACCCCGATCCTGCACTCCGCGACCAGGACGTGCACTGGTGCACCGCCGACCTCGCGTGGGTCACGGCGCACACCTATGAGATCTATGGTCCGCTCTCCAACGGCGTCACCCAGGTGATCTTCGAAGGCACTCCGAACACGCCGCACCCGGGCCGCCACTTCGAGATCATCGAACGGTACGGGGTCACGCAGTACTACACCGCGCCCACCCTGGTCCGGTCCCTCATGGGCTGGTTCCCGGATGGCGTGCCGGACAGCTACGACCTCTCCTCCATCCGGATGCTCGGCACCGTGGGCGAAGCCGTCAACCCGGAGGCCTGGCGCTGGCTCCGCGAGAACGTCGGCGCCGGCACGGCACCGGTGGTGGACACGTGGTGGCAGTCCGAAACCGGCGCCACCATCCTCTCCCCCGCCCCGACGGACGCCGAGTTCAAACCGGGCTGCGCGGCCCGACCGCTGCCGGGCGTCAGCACCAGGATCGTGGACGACGCCGGCAATACCGTGCCCCCGGGTGTCCAGGGTTTCATTGTGGTTGACACTCCCGGGCCCGCCATTGCCCGCACCGTCTGGGGCAATCCCCGGCGCTACTACGACTCATATTGGAGCCAGTACGTGGAACAGGGCTGGTTCCTGGCCGGCGACGGCGCAAAGTACGACGCCGACGGCGACATCTGGATCCTGGGCCGCGTGGACGACACCTTGAACGTCTCCGGCCACCTGCTTTCCACCATCGAGATCGAGTCGGCGCTGGTGGCCCACCCGGACGTGGTGGAGGCCGGCGTCTGTCCGGTAGCCGATCCCAAGACCGGGCACGCGATTGTCGCTTTTGTTGTGCTAAAAGCAGGAGTTTCGACGGGCTCAACCACCGGGGACCAGCTCAAAGCGTACGTCGCGAAGGTGATCGGCCCGATCGCGAAGCCGCGCGACGTCGTCGTGGTTCCTGACGTGCCGAAGACCCGCAGCGGCAAGATCATGCGCCGGCTGCTCACCCAATTATTCGAGGGGACCGCCCTGGGCGACACCACCTCACTCCAAAACGAACCGGCGATCGCCGGAATCCAGGACGTCCTGCGCGAGCGGACCCTAGTAAAGGAAAACTCATGACAGACATCAGCAACGTTGCCCGCCTTTCAGAGCCGCTCAAGTTTGCGTACTGGGTGCCGAACGTTTCCGGCGGCCTGGTGGTCTCCACCATCGAACAGCGCACCGGCTGGGACTTTGACTACAACAAGAAGCTCGCGCAGATCGCCGAGAACTCCGGCTTCGAATACGCCCTGACACAGACCCGTTACGCCGCGTCCTACGGAGCCGACAAGCAGCACGAGGCTACGTCGTTCAGCTTGGCCCTCCTCGCGGCCACCGAACGCCTGAAGGTCATCGCCGCCGTCCACCCCGGCATGTGGCACCCCGGCGTACTGGCCAAATTCATCATCACCGCGGACCACATCTCTAACGGCCGCGCCGCGGTCAACATCGTCTCCGGCTGGCTCAAAAACGAGTTCACCAACTTCGGTCTCGACTGGCTGGAGCACGACGAACGGTACGTCCGCACCGAGGAATTCATCAACGTGTTGCGCGGACTGTGGACCGAGCAGGAATACAGCCAGTCCGGCGCTTACTACAACATCACCGATTTCACCTTGAACCCGGCCCCCGTGGATGTCCCCGGCCGTGCGCACCCGGAAATCTTCTTCGGCGGAAACTCGACGGCGGCGCAGGCCACTGCGGGCCGCGTGGCTGACTGGTACTTCTCCAACGGCAAGGACCTGGAAGGCTTCAAGGAGAACATCGCGGGGGTTGTATCTGCTTCAGGTGAGACGAAGCGCGGCACTGACGGGGTCCTCGCCGCCCCCCGCTTCGGACTCAACGGGTTCGTCATCGCCCGCGATTCGGAGAAGGAAGCCCGCGAGACACTCCGCGAAATCGTGGCGAAGGCACACAAGCCTGCAGTCCAGGGCTTCCGTGACGCCGTGCAGGAAGCCGGCGCGTCCACCAAGGACGGCAAGGGCATGTGGGCCGACTCCAGCTTCGAGGATCTGGTCCAGTACAACGACGGCTTCAAGACCCAGCTGATCGGCACCCCGGAGCAGATCGCCGAACGGATCGTGGAATACAAGAAGATCGGCGTGAACCTCTTCCTCACCGGCTACCTGCACTTCCAGGAGGAGGTGGCCGCATTCGGCCAGGACATCCTGCCGATTGTGCGCGAGCTCGAGGCGGACCTGGCCCGCCGGCACGGCACCGAACTGGACCTCTCCGCCACACCCGTGGCCAACGTTGGGGTGGCTGCGTAATGGCCGACCGCAAGTTCGGTTTCCGCACCCGCGCCCTGCACGCCGGCGGCACCCCCGACGCCGAACACGGCGCCCGCGCGGTACCCATCTACCAGACCACGTCCTTCGTGTTCAAGGACACCCAGGACGCCGCCAACCTCTTCGCGCTGCAGAAGTACGGCAACATCTACTCCCGCATCGGCAACCCCACCGTGGCAGCCTTCGAAGAGCGCATCGCCTCGCTGGAAGGCGGCATCGGCGCCGTGGCAACGTCCTCCGGCATGGCAGCTGAGTTCATCACTTTCGCTGCGCTGACCCAGTCCGGCGACCACATCGTGGCAGCCTCCCAGCTGTACGGCGGGACGGTCACCCAGCTGGATGTGACGCTCCGCCGCTTCGGCGTGGACACCACGTTCGTTCCCGGCACAGACCCCGCAGACTATGCCGCGGCGGTCCAGGAAAACACCAAGGCGATCTTCGTCGAGGTGGTGGCGAACCCGTCGTCTGAAGTCCAGGACCTGGCGGCCCTTGGGAAGGTAGCGCACGACGCCGGCGTCCCCCTCGTGGTGGACGCCACCTTGAGCACGCCGTACCTCGTGCGCCCGATCGAACACGGCGCCGAAATCGTCATCCACTCCGCCACCAAGTTCCTCGGCGGGCACGGCACCACCTTGGGCGGCGTGATCGTGGAAAGCGGCCGGTTTGATTGGGGCAACGGCAAGTTCCCCACCATGACCGAGCCGGTGGCATCCTACGGAAATGTCTCCTGGTGGGGCAACTTCGGCGAGTACGGCTTCCTCACCAAGCTGCGCTGCGAACAGTTGCGGGACATCGGCCCGGCACTTTCGCCGCTGTCGGCTTTCCAGCTGCTGCAAGGCGTGGAAACGCTCCCGCAAAGACTCGACGAACACCTCAAGAACGCCAAGGCTGTGGCCGAATGGCTCGAGGCCGACCCCCGCGTGGCATACGTCAACTTCTCCGGGCTACCCTCGCACCCGCATTTTGAGCGCGCGAAGAAGTACCTGCCGCTGGGCCCCGGCTCCGTCTTCTCCTTCGGGGTGAAGGGCGGCCGCACGGCCGGGCAGAAGTTCATCGAATCCCTGCAGCTGGCCTCGCACCTGGCCAACGTGGGCGATTCCCGCACCCTGGTGATCCACCCGGGGTCCACCACGCACCAGCAGCTGAGCCCGGTCCAGCTGGAGTCCGCGGGCGTGCCCGAGGACCTGGTCCGGATTTCCGTGGGCCTGGAGGATATCGAGGACATCTTGTGGGACCTGGACCAGGCACTCGACGCGGCCTCCGAACCGGTGGTCGCGGCCGAGGTTTCGACAGACTCAACCACCGAAGCAGAATCCTGCACGATTGGAGCGAACGTATGAGCACCAGCGAACGCACCTGGGCCGGACCTTCCGCTCCGGAGCGCCTGAACCTGCTGCGCGCAGCCACCTCAATTGCGATTGTGGGCGCCTCGGACAAGCCGTCCCGGGCCAGCTATTTTGTGGCGACTTACCTGCAGTCGTCCACGCGGTACAAGGTGTACTTCGTGAACCCCGTGGTCAAGGAGATCCTTGGTGAACCGACCTACGCCTCACTGGCCGATCTTCCCGAAAGCCCGGACATCGTGGATGTGTTCCGCAAGCACGATGACCTCCCGGGCGTCCTGGACGAAGCCATCGCGGCCGGCGCCAAAACCCTCTGGCTGCAGCTCGGCTCCTGGCATGAGGACGTGGCCGCGGACGCGGAAGCCGCCGGGCTCGACGTGGTGATGGACCGCTGCGTTAAGATCGAGCACGCCCGGTTCCATGGCGGGCTGCACCTGGCCGGCTTCGACACCGGCGTGATCTCCTCCAAGCGGCAACTCCTTTCCTGACGGAAAGGTGGTTCCCGGCGGAAGGCTCTTCCTGACGGAGAACCTACCGGTTGAACTTCCTTAGCCAGTTTGAACCGGGTCCGGCAATGCCGGGCCCGGTTTTTTCCGTCGGTGCCGGGGGGACGAGGGCTGACGTCAGGGACTCGGCCGCTGTTGCGGCTTCGGACAGCGTACCGGCAGCCAGCTTTCCGGCCTTGTCGAGTTCGGCAGCGGCGTCTGTGGCGGCCTTGGCAGGACCTTTTCTTTCCTCCTGGGTGGCAGCGTCCTGAGTGGCTGCATCCCGCGGAGCAGCGCCGCCCGGGGTGACGCCCGCGGCGTTCCCCGGCGCGCCGCCGTCGTCCGCCTTTGACTTGCCGGGCGCGGTGTCGTCTCCGCGGCCGGCCGGCCCCGTGCCCGCGTTCTGGCCAGCGTTTTCCGGACCGTTGACTGGCTGGCCGGTTCCAAGTTCAGCAGGTTCGGGGTGTACCGGCGCTGAAATGTCGCGGGTTGCCGGCTCCGCGGGCAACTGCACCTCCGCCGGATCGACGGCGCTCCCGCTGACAGACGGAGTCCCCGCGACGGTCCAGGCAGGGGCCCAGTCCCGCAACAGCTGCTGGATGGAATTGCTGGCCTGCGCGTCCGGAGCGGTCCCGGTGGCGGCAACTGCGGTGACGCCAAGGCCCATCCCCGCGACGACAGCCAGGCCCACAACGGTGGTCCGGTGCTTGCGGAGCAGGCGGTGCCGGGCGAGCTGATGGGACTGGCCTGCGAGCAGTGCCGCCAGTTCAGGGCCGGGCTCGAGGACCGGCATGGAGGCAAGGGAACCTACCGCGAGCAGCGTTTCACGGAGCCCGGCGTCATCGGCCCAACCGGCGGTATCGGTCCAACCGGCATCAAGGAGCATTTCATCCACGGTCCGGATCAGGGAGCTGGCATTGGACGTCATGGGGCCACGTACTCATTCACTGCGGACTGCTCGCGCAGCCGGATCAGTGCACGTCGCTGTAGCTGTTTGACGGCACCCGCACTCCTTCCCATCACAGCGGCCACCTGGTCCACGGTCAGGCCCGCGACGAGGCGTAACGACAACACTTCCCGCTGCTCAGCCGGCAGATCGTTCAGGAGATCCGCAACCTCCTGCGGGGAGATCCGCTGCAGAACTTGGGCCTCGGCGGATGACTCCTGGCGTCCGTCAAGCTCCGGTTCGAACGGAAGTTTGGTGGGGGTGCGCTGCTGCCTCCGGTGATCGTCCACCATCCTGGCGTGCGCCACGGAGAAGACAAAGGTGCGCAGCCCGGCGACACCGCCGGTAACCGTCTGCAGCCGCGGTAGGACGGCGAGGAAGACTTCCTGCATAACCGCCTCCGGATCTTCTACCCCGCGGGCTGTGAGGTAGCCCAGGACCTGCGATGCATAGGTGCGATACACGATGCTGAAAAGCTCCGGATCGCGGGCGCGCGCACGCAGAACGTCATCTGTCAGTGCATCGGTCACGGACACAGGGCCTTCGGTGGAGGGACTGGGCTTGCTTAGCTTGGGGCCCGCACGTCATGCGCGGAATGCCCTCGCCAGCTAACTTTACCCGCCGGTAACAAAAGAGCCGGGCTGGAACATGATGGGGGACACGTTCCAGACCGGCGCTTCATAGGGGTAATCGCTCCAGACACCGCCGGGGTTACGCCGTCGGAGAAAAACTTCCAAGGATTGTACCGCCGGCCGTACTGCCTACGTCCAGCGAGGGGCGGCCACACCCCGGCGCGGCGCCTTGGCCATGACAAAAGTGTGCGCCCTGGTGGCGGGGACGAGCTGGTCCCCACAGCCCGGCTTGAGTTGGGCGGGGACAAGCACCGGAGCGGGCGCGGGGTCGGTCGGCGAAACGTTCGCGGCGGGGCAGAGGTCGGTGACCAGCCCTGTCCCGGCGCATTCGCGGACGGCGGCGATCCCGGCAGCCACGGCTGCCTTGTCCTCAAAGGCTCCGGACACAGCCATCACGGTGCCATCCGGCGCCGTGAGGCGGAACTTGAAATGTGAATCCGAATCCAAGAAAACTTCAAACTTCCCGGCCATGATAAATCCTTCCGGTCTGCGGGTCCCGTCCGCGGCATCTTAGCCACGGGCGGTCCCGGAGCATCGCTGCGTCGGGCACCTGCGGGTCTGGTCGAATGATCAACTGATCAGTTCAGGGTGTGCTTAAGAGTCTGTCCGCCTCGGGTACAGCCTCACAAGACCGGTTGCGTTAAGCCTGTGTAAATTGCGTACTACCCCCAGGCAGAACAAAGGCGGGCCACCTCTTCAGGTGACCCGCCGTCGTCGTACGTTGCAGGCTGTTAGTCGTTGATCAGATCGTGGACCACAATGGTCTGGTCGCGGTCCGGGCCGACGCCGATCGCGGAGAAACGCGTGCCGGAGAGCTTTTCGAGGGCCAGCACGTAGTTGCGGGCGTTCTCGGGGAGGTCCTCCAGCGTGCGGGCGCCGGTGATGTCCTCGGTCCAGCCCTCGAAGTACTCAAAGATGGGCACTGCGTGGTGGAACTCGGTCTGCGTCATGGGCATTTCGTCGTGCCGCACACCATCAACGTCGTAGGCAACGCAGACCGGGATCTGCTCAATGCCGGTGAGGACGTCCAGCTTGGTGACGAAGTAGTCCGTGAAGCCGTTCACGCGGGAAGCGTGGCGGGCCAGGACGGCGTCGTACCAGCCGCAGCGGCGCGGACGGCCGGTGTTTACGCCGAACTCGCCACCGGTTTTCTGCAGGTACATGCCCATCTCGTCGAACAGTTCGGTGGGGAACGGTCCGGCGCCAACACGGGTGGTATAGGCCTTGATGATGCCGATGGAGCGGGAAATCCGGGTGGGGCCGATACCCGAGCCAACGGACGCGCCGCCGGCGGTCGGGTTGGAGGAGGTCACGAACGGGTAGGTGCCGTGGTCTACGTCCAGGAATGTGGCCTGGCCGCCTTCCATCAGGACAACCTTGCCCTCGTCCAGGGCGTTGTTGAGGACAAGCGTGCTGTCGATGACCAGCGGGCGAAGGCGATCGGCGAACGCCAGGAAGTAGTCCACGATCTCGTCCACCACGATGTCGCGGCGATTGTAGACCTTGACCAGGAGTTCGTTCTTCTGGCGCAGGGATCCTTCCACCTTCTGGCGGAGGATGGACTCGTCAAAGACGTCCTGGACGCGGATGCCCAGGCGGGCCACCTTGTCCATGTAAGCGGGGCCGATGCCACGGCCGGTGGTGCCGATGGCGCGGCTGCCGAGGAAACGCTCGGTGACTTTGTCCAGGACCTGGTGGTAGGGCGCCACGAGGTGCGCGTTGGCTGAGATGCGCAGCTTGGACGTGTCCGCGCCGCGGGCCTGCAGGCCTTCGATCTCCTCGAACAGGGCCTCAAGGTTCACCACACAGCCGTTGCCGATGATCGGAATCGCGTTAGGGCTCAAAATGCCGGCCGGAAGGAGTTTGAGCTCATACTTCTCACCGCCTACGACGACGGTGTGCCCGGCATTGTTGCCGCCGTTGGGCTTTACGACGTAGTCAACACGGCCGCCCAGAAGATCGGTGGCCTTGCCTTTTCCTTCGTCGCCCCACTGGGCTCCTACGATCACGATTGCTGGCATGGGATCCTCCCCCATTCGTTCGGGCCGCACAGGTCAGTCCACCTAGATGGCAGGCCTGCGTTGCGCCGTTCATGAGAATGCCCCGAAGGCCATAGCCTGGCCGGACCGCTACGGCGGCCAACCACGCAAGAGTCCGGGGCTCTTACCACCCAAGTTTAGCCGATGCGGGGGTTTCCTCCACCCGTTGGGCCTGCGGAGCCTGCCGCGCCATTGCGGATTGTCCGCGGGTTTTCCTCTCCGGCTGCGTGGTCCGGCGTATGCCTTTCATCACGGAATCTCACCGGACGGGGTCCGCATTTCGCGGGGCTTGCTAAACTGATAGAGATCGACCAGGAATCGGTCCACACCACATTTCAAACCACGCCGGACGGGCGCGCCCATCACGCGCCCATTTTCCGGATTGGCAGCATCGCCGAGCCCCGCAGGAGACATTGCACTATATGACAGCCCTGGCCCCAGAATCCCTCCGTGAACAGCTCCTCAGCCGCCGCTACGAGCCCAACGTTGCAGCCGTCAACGAGCTGTGCGATTCCCTGCAGAGCGTCAAGCCCCACACCGAAGTCCCGTACGTCGACCCCATGCACGACGTAGACGAGTGCCGCATCATCAGCCTCTACTCCAACATCGGCGAAGCTGACCCGTCCGGTTTCATCACCGCCGGCGACGAAGACGCCGCCACCCGCATGCTCGGCATCCAGTGGAAGCTGGGCCTGCGCCCCGAGTTCGTGATGCCCTGGAACGTGCACCCGTGGCACACCCCAGGTGAGGTCAACGGCAAGTTCACGCCGGACCAGATTTCCGCTGGCCTCAAGCCGCTGTTGAAGTTCCTCGCCGTGGTTCCCCGCGCCTCGGTGATTGTGGCCCACGGCACCGAAGCCAACCGCCTGGCCAACCTGCTGCTGAAGACCGAAGTTCCGCTGCTCTGGCGCCGCGGGCTGAAGACCTACAAGGTCCGCTCCCTCAGCGGCCGCGCCTTCGCCGGGACGCCCGCACGGCAGGAACAGTACCTCGAGGAAATGCGCGTCGTCTACACCGACGCCATGGCCCGCACAGGACTCGCGAAGGTTTAGCCACCGGTAGGCTCGCCGTCGTTCGTTAAACAACGCGGGGTCACTTCCGGCCCAAAAACGATGGTTATTGGGCCGGAAGTGACCCCGCGTTGCCCTTCAAACTACTTGCCCTCGATGGCCGCCTTGGCTGCCGGGTCCGAGTCGTTGAGGAACTTCTCGATGCGTTCCGGTTCCTCGGCTTCGCCAATGGCCGCGGATGCGCGGCCCAGCGAGTAGAGCGCACGCAGGAAGCCGCGGTTGGGTTCGTGCTCCCATGGGATAGGGCCCACCCCGCGCCAGCCGTTGCGGCGCAGCGAGTCCAGCCCGCGGTGGTAGCCAACGCGCGAGTAGGCGTAGGAATCGATGGTGCGGCCCTCGGACCACGCCTCCTCAGCCAGGACAGCCCACAACAGCGAGGACGTGGGGTGCTTCTCCACCAGGTCCAGGGGTTCGGCGCCGGCGTCCAGCTGCTCGTAGACGTCGGTCTCGGCAGGCAGGAGCGTCGGCTCCGGACCCATCAGGTTCTTGCGGAACTCATCCGACATAACTAGAACGTCTTGCCGAGGGAGCCGAGCTGGCGGGCGGCCTCGGCGATGCGGGCAGCCATGCCGGCCTCGGCGGAGGCACCCCAGACGCGGGGATCGTAGGTCTTCTTGTTGCCCATTTCGCCGTCGATCTTCAGCACGCCGTCGTAGTTGGCGAGCATGTGCCCGGCCACCGGACGCGTGAACGCGTACTGCGTGTCCGTATCGACGTTCATCTTGATCACACCATAGGAAACGGCGTCAGCGATTTCCTGGTCAGAAGAACCCGAACCGCCGTGGAACACCAGATCAAACGGGTTCTCCTTGCCGATCTTGGCACCCACCTCGGCCTGGATCTGCTTGAGCAGCTCCGGGCGCAGCTTCACGCCACCGGGCTTGTACACGCCGTGGACGTTACCGAACGTCAGCGCCGTCAGGTAACGGCCGTTCTCGCCCGTACCCAGCGCCTCGATGGTCGCGAGGGCATCTTCGGTGGTGGTGTAGAGCTTCTCGTTGATCTCGTTCTCCACGCCGTCTTCCTCGCCACCGACGGTGCCGATTTCAACCTCGAGCATCATCTTCGCCGCGCCGGAACGCTCCAGCAGCTCGCGGGCGATGCGCAGGTTGTCTTCGAGGGTCTCGTGCGAGCCGTCCCACATGTGCGAGTTGAAGATCGGGTTCCGGCCAGCCTTGACCTCAGCCTCCGAAGCGGCCAGCAGCGGCAGGACAAAGCCGTCCAGCTTGTCCTTGGGGCAGTGGTCCGTGTGCAGCGCAATGTTGACGTTGTAGTTCTTGGCCACTTCGCGGGCAAAGGCGGCGAAACCGAGCGAACCGGCAACCATGTCCTTGACCGATGCACCGGACCAGTACGCTGCGCCACCGGTGGAAACCTGGATAATGCCATCGGACTCAGCCTCGGCGAACCCGCGGATGGCTGCATTCAGGGTCTGCGACGACGTCACATTGACCGCCGGAAACGCAAAGCCCCCGGCCTTGGCACGGTCGATCATCTCGGAGTAGATCTCTGGGGTTGCAATGGGCATGCTGACTCCTATGCTGAGTTTTCGTCTGTGGGTTGTGACCCTGGAGTAGACCTCTTACGGCTAGCCACCATCCTAGCCATTTCTGTGCAGGGGCAGTGTTTCGGGTCACGCGGACGGGTAACACTCACGCTCACAAAGCCAACTCGGCGCGGGTCAGAAGTGGCGCGGGTCAGACGGGCTGGCTAAAAACGTGCCGGCGGATCCAGGCGTGCATGGCGACAGCCGCGGCGGAGGCGGCGTTGATGGAGCGGGTGGAGCCGAACTGCTCGATGGACAGGGTGGCCAAGGCCGCCTCATGGACCTCCGGCGTCAGCCCGGGCCCTTCCTGGCCGAACACCAAGACGCAGTCCTTGGGCAGCTCATAGGTTTCCAGGGGCACGGAGTCCGGGAATATGTCGATGCCAATGATAGCGAGCCCCTCCCCCTGCGCCCAGGCCACAAAGTCTTCCACGGTGGGGTGGTGGCGGATGTGCTGGTAGCGGTCGGTGACCATGGCCCCGCGCCTGTTCCACCGGCGTCGCCCGATGATGTGGACTTCCTTGGCGAGGAACGCGTTGGCGGTGCGCACCACGGTGCCGATATTGAGGTCGTGCTGCCAGTTTTCAATGGCGATGTGGAAGTTATGCCGCTTGGAATCGAGGTCAGCCACGATCGCGTCATGCTTCCAGTAGCGGTACTGGTCCACCACGTTGCGCCGGTCGCCGTCTGCCAGCAGTTCATGATCCCAATGGTCGCCTTCAGGCAGCTCGCCGTCCCAGGGCCCGACGCCGACCTCCGCATTGGGTTCCGGCGCCTCCTCTGGCAGTGGAACGGGCAGCGGCGGGGCTTGGGGAAGGTCAGTCACACTTCAACTCTGACATGAAAATTGCGGTGACGTTGTCCCGTTGACTGGTTGCCCTGGCGGTCGTCGTTTTGAGGCAGGATTATCCGGTGGGTTGCAGGGGCGCGAGGGTCACTTGGTAGCCCAGGGCTTCGAGCTGTCCGATCGCGCGGGCCTTGGTTTTGGCTGGTGCTTGCAGCCTGAAGTAGTCGGCGCCGGCGTCTTTGTAGAGTTCGCCGGTGGTGAGCATGTGCCAGGCGGCGGTGAGCATGGCGTGTTCGACCGCGACGAGGGCCTTCATCGGTCCGCGCCGGGCGGCGAGGCGGGAGTAC